>NZ_JBWKEE010000008.1:0-67912 GCF_056435605.1 Streptomyces sp. NPDC043896
CAGAAGGGCGTCCAGGTTTGTCTTCACACACTGACCAACGGGCGCCCTTCGCCATGGTCGCGACCAGCACCAACATCGGACTCATTCATCTAGGGGGCGGGGAGTTCCGCGAAGTCGGCGACCAGGCCGCGGTGGTGGGCGGCGGTGCCGAGGGCGAGGGAGTCGGCCTTGGCGCGCTTGAGGTAGAGGTGGGCGGGGTGTTCCCAGGTCATGCCGATGCCGCCGTGGAGCTGGACGCACTCCTCGGCCGCTCGGACGGCGACCCCGGAGCAGTACGCCTGGGCGACGGCCACCGTGAGCGGGGCGTCCGGTGCCCCGGCGGCCAGGGCGTCGGCGGCGGCCCGGGCCGCCGCGCGGGCGGAGGCGACGTCCAGCCACAGCCGGGCGAGGCGGTGCTTGAGGGCCTGGAAGGAGCCGACGGGGCGGTTGAACTGGTGCCGGCCCCGGACGTGCGCGACGGTCTCGGACAGGCACCACTCGGCGAGCCCCAGCTGCTCGGACGCCAGGAGCCCGGCGCCGGACAGCAGCGCCCCGGCGATGGCCGCCCGGGCGGCCGCGGGGTCCGCGAGGAGGGTGCCGGCGGCGCCGTCGAGGGTGACGCCGGAAAGCGGCCGGGTGAGGTCCAGCGGGACGAGGGCGGTCAGGGCGGTGCGGCCGGCGGGGACCGCGTACAGGCCGGTGTCGGCGAGGACCAGCAGGACGTCGGCTGCGGCCGCGTCGGCGACCGGGGTGACGGTGCCGCTGAGCACGCCGCCGCCGCTGTCGTGGACCGGCGCCGGCAGGGGCGCGCCGGGTGCGAGGGTGAGCGGGAGGGCGGGGACGCAGATCAGGCCGCCGGTCGCGGTCTGTGACACCAGGGCGGCGGCTTCGGCGTTGTCGCAGGCGACGGCGAGCAGGATCTCCGTCGCCAGGACGGATCCCGTCAGGTACGGCACGGGTGCGACGGCCCGGCCGAGTTCCTCCAGGACGACGGCGGCCTCGCGGTGGCTCGCGCCCGCTCCGCCGAGCTTCTCGGGGACGAGCAGTCCGGCGGCGCCGATACCGGCGGCCAGGGTGTGCCACAGCCCGGGGTCGTGGGGGTGGCCGGTCTCGGCGCGGGCGAGGACGGCCGAGGGGGCGCAGCGGTCGGCGAGCAGGGACCGTACGGCCGTGCGGAGTTCCTCCTCGGTCTCCGAGTAGAGGAGGTCATGGGGGGTGCTGGGGGCGGCCGCGACGGGCTCGGGTGCGGCGTGCGGCTGTGCGGTCATCGGGCGAGGTCCTTCCAGGCGGTGTCCTTGTCGTCGCGCGGTTCGGCGGGCAGTCCGAGGACGCGTTCGGCGACGATGTTGAGGAGGATCTCGCTGGTGCCGCCCTCGATGCTGTTGCCCTTGGCGCGCAGGTAGCGGTAGCCGGCGTCGCGGCCGGTGAAGTCGACGATCCCGGGGCGGCGCATGGTCCAGTCCTCGTACAGGAGCCCTTCCGCGCCGAGGAGTTCCACTTCCAGGCCGCTGATCTCCTGGTTGAGGCGGGCGAAGGTGAGCTTCATCCCGCTGCCCTCGGGGCCGGGCCGGCCGGCGGCGAGCTGCTGGCGCAGCCGTTCGCCGGTGAGGCGGGCCACCTCGGCCTCCACCCACAGTTCCAGCAGCCGCTGGTGCAGGGCGTGGGTGCGCAGGGCGGGGCGTGCGCGCCAGGCGGCGGCGACGGGGGCGATCATGCCGCCCTCGCGGGGGATCCGCATGCCGCCGATGGAGACGCGTTCGTTCATCAGCGTGGTGCGGGCGACGGCCCAGCCCTGGCCGACGGCGCCGAGGCGGTGGGTGTCGGGGATGCGGACCCCGGTGAGGAAGACCTCGTTGAACTCGGCCTCTCCGGTGATCTGGCGCAGCGGCCGGACCTCGACTCCGGGGGCGTGCATGTCGCACAGGAAGTAGGTGATGCCCTGGTGTTTGGGCAGGGTGGGGTCGGTGCGGGCGAGGAGGATGCCCCAGCGGGCGGTGTGGGCGCTGGAGGTCCACACCTTCTGGCCGTCGACGACCCATGCGCCGGCCGTCTCGTCGAGGACGGCGCGGGTGCCGAGGGCGGCGAGGTCCGAGCCGGCGCCGGGCTCGCTGAAGAGCTGGCACCAGACCTCCTCGCCCAGCCACAGGGGGCGCAGGAAGCGGTTCTTCTGCTCCTCGGTGCCGTGGGCGAGGATCGTGGGCGCGGCCATGCCGAGGCCGATGCCGATCCGGCGGGGGTCGTTGTCCGGGGCTCCGGCGGCCTCCAGTCCGGCGTCGACGACGGCCTGGAGGGTGCGGGGCGCGCCGAGGCCGCCGAGTCCTTCGGGGTAGTGGACCCAGGCGAGTCCGGCGTCGAAGCGGGCGCGCAGGAAGTCGGCGGGGGCGGTGGTGGCGGGCGGGTGCGCGTCGAGCAGGGCGCGGGTGCGGGCGAGGAGGTCCTCGGCGTCGGGCGTCACCGGCCGGCTCCGGCGTCCGGGGCCGGTACGACGACCAGCCGGCCGGTGGTGGTGCCGTCGGCGAGCCGCTGGACGGCGTCGGCCGCGGCGTGGAGCGGGACGCGTTCGCTGACCAGGGGTTTGACGGCGCCTTCGGCGGCGAGGCGGGTGAGTTCGGTGTGGCAGGCGAGGATCGCGGCGGGGTCCTTGGCTGCGTACAGGCCCCAGTGCAGGCCCAGTACGGCGTAGTTCTTCACCAGGGCGTGGTTGAGGGCGGGGGCGGGGACGGTGCCGCTGGCGAAGCCGACGACGACGATGCGGCCCTCGAAGGCGACGCATTTGGCGGAGGCGGTGTAGGAGTCTCCGCCGACCGGGTCGTAGACGACGTCGGCGCCGTGTCCGCCGGTGAACTCCTTGACGCGGGCGACGACGTCCTCGGCGGTGCGGTCGATGACGAGGTCGCAGCCGAGCTCCTCGGCGGTGCGGGCCTTGGCCTTGCCGCCGACGACCCCGATGACGGTGGCCCCGGCGGCCTTGCCGAGCTGGACGGCGGCGCTGCCGACCCCGCCGGCGGCGGCGTGCACGAGGAGGGTCTCGCCGTGGCGGAGGCGGGCCCTGCGGTGGAGGCCGAACCAGCCGGTCTGGTAGCCGATGTGCAGGGCGGCCGCTTCGGCGTCGTCAAGGCTGTCGGGGGCGGGGAGCAGGGCGCGTGCGGGGGCGGTGACGTACTCGGCGAATCCGCCGTGGGGCAGGCTCGGGTTGGCGATGACGCGGCGGCCGTCGGCGGTCAGGCCGCAGATCTCGACGCCGGGGGTGAAGGGCAGCGGCGGGCGGATCTGGTACTGGCCCCGGACGAGCAGGGCGTCGGGGAAGTTGACGTTCGCCGCGAGCACCCGGAGTTTCACCTCGCCCTCGCCGGGCACCGGTTCGGGGACCTCCTGGAGGCGCATGGCCTCGCGGGGTTCACCGGTCGTGTGTACTCGCCATGCCTGCATCCGGGGCCTCCAGCCGCCGTCGAGGGACCACGCTCGGGCGGCATACTAAGCGGTCGCTTGCTGCCTTGGGAACCCTGCGCCCGGCCACCGGCACGGCCCGTCCCTGTCCGGTCCGCGCGGGCGCGGGCCCCGCTCCGGTAATCGGACGCGCGAACGAGGGATGAACGGCAGTGCCCGGGGATAACATCAACAGGCCGCTTGCACAGGGCATATGACGCACCAGGGGATCCCGCGCGCCCGGAGCCGACCGCTCCCCGGGCGCGCGGCTGCGCCACGAGCACACACCACAGGGGGAAGAACGATGAACAGCACACGCGTGCGGAGCGCCGGCTCGGCGGCCGCCGCCGCCCTCGTCCTGGCCGGCCTCGTCACCGCCGCCGGACCGGCGGTGGCCGCGACCGCGTGCACGCCCCGGATCCAGGTCCTCGGCTCCATCGGGTCCGGCGGCTATCACGCGGGCAACGAGCAGACCGAGGGCGTCCTCGCCCTCGGCGCCGGCAACCTGTCCGCGGGCCGCTCCGCCGGAAAGCCCGTGTACTGGACCGGCACCAGGCTGCACAAGGTCCCCGTGCCCGCAGCCGGCCTCTCGGGCGCGGTGCTCGCCGTCAACAGGAGCGGGCTGATGGTGGGCGCCGTCCACGGCGCCGAGGGCTACCTCTTCACCTACCGCGCCGGCGACGCGGCGGTCACCCGGCTGCCCGGGAGCGACTGGCTGTCCGACGACGCCGACGTCAACGACGCCGGGTACGTGGTCTCGCGCACCCGTTCCGGCCTCGGCACGGTGTGGAAGGACGGCCAGAAGGTCCGTGACCTGCCGCTGCCGGCGGACGCCGCGCCCGGCACCCGGGTCGAGCTGGTCACCGGCGTCAACAACAAGGGCGACGTCCTCGGCATCGCCCGCGAGGACTACGAGGTCCCGGAGACCGGCCAGCGCCTGGAGGACAGCTACCCCGTGCTCTGGCCCGCGGACGGCGGACCGGCCCGGGCCCTCGCCCGCACCGCGAACGACAGCTGGGTGCAGGACCTCGACGAGAGCGGCCGCGTCGTCGGCTACGACTGGAACGGCATGGGCCACCAGTACCGGCCGGTGACCTGGACCCCGCCGTACACCGGGCCCGTCACCGCCCCCGGGGTGCTGAACACCCACCCGTACGGCACCATCGAGGCGATCAGCCCGACGACGAACGTCTCCGTCGGGACCGCCGCGTTCCACCCGGACGAGCAGACCCTCCCCGACCAGGCACAGCTGTGGACGGGCACGGGACCGCTGCTCGCCCTGCCCCGGCTCGCCGCGAACCAGGCGAGCGCCGCACAGTCGGTCTCCGACGACGGCCGGGTCGGCGGTGCCGCCGTCAACGCGGGCGGCACCCTGAAGCCGGTGATCTGGACCTGCGCGACGAAGCAGGCGTACCTGCCGGAGTAGGCGCCGCCGTCACGGGCATGGCGATCTGCGCGTCCGCGCGCTATCGATGGCCCATGACGGACGAGATCAGGCGCGGCCTGCCCGCACCCCCTCCGCTCGGCGCCGCCGCCCTGCCCCCGGGCACGTACGCGGGGCAGGTGGTCCTCGTGACCGGCGGCGGCACCGGGCTGGGCAAGGCCATCGCCGCCGAGTTCGCCCGGCTCGGCGCCGACCTGCTGATCGCGGGGCGCCGCGCCGGGCCGCTGGAGGCGGCGCGGGAGGAGCTGGCGGCCGTACCCGGAGCCGGCCGGGTGGCGGCCGCCGTCTGCGACATCCGGGACCCCGAGCGGGTCGCGGAGGTCTTCGAGGCCGCCGGGGCCGCGCTGGGGCCGCCCGACGTGCTGGTCAACAACGCGGCGGCGAACTTCCCCAGCCCCGCCGAGGACCTGTCCCCCAACGCCTGGCGGGCGGTGGTCGACACCACCCTGACGGGCACCTGGTTCATGACCCGCGAGTTCGGCCGGCGCCACCTCGCGGCCGGCACCCCGGGGGCCATCGTCAGCGTCGGCGCCTCGTACGCCTGGACCGGCGGGCCCGGCTTCGCCCACAGCGCCGCCGCCAAGGCCGGGGTGAAGAACCTGGTGGAGACCCTCGCGGTGGAGTGGGGCCCGTACGGGATCCGCGTCAACGGGCTCGTGCCCGGGCTGTTCCCGCACGCCGACATGACCGAGGACGTCCGGGACGGACTGGAGCGCGCCGCCCCGGACTCCAAGGACGGCCGCCAGCCCGCCCTGCGGGTGGGCGCCCCGCGCGAACTCGGCTGGGCCGCCACCTTCCTGGCCTCGCCCTACGCCCGTTTCGTCACCGGCCACACCCTGGTGGTGGACGGGGCGAACTGGCAGCGCCGGGCCCTGGTCCAGCCGGAGGTGGTGCCGGTGCGCGAGCAGCTGGGACGCGGGCCGTTCCATCCGTGAGGCTGTCAGTGGGATGCGGCACCATCGGGGCATGAGGATCGACGACTGGGAACCCTTCCTGCGCACCTGGAGCGCCGAGCGGGAGACGGCCATGCGCGCCCTGGCCCCGGAGCAGCCGCCGCTGGGCCGGCCGGGCTTCGCCCCCGCCGCACCGGAGCGGATCGCCGCGCTCGAAGCCCGGCGGTACACCGGTCCGGAGGGCGGGGTCGTCGGGCTGTTGACGGCACCCCCGGACGGCCCGTACGACCCCGAGGGCCCGCTGGAGCGCGCCGCGAGACCGCCGGCGCCCGCGCCCCGGGAGCGCGGCACGGCTCCGGAGCGGGGGCGCGCATGAGCCTCGCCGGAATGACCTTCGAGCGCTGGCGCTCCCTCGGACCCGACGCCGCCCGCCGGTTCGCGGAGGAGGCCGCCGCGTGCGTGGACGGGCGGCTGCTCCGGGTCGAGACGGCCGGGCACCTGGGCGGACCGCTGCACCGGGTGCGGATCGAGCGGGACGGCCAGGACTTCGCGCTGATACCCGGCGGCCGTGTGCGCCTCGGCTTCGACGCCGGGGCCTGGCGCCCGGCGCCCGGGCAGGAGGCCGACTACGCGCGGAGCCTGGCGGAGGGCTTCGCCTCCGCACCGGACCTCGCGGCCCATCTCGCCGGGCAGCTGAGCCCGGTGCGGACCGTGGAGCTGGCCACCGTGCTCATGGCGGTGGAGGACGAGGAACTGGAGGAGCTGCCGCAGGACACCCCGGACGAACTCGCCGGGCGGGGGCTGCGGATGCCGGACGCCGACGAGTGGGAGCACGCCTGCGGGGCGGGGGCGCGCACCCTGTTCCGGTGGGGCGACGCCTGCCCGCTGGAGGAGGAGGCGTACGGGCCGGGCGGGATCCGGCACGAGCCGAACGCCTTCGGGCTGCACATCGCCTACGACAGCTACACGACGGAGCTCAGCGGTGGCATGGCGGCCGTGCACGGCGGGGACGGCGGGGAGGCCGTCTGCGGCGGGTACGGCCGGCTGCTGGGGTGGCTGCCGCTGGCCACGGCGCAGCGCAACCCGGGTGCGGCGGAGTTCGCGTACGGGCCGGAGGGGGAGGACGCGTGGGACGGCTTCTCGGTGCGGCCGGTGCTCACGCTCCCCTGAAGCGCGGGGTCCGGCGGGCCGCCTTGGCGCCGTAGCCCTCCGCGGCGTCCTCGGAGGTGAGGGTGAGCGCGGCGGCCATGGCCACCCGGTCCAGTGCGGCGGGCAGGGCGGCGTCGGCGTAGGCGTCGACCGCCCGCTTGATGGCCTGGACGGCGAGCGGGGCGTTCGCGGCGATCTCGGCCGTCAGCGCGCGGGCTGCGGGGTCCAGCTCGTCCGGGGGGACGACCAGTTGGACGAGTCCCAGGCGCTCTGCGGTGGCCGCGTCGATGCTGCGGCCGGTCAGGGCGAGGAACTTGGCCCAGCCCGCACCGGCCTCGCGGGCGATCCGCAGGTCGCCGCCGGCGTCCACGGCCACGCCCAGGCGGGCTTCCGGGAGGGCGAAGACGGCGTCGTCGGCGGCGACGCGGATGTCGGCCATCAGGGCCAGTTCGAAGCCGAAGCCCAGGCAGTGGCCCTGGACGGCGGCGACGACGGGCTGGGGCAGGCGGGCGAGGACGGAGAAGCGCTCGTGGACCCAGCGGATGCCCTCGTAGTAGTTCCGGGTCCGTTCGGCGGCGGAGCCGCCCGTGATGGCTCCGCCGGGGGCGGTCACGTCGATGCCCGCGCAGAAGGCCCGGCCCTCCGCGCGCAGCAGGACCGCGCGGACGGCGGGATCGAAGCGGATCCGGTCGGCCAGCAGGCCCAGCTGGCGGGTGGACTCCCAGCTCCAGCCGTTGAGCTTGTCCGGGCGGCAGAGGGTGAGGAGCGCGATGCCGTCCTCGACGTCCAGCCGGATGCGCTCCGCACCCTCCGCGATCTCCCCGCTGACCGTGTCGATCACGTTCCGCACCCCCGAGGCCGTCTGACGGAGCGTCAGCCTAGGGTGGCGGGCTCAGCGGGGGAAGACCTCGAACGGCACCGCCGGGCGGCCGCCGAAACGGGCCGCCGCCTGCTGGACGTTACCGGTCAGGAAGTTCCGTACGTACTCCTGCGGGTCCTGGTCGGTCAGCGCGGCGATGTACGCCTTGTGCTCCAGCAGGGACCGGATCGCGCGCTCCAGGCCGGGTCCGGCGTCGACGGCGTGGGTCGGGGTGGAGGTGCCCGCCACCGCGACCCAGCGCACCCCGTCCCACGGCTCCAGGCCCTGCTCCGAGACGAGTTCGGGGAAGATCCACCGGTTGCCCGCGTCGGCGGCGGCGTCCAGCACGGCCCGGCCGACGGCCTTGTGGTCGGGGGTGTTCCAGTAGCCCCCGCCGTCGGCTCCGCCCCAGGTGTCCCGGTGGTTGAGGGTGATCACCAGCTCGGGGCGGTACCGCCGGATGGCCGCGGCGATGTCCCGGCGCAGGCCGAGGCCGTACTCGACGACACCGTCGCGGTGGTCGAGGAACTCCACCGCCGTCACCCCGACGACCGCCGCGCTGGCGCGCTGCTCGGCCTCGCGCAGCGGGCCGCACTCGCCCGGGGCGACCCCGTCGATGCCCGCCTCGCCGCGCGTGGCGAGGAGGTAGGAGACCTCGCGGCCGCCGTCGGTCCAGTCGGCGATGGCCGCGGCACAGCCGTACTCCAGGTCGTCGGGGTGGGCGACCACCGCGAGGGCGCGCCGCCAGTCGGCGGGCATGGGCTGCAAGGGCGGCTGCTGCTCTGCTTGTTCGGTCATACGCCGCACAATAGGCGAACCGGCGCCGGGGCGCGGCCGCGTCACAGGGCGGTGCCGCCCGCGTTGCGGACCAGCTGCCGGAGCACCTTCACCGCGGTGACGTAGTCGGCGTCGTCGATGCCCTCGTGGAGGGCGGCGCGGATCGCCGGGGCGTTGGCCTTCAGGTCGACGCGGGCCCGCTCCCCCTCCTCCGTGAGCCACAGCCGGTCCTGCGCGTCCCGGCGCAGCCAGCCGCGCCGCAGGAGCACCTCGGCCTCCGCCGCCAGGTCGTCCTCGGGGCGGATGTAGGAGGCCATGGCCTCCCGCAGCTCGGTGACGGTCATCCCCTCGCCGTCGGGGGAGATGTCGTTCGCGGACAGGTTGCGCAGCAGCCAGAACTGGGGCTGGGTGTACCCCTTCTCGGCCTGACGGGCCCGGGTGAAGGCGATGAGCGCCTCGTAGGCGACGCCGGTCACGTAGGCGGCGGGCTGTCCGGCGAGTGCGGCGTCGGCGATCTGCTGGTCCGTCATGGGCGTTCCCCTCCTGGGTACTTCGGATGCGGCTCCCGCACTCCCCGTGCGGGTCATGTGAAGACCGTATGACCTCAAGCCCTGTTGAGGTCAAACGCATATTCACCGGGTGCCGCGCTCCCCCTGGAGGGCCGGAAGCCTAGACCTCGTCGCGGACCAGTGACAGCAGCCGGTCCAGGACGCGGGGGCCGCCCGCGCGGACGCCGTCGTGCTCGAACTCGTCCGTCACCCAGGTGCGCAGGCCGCGGATCGCGCGGGCCGTGGCCAGGGAGTGGGCGGTGTCCACGTACATGTCGTCGTGGTAGACGGCGGCCGCGACCGGTACCTCGTTGGCCGCGAGCCGGGCCGGGTCGTAGAGGGGCTGCCAGCCGGTGCGCTCCGCCAGCAGGTCGGCGGTCGCGCGCAGCGGGGCGAGGGACGGGTCGGCGGTGAAGTGCCAGGGGTGGATGGTCTCCCCGGTGAACAGGAGCGGGTCGTCTCCCGCGAGGGTCTTGGCGGCGTCGAAGCGCGGGTGGGCGGCGCGGACGCGTTCGGCGGCCCAGGCGGTGGGCGCCGCCGGGTCCTGGGCGTAGATCGCCTCGTGGAGCAGGGCGTAGAGGGGGTGGCCGGCGAAGGAGAGGTGGGTGTGGACGGCGTGCAGGAAGGCGTCCGAGAGGGCCGGGCCCGCCGGCGTGGTGACGAAGGCGTCCTCCAGGAGGTAGTGCAGCTGGTGGCTGCCGTCGCCGGTGCCGAGGAGCAGGCCCAGGGACTGGAAGGCCTCGGGGGTGAGCCGGTAGCCGCCGGGGAGTTCGGCCGGACGCTCCGCGAGGTGGGCGGCGATGCGGCGGGCGCGCTCGACGTCCATGGGGTAGCGGGCGTAGTGGGCGAGGTTCTTGCGCTCGACGCGGGGGTACGCGGCCCCGTAGACCTCCGTCGCGGTGGCGTCGAGGGAGGGCAGCCCGCCGGTGATCAGGGCCGCGTGCAGGCCCTCGGGCGCGGTGGAGAGGTAGTGGGTGGCGCAGAAGCCGCCGAAGCTCTGGCCGAGCACCGTCCAGGGCGCGCCGCCGGTCAGGGCCGGGCGGATGGCCTCGGCGTCGCGCACGATGGAGTCGGCGCGGAAGTGGGTGAGGTAGGCGGCCTGCTCGGCAGGGGTGCCGCGGGTGGGCAGGGTCTGCCGGTTGGCGGGGGTGGAGCGGCCGGTGCCGCGCTGGTCGAGGAGCAGGACGCGGTGGTCGGCGAGGGCCCGCTCCAGCCAGGCCTGGCGTCCGGTGAACCGCCGGGCACCGAAGCCGGGCCCGCCCTCCAGGTACAGCAGCCACGGCAGCCGCTCCGGGTCCTTGTCGCCGGCCACCACCTCGCGGGCGTAGAGCTCGATCCGCTCCCCGTCGGGGCGGTCGTGGTCGAGCGGCACGGTGAAGTGGTGGTCGGTGAGGACGGCACCGGGCTGGCGGTAGCTGCGCTGGCGGGTCACGGACGGCCCCTGGGGTGTGGGTACGGATCCCCTCCCCCGCGCCTTCGCCGGATCGCGGCGGGGCCGGGGGCCGGGGCTGACGTCCCGGCCGATCCTATGCCCGCGGGCCCGCAGGCGGGCGACGCGACGTGCCGCCCGGCGGCGGGCCCGCGGGGGCTGCGGGCCCGCAGGGGCGGCGGTTCAGAACCGGACCACCGAGCGGAGCACCTCCCCGCGCTCCATGCGGGCGAAGGCGTCCTCGACCCCGTCGAGCGGGATCGTCTCGGAGACGAAGGCGTCGAGGTCGAGCCGGCCCTGGAGGTACAGGTCGATCAGGAGCGGGAAGTCGCGCTCCGGCAGGCAGTCCCCGTACCAGGAGGACTTGAGCGCGCCGCCGCGCCCGAAGACGTCCAGCAGCGGGAGTTCGAGCTTCATCTCGGGCGTCGGTACGCCGACCAGCACCACGGTGCCGGCCAGGTCGCGGGCGTAGAAGGCCTGCCGGTAGGTCTCGGGCCGGCCGACGGCCTCGATGACCACGTCGGCGCCGTTCCCGCCGGTCAGCTCCTGGACGGCCTTGACCACGTCCTCCGTGCGCCCGTTGACGGTGTGGGTGGCGCCCAGCCCGCGCGCCCACTCCAGCTTCCGGTCGTCCAGGTCCACGGCGATGATCCGCGACGCGCCCGCCAGCCGGGCGCCGGCGACGGCGGCGTTGCCGACTCCCCCGCAGCCGATGACGGCCACCGAGTCGCCGCGCCCGACGTTGCCGGTGTTCAGGGCGGCGCCCAGGCCCGCCATCACGCCGCAGCCGAGGAGTCCGGCGGCGGCGGGCGAGGCGGCCGGGTCCACCTTGGTGCACTGCCCGGCGGCGACGAGGGTCTTCTCGGCGAAGGCGCCGATGCCCAGGGCCGGGGAGAGCGGGGTGCCGTCCTCCAGCGTCATGGGCTGGGTGGCGTTGTGCGTGGCGAAGCAGTACCAGGGCCGCCCGCGCTTGCAGGCCCGGCAGGTGCCGCACACCGCACGCCAGTTGAGGACCACGAAGTCGCCGGGGGCGACGGAGGTGACGCCCGGGCCGACGGACTCGACGATCCCGGCGGCCTCGTGGCCGAGGAGGAAGGGGAACTCGTCGTTGATGCCGCCCTCGCGGTAGTGCAGGTCGGTATGACAGACGCCGCAGGCCTGGACCTTGACGAGGGCTTCTCCGGGCCCCGGGTCGGGCACGAGGATCGTGGTCGTCTCCACCGGTGCGCCCTTGCTCCGCGCGATGACCCCTCGTACGCGATGTGTCACGTCGTACCCCGTTCTGTTCGGATCGGTCTGGATCATCGAACGTACACGGACCGGGCCCGCCAAGGGAGTTGCGCGGGACTTCGCGTCACCCGCCGCCACCGGTTCCGGCCAGATCCGGTGGTACGGCCGCGCGCAGCGCCGCGGTGAAGGCCGCCACGGCGGGGTGGGCGGCGGCCCCGCTGCGGAAGGCGGATTTGGTGCGGCGTTCCATGTGCAGGCGGGTGAGGGTGACGGCGGGGTCCGGCGGCCCGGTCACCCCCAGCTGGGGGACGACGGCGACCCCCTGCCCGGCGGCGACCAGGGCGAGGACGGTGTCGAACCCGTCGACCTGGTGCCGGATCCGGGGCGTGAACCCGGCCGCCTGGCAGGCCCGTACGGTCATGGCGTGGCAGAGGGTGCCGGGGGTGGCGGTGATCCAGGGCGCGTCCTGGTGGGTGCGCAGGACCGCGCCCTGGTCGGTGCCACCGCTTCCGGGCGGCGCGTCGGGCACGGGCGCGGCCGGGCCCGGGGCCGGGGCCGGGGCCTGGGCGGCGGCGGGGGCGGCCAGGTACATGGCCTCCCCGAACAGCGGCGCGGTGGCCAGTCCCGGCTCCGCCGGAGCCGGGACGAAGTCGTACTCGTGGACCAGGGCCACGTCCAGGTCCCCGGCCCGCAGCGCGTGCGCTACCGCCGCCGGGTCGGTCTCCAGGACCCTCGGCTCCAGCCCCGGGTGGCGCCGGGCCAGGTGGACCAGGGCGGCCGGGACGATGGCCCGGGTGGCGGTGGGGAAGGAACCGACGCGCAGGACGCCGGCGAGGCCGTTTCGGGCCTCCGCGAGATCGGCGTCGGCCTGCTCCAGCCGCTCCAGGACGGCTTCGGCGTGCCGGACGAGGTTCTGGGCGGCCGGGGTGAGGCGGACCCGGCGGCCGGTGCGTTCCAGCAGGGGCAGGCCGGCCTCGCGTTCCAGGACGGCGAGCTGCTGGGAGACGGCGGAGGGGCTGAAGGCGAGGGCCTCGGCCACGGCGGCGATGGTGCCCCGGCGGGCGAGTTCCCGCAGCAGGCGCAGGCGGCGTACGTCGAGCATCGGGCCAGCTTACGGATCGGGTAAGAAAAGCGAACTGGATTCGGCGCTCGCTCCGGGCGAAGCTCTTCTCCATGCGACAGGAAACCCCACAGCACGGACAAACAGCAGATTTCGACTTCGAGGGGATCCACGTCCCGCTCGTGACCCCCTTCGCGCCCGGCGGGGAGGTCGCCGCCGGAGCGCTGGAGGCCCTGGCCCACGAGGTGCTCGACGCGGGGGCCGCCGGGATCGTGGCCCTGGGCACGACGGGCGAGCCGGCCGCCCTGGACGAGGAGGAGCGCGACCTGGTCACCGGGATCTGCGCCCGGGTCTGCGGGGAGCGGGGGGTGCCGCTCACGGTGGGGGCGGGGGCGAGCGGGACGCGGGCGAGCGAGGCGGCCCTGGCCCGGCTGGCACGGTGGCCGCAGGCCCGGGCGGCGCTGGTGACCGTACCGCCGTTCGTACGGCCCTCGGCGGCGGGGGTGCTGGCGCACTTCACGCGGCTGACGGAGGTGAGCCCGGTGCCGCTGATCGTCTATCACGTCCCGTACCGGACGGGGCAGCCGCTGGACGCGGACGCGCTGCGCGCCCTGGGTTCGCTGCCCGGGGTGGCCGGGGTGAAGTACGCGGCGGGCGGGATCGACTCGGAGACGGTGGCGCTGCTGGGCCGGCTTCCGGACGGCTTCTCGGTGCTCGCCGGCGACGACGCGTTCCTGTCGCCGATGCTCGCCCTCGGCGCGCCGGGCGCGGTACTGGCCTCGGCCCACCTGGCGACGGCGCGGTTCGTGGAGCTGGCGGCGGCCTGGCGGGCGGGCGACGCCGACCACGGCCGGGCACTGGGGCACGCGCTGGCCCGGGTGTCGGCGGCGCTTTTCGCGGAGCCGAACCCGGGGGTGGTCAAGGGCGTGCTGCACGCGCAGGGCCGGATCCCCACCCCCGACGTACGCCTCCCCCTGCTGCCCGCGTCCCGGGGGGCCGTGGACGCCACGCTGAAGGAGCTGGCCGCACTCTGAGGCCGCCGGACGGCCCGTACAGAGGAACCGAATGCCCGATTCGACACCATTCGCAACTCTCGCGCCGGTCGCCCCAATCGGCGGCATCGGGCCGCGAATTGGCCGTATTGCGCAAGGCGGCCTCAAACCTCCCGGACCCGTGATGTGAGTCACGCGCGCACAACCAACATCACATAACCCGGAACGGCCGGTTCCCTTTCCCTGGAAAGGAAATCGGCCTTTTCGTGATCCATCCCCCATGGTCATTTATCGACCCGAATACGAGAAGTCGATCTACCGGGGCAATTCCCGTCTTGTTCCCGCCCCGCGCACTCGCCTACGGTCACCTCACTCCCCGCGGCCGACTGCCGAATCCGGGCTCCGCCGGGGGCTCTCCCGTACCCCCACGTGAGGAAATGCGCCATGCCCCGACAGGGTAAGCACCGCCGCCCCAAGCAGCACTGGATCTCCCGTCGGCTGGCCGTCGCCGGCACGGGCGGAGCGGCCATCGCCCTCCCGCTGATCAGCGCGACCACGGCCGGCGCGGTCGGCACGCAGCCGGCTCCGGCGTCGCTGGTCAAGGCCGCCGTGGAGAAGACCGCGGCGGAGAAGACCCTCGTGGAAAAGGCGGCCGTGGAAAAGGCAGCGGCCTCCCTGACCTATTCGGTGATCGGCGGCGACACCCTCTCGAAGATCGCTTCGCAGCATTCCGTGAGCGGCGGCTGGCAGGCGCTCTACGAGGCCAACCGCAACGCCATCGGATCCGACCCCTCGGTGATCCGCCCCGGCCTCAAACTGAGCATCGGCGCGGCGGCCCGCGCGGCCGCGGCGAAGCCCGCCGCCAAACCGGCCACCCCCGCCTACGCGAACAACCTCGACGGCTGGATCCGGCAGTCGCTGGCCGTCATGGCCAAGCACGGAATTCCCGGCAGCTACAACGGAATCCACCGCAACATCATGCGGGAGTCCTCCGGCAACCCCCGCGCCATCAACAACTGGGACATCAACGCCCGGAACGGCATCCCCTCCAAGGGTCTGCTCCAGGTCATCGACCCGACCTTCCGCGCCTACCACGTGCCCGGCACGTCCCTGGACTCGTACGACCCGGTCGCGAACATCACGGCGGCCTGCAACTACGCCGCCGCCCGCTACGGCTCGATCGACAACGTCAACGGCCCGTACTAGGCGTTCTCCGCCGGCGCCGGAGCGCTCGGACCAGGGTGCCCAGGGGGCCCGCCAGTCCGTAGCCGACGTCCTTGCGCAGGGCTCCCGTTCCGGCCTTCTCGACGGCCGCCAGCTGGTGTCCCATCAGCTCCGTCATCGCGGCCACCACCGGGCGCAGTCCGGGTTCGGTGAGGTCGACGATGCCCCCGGCGGCGGCCAGGGAGGTACGCGCGCGGCCGCACTCGGCGGCGAGGAGGGCGCGTACGGCCGGGGTGTCGCGGGCCTGTTCGAGGTCGGCGCGGGTGACGGAGTGCTCGTCGAGGCGGGAACGCGGGATGCAGAGCCGTCCCTCGGCGAGGTCCCCGGCGAGGTCCGCGAGGAAGTCGACCCGTTGGGCGGCGTCCACGAAGGCGCGCCAGCCGGCGGCCTGCGCGGTGTCGGGCCCGCCCTGGTACTGGAGGCCCGTGAACACCAGGATCCCGGGCCAGGCGTAGGCGTCCAGGTAGGCCTGGAAGTCCTCCTCGGCGGCGAACCCGTCGAAGCCCGCCTCGGCGGTGGCGGCGCCGTCGAGGAAGCGGGTGACCCAGTGGCCGGGCAGGCCCCGGGTGCGGACGGCGTGGGCGTACGCGCGGAGCAGCGGGTCGGGGCTGTCGCCGGTCTCCAGGGCGGAGCCGACGCGGCCGGCCAGCGCGGCGAGCCCGGCGGCCCGCTGCCGGGGGGTACCGGTCTCGGCCACGTCGTCGACGAGGTTCATGAAGGCCAGGCCGGACGAGAGCCAGGGCACCAGGGCCGGGGCGGCGAGCAGCCGCAGCGCGACGTACGGAGCCGGTTCGCGGCGCAGCACCCGGCGGGCGGCGTGGGTGTGGTCGGCCCGCAGCCGGGGGTCGGTGATCCCGGCCTGGGTGAGGGTGGTGCGCCAGCTGGGCATGGTGGGCCGTGCTCCTTGGACCGTGTCCGCCGCACGCGCGCGGGTACCGGCGCACCGGCGCGCGTACGGACGTGTGAACGAGTGTGCCCGTACACGATGTCAGGAGCGGTAGACCTTCTTCACGTTGCCCTCGGTGTCGGCGTACACGTAACCGCCCCGCCCGTACTCGTCGGTGAGGTAGGGCCGCATGGAGGGGGTGCCGTCGAAGAGCCAGGGTTCGACGATGACGTAGCGGGAGGTCGGCTTGGTGACGCCGAGTTCCTGCCGGGACCGGTCCAGGAGGCCGGGCAGGGCGTCCCACTTGACGGCCGCCATGTCGATCAGCGGCTCGCCCTGCTTGACCGTGCCGCCGGGTCCGTCGCGCTTGACCCGGCCGTCGCGGTACTGCCACCGGTCGAAGGTGTCCGCGCCGGCGGCGGTGGGGACGGAGGCCAGCACGTACTCCTCGTAGACGGTCATCTCCACGAAGGTGGTGGTGCCGGTCTGCTGCTTGAACGCGTCGAGGGCGGTGCGGATCCGGTCGGGGGTCAGCAGGCTGCCGTGGGCCGCGGCGGGGGTGGAGCCCTGCGGCCGGGAGGCGGCCGTCTTGGGGGTGGCGGGTGCCTGGGCGACGGTGGTGGCCGCGCCGGAGGCGGTCGGGCGGGCGGCGGTGGAGCCCTTGGACCCGCCGTCGGAGGACGTGCCGTCGGGCAGGGCCTGGACGAGCCCGGCGACGGATCCGGCGACGGCCAGCACGAGGACCCCGCAGATCAGCGCTGCGCGGCCGCGGTGCCGGGCGGGCCGGGCCCCGGGCACGGGAGCGGTGCCGGGCACGGTGCCCGGCGCGGTGACGGCGGCGGCCGGCCCGTACGGCGAGCCGCCGCCGGGGTGGAAGGGGCGGGTGTGCGCCGTCGAGGGCGGCGGGCCGTAGTGGCCCGGGGCGGCCGCCACCGCCGGGGTTGCTCCTGCGGCCCCCGTCAGGAGAGCGGTGCTCGCTGCCCGGAGCAGTGCTTCCAGCGCCGCGCCGTCGGGCCGCGCCGAGGGGTCCCGTACGAGCAGCCGTTCCAGGACGGGTCCCAGCGGCCCGGAGCGCACCGGCGCCGGGATCGGCTCGTCGAGGACGGCGACCACGGTGGCCAGGCTGGTGGCCCGGCGCAGCGGGTGCGTCCCCTCGGCGGCCACGTACAGCATCATGCCGAGCGACCACAGGTCGGAGGCCGCCAGGCCCTCCTCGCCCCGGCACCGTTCGGGGGCGATGTACTCGGGCGAGCCGATCAGCACCCCGGTGGAGGTGAGAGCGGTCGCCCCGTGCAGGGCGGCGATGCCGAAGTCGGTCAGCACGGCCGACCCGTCGGGCCGCAGCAGGACGTTGGCCGGCTTCACGTCGCGGTGGAGGATGCCCTCCTCGTGCGCGGCCCGCAGCGCCGAGAGGACGTCGAGCCCGAGCCGCACCACGTCCGCGAGGGGCATCGGCCCGGCCGCCAGCCGGTCGTGCAGGGAGCCGCCCTTGAGCAGCTCCATCACGATCCACGGGTGGCCGTCGGTACCGGGGTCGGGCTCCACGATGTGGTGGATCGTCACCACGTTCGGGTGGGCGAGGCGGGCCAGGGCCCGTGCCTCGCGGATCGCCCGCTCGCGCAGCTGGACGGCGAGGTCCGGCTGCGCCGCGGCGGTGGCGGGGTCCGGCGGGCGCACCTCCTTCAGGGCGACCTCGCGGTGCAGTGCGATGTCGCGGGCGCGCCACACCGTGCCCATGCCTCCGGCGCCCAGGGGGCCGATGAGTTCGAAACGGCCGTCGATCAGCCGTCTGCCGGCCTCACTGTTCTCCATGGGCGGTCATCGTAGGCCCCGCCACCGTCAGCAGCGGAGGCGGTCCTCCATCACGGTGCCCTGCGCGGTGGAGACCGTACGGTCGTAACAGCCGGCGCCGGTTCCCGTCCCGTACAGCCGGTAGCGCTCGGTGGAGGTGCCGACCGCGTGCCGCTGGTCGCGCGGGACGTTCGCCGTGTACGAGGCGTCGCCCGTGTACCGGTCGTCGAGGACGGAGCGACCGGTCTGACGGCCGCCGCGGAGGGTGACGGTGTCGGCCCGGTCGCCGAGGGACAGGACGGTGCGCAGCCGGTCCCCGGCACCGAGGGTGGTCTCGCCGTCCATGGTGTGGGTGCGGGCCGTGCGGGTGGTGGTGGCGCCCCGGGTGACGCTCTCCTCGTCGTTCCAGGACGCGGTGAGGGCGTCCCGGGCCTCGCCGTCGGTCCAGCGGTGCGCGGAGGTGTGGGACACGGCCCGGGTGACGGTGGTGGTGACGCGGCCGTGGGAGGTGTCGAGGTACCCGGCGACGGTGAGGCGGTGGCCGCCGTCGGTGTCCAGGCGGTGTTCGCCGCCGGGGGCGGCGGGGGTCCACCGGGAGGAGCCGGTGGGGGCACCCTCCTCGTGGCGGGTCAGGGCGCCGGTGACGACCTGGCGGCCGTGGTCCTGCCAGAGCAGCAGGTTGACGGGGGTGCTCCAGCCGGTCTGACCGGCCGGCACGCCGGCCACGGAGACCTCGACGCGGTGCTCGCGCCCGTCGTTGAGGAGGGCGGCGTAGGGGGTGAGGTCGTAGACGACAGGCTTGACGTCGAAGGCGCGCGGGGCGGGGGTGACGTACCAGAGGAAGGGGTTGGACCAGCCGCCGGTCCATACGGTCGGGAAGGGCGCGGCAAGTCCGGCGAGCTGTCCGTCGACGGAGATCCGCACCTCGCGGTGGGGGCCGTCGGCGGCCTTGCAGGAGTAGGGCGCCGCGTCGGGGACGGTGAGGTACCAGTACTCCTCGCAGCCGCCGCCGGAGCCGGTGGCGTACACCTCCGCGAGGAGCCGCTCGGTGTTGCGCGGGGTGGTGACACCCGGGGTGGTGAGGGGCAGGACCCGGTCGGGGGTGTCGGGGGCCGGGGTGTGCCGGTCGGCGGCGTAGAGGGTCAGGGTCACCTTGACGTCGATGACGCCGGTGTAGGTGTCGTTGACGACGTTGCCGATCAGCATCTCGACGGGCTGCGGGCGGCTGAGGACGTCGTGGTAGCGGGTGACGTCCTTCTCGACGGACCACTCGATGCCGTCGGGCGAGGGCTGCGGGGTGGAGGTGCGCAGGATCTCGACGCCGCCGAGGGTGAGGTTGCCGAGGCGGTCGTACTGGCGGCCCTTGACCTTGCCGTCGAGGCGCAGGACCGCTTTGGCCCAGCCGGAGCGCCCGCAGCCGGCGGGCGGGGTGTAGCTCCCCCGGTAGGGGGTGAAGTCGCGGAACCGGGCCTCGGCGAGGGTCACCCGGCAGGAGCGGGTCCTCGGGCGCTCGACGGGCGGGGCGGCGGTGAGGGGGTCGTGCCAGTCGGTGCCGAACTCGGCGGGCGGGACGGGGCCGCCGGCGGCCGCCCGGGCGGCAGCGGCGCCCGGAGCCGCGGACTCCGGTCCGGCGGCCGGTCCGGCGGCCGGTCCGGCGGCGGGTGGCGCGGCGGGCTCCGGGGCGGACGCGGCGGCCGCGGGTCCGGCCAGGGCCCCGGCGGCGAGGGTGAGCGCGCCGAGCAGGCCCGTGATCCTGTGTCGTCTCATGGGCCCGCAGTGAAACCCGTACGGGCCCGCCGCCGCCAGGGCCCGCCGCCCCGGGGTGGCGGGAAACCGGCGGTGTCAGTGCCCGGCGGGCAGCACCACGACGCCGTCGTCGTCCACGTGGACGGTGTCGCCGGGGCGGAAGGTGACCCCGCCGATGGTGACGGGCTCGTCGACGGCGCCTTCGCCGGTCTTGCCGCTCTTGCGGGGGCAGGTGCCGAGCGCCTGGACACCGAGGTCCAGGCCGCCGAGGGCGGCGCTGTCACGGACGGCGCCGTTGACGATCAGCCCGGCCCAGCCGGAGCGCTGTGCCGCACCGGCGATGAGGTCGCCGACCAGGGCGGTGCGCAGGGATCCGCCGCCGTCGACGACGAGGACGGCCCCTTCGCCGGGGGTGTGGAGGAGTTCGCGCAGCAGCGCGTTGTCCTCGTGGCAGCGGACGGTGCGCACGGGCCCGGCGTACAGCCGCCGGCCGCCGATCCGGCGGAACTGCGTGGCGCAGATGCCGAGGTCTTCGCCGTGCTCGTCGTACAGGTCGGCGGTGGGTACGGGGGTGACGCTCATGTGGTTCCGGGCTCCTCGCATCTCGTACGTCGCGCGGGCCCAGCCTAGGCGGTGTCCCGGGAGTGTCCCCGGGGTGTCCCCGGCGCGGCCCGGGCACGGCCTCAGCGCCGGGAGTTGCCGAAGACGATGCGGTAGGCGATGAGCAGGACGAGGGAGCCCGCGATGGCGGAGCCCCAGGTGGCGAGGTCGAAGAACTGGGCCTGGATCGGGCGGTCGAGCAACGTGGCGGAGAGCCAGCCTCCGGTGAAGGCGCCGGCCACGCCGATGAGGGTGGTGACGATGATGCCGCCCGGGTCCCGGCCGGGGAGCAGGATCTTGGCGATGCCTCCGGCCAGCAGGCCCAGGATGATCCAGCCGATGATGCCCATGCCGTCCACTCCGCTCTTCGTTCTCCGTGTGCGTCTTCCGCACGGGAGGACGCACACGGATGGCGGAACGGTTCTCCCCGGCGGCGGCTCAGGCGGCGAGGTGGCCGGCCGGCAGGGGGCGGGGTTCGGCGGGCCGGCCGTCCGGCGCGGTGCGGGTGAGCAGCAGCACGCCCCGGGTGGCGGCGAGCGCTCCGGCCGCGGCGAGCAGGACGCCGAGCGCCCCGTGCTGGATGCGCTCGCCGAGGAGGATCATGCCGATGGCGGCGGCGGCGAGCGGGTTGGCCAGGTTCACGACGGCGAGCGGGGCGCCGAGCCCGCCCCGGTAGGCGCGCTGCGAGAGCAGCATGCCGCCGACGGCGAAGACCACCACGAGCAGGGCCACGGTGACCACCCGGCCGCTGAGCAGGGCCCCGCCCCGGCCGCCCGCCACGGCCACGGTCTGGGTCAGGGCGGAGGCGACGGCGGAGGCCAGCCCGGAGGCGGTGGCGTGGCGCAGGCCCGGGCCGGGGTCCCTGCGGGCGGTGAGCAGGACGATCGCGGCGACGGTGGCGCCGGACACGGCGAGGGCCTCGGCCAGGGAGAGGGTGTCGTCGGGGGCCGGTCCGGAGGCGGGGAGCAGCAGCAGTCCGAGCCCGGCGACGGTGGCCAGGGTGCCCCGCCACTCGGTGGCGGCGACCCGCCGCCCGGCACCGCGCGCCCCCAGCGGGACGGCGGCGACCAGGGTGAGGGCGCCGAGGGGCTGGACGAGGGTCAGCGGGCCGTAGCGGAGCGCGGCGGCGTGCAGCAGCGCGGCGGCGGCGTTCAGCCCGGCCGACCACCACCAGGCTCCGTTGCCGAGCAGGGCCCGGGCGGTGCGGGCGACGGCGCGGCGGGCGAGGCGTTCCTGGGCGACGGCGGCGGCCGCGTAGGTGACGGCGGAGGCGAGGCAGAGGGCGACGGCGAGGGCGGTGGCGTTCACGGCCGGGCCCCCGTCGTGACGGCCGGGGCACCGCGGCCCGGCGCGGCGGAGTCCGGCGCGGCCCGGCCCGGCGCGGCGGAGTCCGGCGCGGCCCGGCCCGGCGCGGCGGGCTCCGGCGCGGCGGGCACCCGAGCACTGCGGTCCGGCGCGGCCCGGCCCGGCGCGGCGGGGGCCGCCGCCGGACGCGGGCGCGGCAGGCTCCGTACCACCGGGGCCGCGGCGGCCGGGCGCGGGCGCGGGACCAGGAGGAGGGCGGCGCCCAGCAGCAGGGTGGCCACGAGGGCGTCGGCCCAGTAGTGGTTGGCCGTGCCGACGACGACGAGCAGGGTCACCAGCGGGTGCAGCAGCCACAGGGCGCGCCACCGGGACCGGGTCGCGGCGATCATCCCGAGGCCCAGCATCAGCGCCCAGCCGAAGTGCAGCGAGGGCATCGCGGCGAACTGGTTGGCCATGGTGTCGGCCTCGGGGGCGGCTCCGTAGACGCTCGGCCCGTACACCTGCGCGGTGTCCACCAGCCGTGCGGCGTCCAGCATCCGGGGCGGCGCGAGCGGGAAGGAGAGGTGCAGGACCAGGGCGGCGCCGGTGAGGGCGGCGAGCACCCGCCGGGTCCACAGGTAGTGGCGGGGCCGGCGCAGGTACAGCCAGACGAGGAAGAGGGCGGTCGCCGGGAAGTGGACGGCGGCGTAGTAGGTGTTCGCGGTGTGGACGAGGGCGTCCGAGTGGAGGAGCAGCCGCTGTACGGCGCCCTCGCCGGGCAGGTGCAGGGCGCGTTCGGCGTCCCAGACCCGGGCGGCGTTCCGGAAGGCCTCGTCGGTGCGGCCGGTCGAGAACGTCCGGCCGGCCTTGTAGACGGCGAACAGCCCCGCGACGAGCAGCAGCTCGCGTATGAGCCGGCGGCGCGCGTCGCGGCGGCCGGCTCGTGGCCGGTCCGCGGTGGTGTGGGAGGTCATCCCCCGGTCTCGCTTCTTTCGGGTTTCCTATCGACACGCCAGTGTATCGATACATGGGCGTATCGATACGGTGGTGTCCCGATAAGCTCGGGATGGCCGTACACTCGGAACACGGCCCCACCGCCGGATCCCGCGAGGAGAAGCCCTTCCCATGACGTCGACGCCGCAGGTCACCGCGCGCCGCTCCAAGATCAGCCCGGAGCGCGAGCAGGAGTTCTACGACGTCGTCCTCGACCAGCTGCGCGAGCACGGGTACGAGGCCCTCACCATGGAGGGCGTCGCCGCCCGGGCCTCCTGCGGGAAGTCCACGCTCTACCGGCAGTGGAAGACGAAGCCCCAGCTCGTCGTGGCCGCCCTGCGCGCGAGCCGGGCCCGGCGGAGCGAGCGGACCCTGGCGGACGTGGACACCGGGACCCTGGCGGGAGACCTCCGCGAGGCCGCCCGGATCGCGGCCGCCACCTCGGGCCGCGACACCCGGCTCACCCAGGCCCTGGGCGTCGCCGTGCTGAGCGACGAGGAGCTCCAGGCGGCCCTGCGCGAGGCGCTGGTGGAGCCGGAGCTTGCGGCCTTCGACGCCGTCGTCGAGCGGGCCGTGGCGCGGGGCGAGATCGCCGCGGACCATCCGGCCGTGGAGTTCCTGCCCGCGCAGCTGATGGGCGTCCTGCGGATCCGGCCCGTGCTGGAGGGGCGGTACGCGGACTCCGACTACCTGGTCAGGTTCGTGGACGCGGCGCTGCTGCCCGCCCTGGGCATCGGCCCGCAGGACTCATGACCCCCTGAACCGGCGGGCCACCGTTCACGATGACCGGACGGCGACCCGCTCGCGCTGCCTCGTGGGGACGGCGGCAGCGCGCCACCCGGACGGGGCGGCGGCCACTCCCGAGCAGAGTGACCGCCGCCCGGTCCGGTACGGACCCCACCGCGCGGACCCCGCCGGTACGGACCCCACCGCGCGGACCCCGCCGGTACGGACCCCACCGCGCGGACCCCGCCGGTACGGACCCCACCGCGCGGACCCCGCCCGTACTGACCTCCCCGCGCGGGCTTCAGCCGCGCGCCGCGCCCATGACCCGGGCGTACTCCTGCGGGTCCGCGTCGAAGCCGCGGGTGGTCGTGTCCAGCGTCCAGCCGCCCGAGGCGTCCCGGACGAACTCGGCGACGGTGGCCGCCGTGGCCCCGGCGAGCTCCGCGAAGTCGGTGGTGGCGAGGTCGGTGTACCCCTCGCGGATCCGCAGCCCCTTCCCGCCGACGGCGGCGAAGGTCCTGCGGTCCGGCGCCCCGCCGGGTCCCGCGTCCTGGATCACCACGCCGACCACCACCCGGCCCAGCTCCGGTGCCATCCGGTCCAGTTCGAGGGTCATCACCTCGTCGAAGCCGAAGCCCTGGCCGGTGCGGCTGTCCCTGCCGAGGGTGATGGTGCCGTCGGGGGCGCGGCTGCCGAAGTGGACGAGGTGGACGGGCTCGCCGTACGGGTCGGAGGCGGCGTACACGGCGGCGACGATGTCCAGGTCGTTCGCGGGCGTGCCCGCCGGGCTGGGGTCCCAGCGCAGCGCTATCTCCACCTTGGCCAGGCCCTTGCGCACTCCGCTCACCGAACTCCCCCTCCGCTTGGCCGCATCGGCCCCGACGTACGGGCGCCATGCTGCCACGCGCCGGTGATCATCGTACGAACGACCGTACACAACAAGCCAGTTCCGCACCCGGCCGGTCAGCGGCCCGGGCCGGCCGGATCCACGCGTACGGTTTCCACCCAGCCGGGCGGCCGCGGCGCGTCCGCCCCGATCAGTGCGGCGATCAGCCGGCAGGACTGGGGCTCCCCCGGCCACGGGGTGTGGCCGTCGGTCAGCACGACGACGATCGACGGCCGGTCGGGCCGGGCCAGCGCGGCCGCGATGCCCACGCGCATGTCGGTGCCGCCGCCCCCGGCCAGGACCACGTCCCCCGCACCGGTCACCCGGGTCACGGCGTGCACGTCGGCGTCGCAGGCCAGGACGGTGACCCGGTTGCCGCGCACGCCCACCTCGCGCAGCACCCCGGTGACCTCGGCGAGGGCGGCGGCGAGTTCCGCGTCGCCCATGGACCCCGAGGTGTCGATGACCACCGCGACCCGGGGCAGCGGCCGGTGCAGGCTCGGCAGCACCACCCGGCCGCCCAGCGCCGGGGTGCGGCGCGAGGGCCGCCGGTACGTGTAGTCCACCGCCCCGCCGGCCCAGGCCGCGGCCTCCCGGACCGCCCCCGACAGCGCGCGCCGCCAGTCCACGGCCGGCTCCAGCACCTGTTCCGCCCACCGCTCCCAGCCCGCCGGCACGCTCCCCCGGCCCCGGGAGCGCCGGTGGACGCGTACGGCCTGGGCGGTCTGGCGGCGCAGCGCCTCGGCCTCCACCGGGCCGATCCGGGCGGCGCCGGCCGCGTCGCCGAGCTCCCAGGGTGCGGGGGTGCCGTGCGCGCCGGAGCCGCAGTCCACCCCGTTCGGGGGCGTGGGCGGGACGCCCGGCAGGTAGCCCTCGAACAGGCCGCCCGCCGGGAGGCCGAAGAGGCCCGGCTCCATGCGGCCCGGCGGCAGCTCCAGCCCGTCGGCGAGGAGGTCGTCGTTGATCTCGCAGTCCTGGGCGATGTTGATCCGGACCGGATCGCGCTGGTCGGCCGCCGGCAGCCGGCCGGCGCGGCCGTGGTGGTCGCGCAGCAGGTGGGCCACCTCGTGGATCCACACCCCGGACAGCTCCGGGACGGGGGTGCGCCGGACGAACTCCGGGGAGACGTAGCAGCGCCAGTGCCGGTCGACGCCCATCGTCCGGACCCCGGTCGGGCCCGGGGAGGGGACGACGGTCAGCGCGTACAGGGCGGAGGCGAGGTAGGGCCTGGCCTCGGCGGCCGCGTAGCGGGCGGCGAGCAGCTTGGCCCGGTCGAGCGGGACGTCCACCGGCGCGGCCCGCGCGTCAGCGGGCGCCGGGCAGGGACCCGGCCAGCCGGAGCAGTTCCACGAAGGCGTCGATCCCCGCGGGGACCGGCCAGGACAGGTCGCGCATCGCGGCGAGGTCGGCGGCGGCCCGCGCGGCCACGTCCGGCACGCCCGCGTCGACGGCCTTGGCGAGGACCTACCAGCCGGCCTCCCAGCGGGAGCGGGTGGGGTCCGCCTGCACGGCGGCGACGACCGCGATGAGGAAGGCCAGCTGGCGGTCTCCGCGCTCGGGCAGGGCGAAGGCGCCGGGGTCGGCCAGGACCCGTTCCGGGTCGGGGAGGTCCAGGTTCTCCAGGTAGGTCAGCAGCTCCAGGCCCGCCCCGTCGCCGACGGCCCCGGTGAGCGCGGCGGACAGCGCCTCGCGGCCCGCGCCGGCCGCGTATCCGGTGGCCAGCAGCCGCAGCGCCATCTCCCAGGTGCGCGGGGAGGGCCAGGCCCGGCCGCGCGCCTCGGCGTCGTTCGGCATGTGGTGGACCAGGCCGGGCCGGGCCGTGAGGAAGCCGGACACCGCGCCCCGGGCCCGGGCGACGGCGCCGGCGGAGCGGGCGGGGTCGACCACGGGGAGGACGGTCGCGGGCCAGGTGCCGGCCAGGCCGCGGGCGACGGTGCGCGGGTCGTGCGTCCAGTCCAGGTGGACGAAGCGGTTGGCGAGGGGCGCGCTGAGGTGCCAGCCGTCGGCCGCGCTGGCGGGCGGGTTGGCCGCCGCGACGATCCGTACGGACGCGGGGAGCCGCAGGCTGCCGACCCGGCGTTCGAGGACCACGCGCAGGAGGGCGGCCTGTACGGCGGGCGGGGCGGAGGACAGCTCGTCGAAGAAGAGCAGGCCGTGTCCGGTGCGGGCCAGGCGCACCGCCCAGTCGGGCGGGGCCATCGGGACGCCGGTGGTGGCGGGGTCGTCGCCGACGATGGGCAGGCCGGCGAAGTCGGAGGGCTCGTGGACGCTGGCGACGACGGTCTCCAGGGAGACACCGAGGGAGGCGGCGAGCCGCTCCATGCCGGCGGACTTGCCGATGCCGGGCTCGCCCCACAGCAGGACGGGCTGATTGGCCGTCACTGCCAGCGCGAGGGCCTCCAGTTGATGGTTCGCGGCGGGCTCGGTACGGGTGACGGCGAGCCGGGCGCCCAGCGCGTCGGCGGCGGCCAGGGCGGGCGGGGGTGCGGTGCTCATGCCGCGCCACCCCCGTCCGTCAGCGCGCCGCCCGGCTGCGCGCCGCCCGGCTGCGCGCCGCCCGGCTGCGCGCCGCCCGGCTGCACCCCGTCGTCGGGGTCGCCGAGGGCCGCGTAGCCGTCCTCCTCGTACTCCTCGTCGAAGTCGCCCCACTCCACGCGCTCGTCCATGAACTCGTCGTACGCCTCGGAGTTGATCCCGGGGTGGCGCTCCTCCACGAGCTCCTTCAGGAAGTCCAGGTCGGTCCGCTTGTAGCGCCGCACGACCTGGCCCAGTGACAGATCCATGTCGTCGACCACGTCGGTGCGGGCGCCGGCCGCGAGCAGCGCCCGTACCAGGGAGGCGGTCCCTCCGTTCTGGACGGCGCACTGGAGGGGGGTGCGGTCGCAGTCGTCCCGGTCCTCCAGGCCGAGTCCGGCCTCCAGCAGCCGGGGCAGCAGCTCCTCGTACCGTACGAAGGGCAGCAGGTGCAGCAGCCCCTGTCCCCTGCCGTTGCGCACACGGGGGTCGAGCCCCGCGTCGAGCAGGGCGAGCACCCCGGCGGTGTCGCCGTGCTGGACGCGCTCGAACAGCTCCCGCCGCTCGGCGCGCAGGGCGCGCGGCAGCCGGCCCTTGCCGGAGGTCCAGGCCTCCCGCACGGCGAAGCAGCCGGCGACGGCGCCGCCGAAGGCCCGCAGGGCCCGCTCCCGCTGCTGCTCCTCGGCGCTGTGCGGGAGTTCGAGTACGCCGCCCCGGGAGCGGACCTCGTGCCACTCGCCGAGGCAGCGGACCCGGACGGGCCGCGGCGCGGCGGGGCCGGGCGGCGGTCCCGCGGCCGGGCCGGCGGCGGGGAAGAGGGCTGCGGCGACGAGCGGGTGCAGCTCGTGCGCGGGGGTGCGGCCGGTGCGCACGAGGTACGGGTCGGGCAGGGGCTGCCAGGCGTGGTCGGGCAGCCGGGGTACGTCGCGCATCTCGGACGGGTCGACGAGCCGGGCCCGGAGGGCGCCGTCCGGGCCGCCGGTCTCCACCAGGAGCAGGCAGCGCCAGTGCGGGGTGAGCCGGAACCGGTCGCCCGCGCCCGCGCCGGTGAGGCGGCGCACCCCGGCGGCGAGCCGGGCCGGGTCCGCCACGGCGGCCTGCAGCGCGGCCGCGGCGTCGTTCCAGCGGTAGGCGTTCGGCGGGGGCGTGAGGTCCAGTGCGATCCCGGCGGCGGCGAAGGCCTCGACGGTCTCCCCGCGCCACTGGAGCAGGGCGGCCCACTCCGCCCGCCCGGCGGCGTCGGCGGGGCCGGGATCGGCGGTGGGCAGCTCGTCCTCGCCCAGCGGGGTGCCGTCGGCGCGGAAGAAGGGCATCCGGTCGGCGGGTCCGGCGTGGGAGCGCAGTTCGGCGGCGTGCCGGGCGTCCCAGAACCAGCGGCTGCGGGTCCAGTCCTCGGTGACCCAGGAGGCGTAGGAGTGGCGTCGCATCTCCGGGTCGACGGGGGCGCAGTGCAGCCGGAGCCGCTGCGGGCCGTCCACCATGGCGCGGGTGGTGACGTACAGGACGGGCGCGTCGGGGCCGGAGCCGTAACGGGCCAGCACGGCACGGCGGTTCGGGGCGAGGACGCTGCGGCCGCCGAGGACCCGGGGCAGGTGCCAGCGCAGCAGGTCGGGGGCGAAGTGGCGCAGGTCCTCTGCCACCGCCCCGGCGAGGGCGGTCCCGGAGCGGGCGGCGAGGGCGGGCAGGTCGACGGCGGCCTCGACGCCGGCGGCGGTGCAGGCGGCGCGCCAGTTCCCGGCCAGGCGGTGCGTGGTGGCCCGCTCGATCATGGCGGCGGGCACGGCGTAGCGGCGGGCCCGCTGCCAGGCCGCCGCGTCCTCGGGCGGGATCCCGCCGGGCAGGGCGGTGCGCGCGCTCACCGGTACACGCTCCCGATGGCCCTCAGGTCCGGGTGGGAGGCGCGGGCGGGGCGCAGCCGTTCGGCGAAGGAGCGCTTGATGCGGCGGGGGGTGCCGGGGCCGAGGCCGACGTGTTCCAGCGGGGCGTCGTCGGGGAGGGCGGCGAGCAGGCTCTTGGCTCCGCGTCCGGTGATGCCGGTGTGGCGCAGTTCCAGGCGTCGGAGCGGGCTGCCGGGGAGGGCGGCGGCCAGTGCGTACGCGCCTTCGTCGCCGGTCGTGTTGCCCGCGGATCCGAGGCTGCGCTCGGACATGGTCCGGCCGAGGTCCAGGGCCTCGATGCCGCCGAGGGCGTCGGCGAGGGCGCGTGCTCCGGGTACGCCGATGCCGTTGCCGCCGAGGCCGAGGCGGACGGGGCGGTCGGGGCCGGCGTCGGCCGCGGCGGCGGCGATGACGGCGGCGCCCTCGTCGCCGAGGTGGTTGGCGGGTACGTACAGTTCGCGGACCCCGGCCTCCCGGATGAGGGCGGCCAGCAGGGGGGCGTCTTCGGCGGTGAGGCCGTTGCCGCCGAGGTGGATCCGCTCCAGGGGTGCCTCGCGGGTGCGCAGGGCGTCCAGGAGGAGGCGTACGCCCCCGGCGCCGATGCCGGTGTTGACGAGGTCGAGGGTGCGCAGGGCGGTGTTGCGGCGCAGCAGTGCGGCGACGGTGCGGGCGCCGTCCTCGTGGAGGGGGTTGCGCTTGAGCCAGAGGGCGCGGACGGCGGTGTCCCCGGCGAGGGCGTCGGCGAGGGCGAGCGTGCCGTCGGGGCCGATCCGGTTGCAGCCGAGGTAGAGGGTGCGGATTCCGTGGTGGCCGCCGGCGGCGGTGAGGGCCGCCGCGAGGGTGCGGGCGCCCTCGTCGGCCAGGGAGTTGGTGCCGAGGAGCAGGTGCGCGGCGTGCGGGGAGCCGAGGGCGACGGGCAGCAGGCGGGCGGCTCCGGCCGGGCCGAGGCCCTGCTTGCAGAGGTCGACGCGGCCGTCCGCGCGCAGGGTGCCGAGGGGGAAGGTCTCGTCCGTCTCGACGGGGCGGTCCTGCGCGAGGCGGGCGAGCAGCGGGGCGAGGCCCGCCGGGTCGGCGAGCGGCAGGTCCGGGTGCTCGATTGCGGGGCACCGTACGGGCGTCGGCCGTGTCATCACCATTCCACCGGTTCCTTCGCCGGCGCCCGGCGACCCTGCGAGTTGACGGAAACGCGGTGTGCGGGCACGTCTTCGCGCCGCGATGCCGCGTTTCCGGCATGACGGAAGAGAAGGCAAGACCGGTCGGATTCGAACCGACGTCCTCCAGCTCGATGCTTGGGCGCGACGACCTCTGCGCTACGGCCTTGCCGACGGTGATCATAGCGGCCCGGCGGCCGGAATTCGATCACCAGTTTGACTCGTTGTGGATGCCGGGCCTACCAGTTCCCGTCGTCCACCGGCTTGCCCGGGCGCGGGGCGTTGCCGAGCGGCAGGACCTGGCCGGGTGCCGGGGGCGTCCAGGGGGTGTGGTCGTCGCCGAGCCAGTCGCCGACGGGCTTGACCCCGCCGAGGGGGCCGGCCGCCGGGAGGTCGGTGCCGGTCTCGTCGTAGTAGTCGTACCAGGGCAGCCCGGCCCGGGTGTAGGCGGCGCGGTCCACGGGCGAGGGCGGTGCCTCCTCCCCGGTGATGCGCCGCCACTCGGGCGGGGTCACCAGGTGGACGAAGACCCGCGCGGCCGGCCGGCCGGCCCAGGCGGAGGGCTCACGGTCGTCGCGGTAGACCTCCTGGCGCATCGCGCCGCCCACGCCGAGCCCCATGGCCGGGGCGGGCGCCCGGCGAGCGGCCGGGGGCGCGGGGACGGAGCCCGGGGCGGCGGGCACGGAGCCCGGGGCGGCGGCGGCCATCGGCATGGCGGGCATTCCCGGCGGGGCGGGCATCGCCGGCGGGGCGCCGTAGCCGCCGGCCGGACGGGCCCGCGCCAGGCGCTCGCGCTCCTCCTCCCGCCAGGCCGCGAGGGCCTCCGGGCCGAGCGGGAAGGCCTGGAGCTGCACCCCGCCGGTGACCTCCTCACCGGTGACCTGCCCCTCGACCGTGGCACCGAGGCCGAGCGGTACGGCGACGAACTGGCGCACCGTCCCGTCGCCGGAGTTGATCCCGTCGAGCCAGGGCTGACGGGGCAGCACCACGTAGTTCTGCGGCCCGCGCTCCAGCCGGCCGGTCCACCGCTTGCCCGAGACGGCGCACACCTTGCCGACGCCGACCTGGAGCGCGGCGGGCTCGCGCGTCCCGCCGAAGCTGAGCCACATGGCCTCGCGCAGGTACACCGGCAGCATCACGCCGCCCTTTACCCGCCATTCCGGCGGCACGGTGTCCGGGTAGTCCTCGACCCGCCGCAGCGGGAACTCCCCCAGGCCCGGGGGGAGTGCGTGCGTACCCGACTCGGGCAGGCGCAATGTCCGGATGAACCGGATCCGTACGCTTTCCCCCAACAGGAGCGTGTTGCCCTCGACCCTCGCCGCGCCCATCGCCTCGTTCGCCACCGCGGAAAGCCCCCTTCTTGCGCCGTCCGCCGGAACCCGCCGCAAGATCCACGGCAGAACCGGATTGTTATCCTCAAGTTTTCCTCAGATGTAGTGACGGTGCGGCCGTCACCTTCCTAGCTTCCTCATACACGTGCCCCCGCGCCCCCGCGGTTCCGCACGCCTGCCCCCGTTCCCGCGACGTCCCCCGGGATTCCGCGTTCCCGAGGAAAAGAGTTCAGCATGAAGGTTCCCAAGGCCGGCGCGGTCGCCACGGTGATCGCCCTCGCCGCCACCGCCTCCGGCTGTGGTGGTGAAGCCCCCAAGGAGCCCATCTCCATCGGCATCAAGTTCGACCAGCCCGGCATCGGGATGCGCGAGAGCGACGGCACCTTCACCGGTTTCGACGTCGACGTGGCCACGTACATCGCCAAGGAGCTCGGCTACAAGGCGGACGAGATCGAGTTCAAGCAGGTCTACAGCTCCGACCGGGAACTGCTGATCCAGTACAACGAGGTCAAGTTCGTCGCCGCGAGCTACACGATCAACGACAAGCGCCGCGAGAAGGTCGAGTTCGCCGGTCCCTACTTCGTCGCCCACCAGGACGTGATGATCCGGGCCGACGACAACTCGATCACCAAGCCGGAGGACCTGAACAACAAGCGGCTGTGCACCGTGAGCGGCTCCACCTCCGCCGAGAACATCCGCAAGAACCTGGCGCCGAAGACGAGCGTCCTGGAGCTCGGCGGCTACTCGGAGTGCCTCGTCGCCCTCAAGGAGGGCACCGCCGACGCGATGACCACCGACAACTCCATCCTCGCCGGGTACGCGGCGCGGAAGGGCAACACGGGCAAGTTCAAGCTGCTCGGGCTGAACCTGAGCAACGAGAACTACGGTATCGGCCTCAAGAAGGGCGACAACGACCTTCAGCGGAAGATCAACACCGCGATCACCAAGATGGTCTCGGACGGCTCCTGGGAAGCCGCCGTGAAGAAGCACTTCGGCCCTGCCAACTACAAGTACGAGCCGGCGCCCCAGGTCACGACCGGCCACTGACGGACCCCGGGGCGGGGGCCCCGTCCGGCCCCCGCCCCGGCCCCTACGCGAGGGGCGCCTTGCCGCGCAGCACGGTCAGGAATTCGCGCATCCAGGCGGGGTGGTCGGGCCAGGCCCGGGCCGAGACGAGCGTGCCGTCGACCACCGCCTCGGAGTCCCGGAAGCCGGCCCCGGCCGCCTTCATGTCCGGCTCCAGCGCCGGATAGGCCGTGACCTGCCGCCCGTCCAGGGCGCCGCTCGCCGCGGTGATCAGCGGGCCGTGGCAGATCTGCGCGATCGGCTTGTCGTCCCCGGCGAAGGCGGCCAGGATCCGCCGCACCTCCGGGTCGTTGCGCAGGTACTCCGGCGCGCGCCCGCCCGGGACGACGACGGCCGCGTACTCGGCGGGGTCCACGTCCGCGAAGGCGATGTCGGCGGGCCAGGTGTAGCCGGGCTTCTCCGTGTAGGTGTCGAAGCCCTCCTCGAAGTCGTGGACCACGAAGCGCAGTTTCTTGCGCGCGGGCGCCGCGATGTGCACCTCGTACCCCTCCTCCCGCAGGCGCTGGTAGGGGTAGAGCACCTCCAGGGACTCCGCCGCGTCACCGGTCACGATGAGGATCTTCACTGCCATGGGCCACTCCGCCGTGAGCTGTCGACGGCCGCTCGGACCGTCTTGGGCACCGGCTACCGTGCCCGCGCGCGCGGGCGGACAAACACCAAGGTGCACACCGCCGACATGTGGTTTTCACCTGTAGGGCACATGACAATACGATTCTCGCCCTGCCACCTGACACCTCGCCAACTGCCATGGCGGGGACGGTGTTTGTGAGAGGGATCCCCCACGTCATGAGAATCTCCCGAACCGCCCCCTGGGCCGCCGGCCTCGCCGCGGCCGCGCTGTTCCTCATACCGGCCAGCGCCACCGCCGGCCAGCAGCGCACCGCACCCGAAGCCGCGCAGGCCGCTCCCCAGGCCGCCGCGACGGGCGTGGACGCGTACTACGCGGCCGCCGAGGGCAAGACCGGCGCCGCGCTGAAGACCGCGCTGCACGGCATCGTCAGGAACCAGTCCAAGGTGAGCTACGACGGCGTGTGGAACGCGCTGAAGGTCACCGACCAGGACCCCGCCAACCCCAACAACGTCATCCTGCTCTACTCGGGCCGCTCCCAGTCCAAGTCCACCAACGGCGGCGGCGTCAACGACTGGAACCGGGAGCACGTCTGGGCCAAGAGCCACGGCGACTTCGGCACCGCCACCGGCCCGGGCACCGACCTGCACCACCTGCGCCCCGAGGACGTCACGGTCAACAGCACGCGCGGCAACAAGGACTTCGACAAGGGCGGCAGCCCGGTGTCCGAGGCCCCCGGCAGCTTCACCGACGCCGACTCCTTCGAGCCGCGGGACGCGGTCAAGGGCGATGTCGCGCGCATGCTGCTGTACATGGCGGTGCGCTACGACGGCGGTGACGGCTTCGCCGACCTGGAGATGAACGACCGGGTCAACAACGGCAGCGCCCCGCTCTTCGGCCGGATCAGCCTGCTGAAGCAGTGGAACCAGATGGACCCGCCGGACGCCTTCGAGAAGCGCCGCAACCAGGTCATCTACGACACCTACCAGCGCAACCGCAACCCGTTCATCGACCACCCGGAGTGGGTCAACTCCATCTGGTAGCAGCCGGCTTCACCCCGGAGGTCCCGCGCGGTGCGGGCCCCGCCGGGGGTGTCCCGGAAGGTCAGGGCCCGCCGAGCCGGCCGGCCAGGGCCTGGAAGTCGGTCCAGGGGGCCTGCGGCGGACGCGGGTCCCAGACCTTCTGGGACAGTGCGGCCAGTGGCAGCCGGATGCCCGCGGCGACCTGGTCCTGGGTCTGGGCGCCGGCCAGGTCGCACCAGACGGCGAGGCGGGCCCCGAGGATCTGCGCGTCGTAGCGGGCCGGGACGGCGGTGCTGCCGCGCAGGACCCGCGGGGTCCACTCCTCGTAGATCCGCCTGCCGGTGGGGTAGGTGAACTGGTTGGGCTCGCCGAGCACGTAGTACAGGTACTCGTCGTTGAGGTTGACCACCTTGCGGCCCTCGTCCAGGTACTCCAGCGGCGGCCGGGCGCCGATCTCCTTGCCCGTCCAGTACTCGGCCTGGATGTCCGGGGCGGCCTTGGCCGTTCCGCCCCGGAAGAAGCCGTCGTTCCATGCCTTGAGGGCCTTGCCCGACGGCCGGACCACGGCCGCCCGGTCGTTCAGCCAGCCCGTCGCCAGGTCCTGCACCCGGGCGGTGGGCCCGTAGCGGGCCCGCGCGGCGCTCGCGAGGCCGGGGAAGGAGGCCTCGGGGTCGCGGACCACCAGGGCCTGGTACTCGTCGGCGCCCAGGTGCCAGGCGCCCGCGGGGAAGAGGGGCAGGTACTCGCGCAGCAGCTCGTCCACGAGCCGGGCCGAGGCCGGGTTGGCTATGTCCACGGCGCCCTTCACGGCCCGGCCCGCCGCGTCGCGCAGTTGCAGCTCGGGGTGGACGCGGAGCACGGCGCCGAGGTGGCCGGGCGAGTCGATCTCGGGGACGACCGCGATGTGCAGCCGGGCGGCCAGGGCGTTGATCCGGCGCACCTCGGCCTTGGTGAGGTGCGGGGTCGAGACGATCTCGGGGTGGGTGTCGGACTCGATCCGGAAGGCCTGGTCGTCGGAGAAGTGCAGGCCGAGCTGGTTGAGCTTGAGGTCGGCCATCTCGCGGAGCCGGCCCTCTATCCACTCCGGGGTGAAGTTCTTGCGGGCGATGTCGAGGTTGAGGCCGCGCTGCGGCTTGGCCGGGGCGTCCTTCACCGTGCCCTCGGGGGCCGTGCCGGCCCCGCGTATCGCCTGTTTGAGGGTGCGGGTGCCGTAGAAGACGCCCGCCTCGTCGGGCCCCGTGATGTGGGCCCGGCCGCCCTGGACGGTGAGGGTGTACGACTCGGCCGGGCCGGAGCCCTTCGCGGCCAGGGCGAGCTGGACGTCGCCCGCCCGCGGCTGGTCGGACTCTGCGTACCCGAGGCGCAGTTCGCCGGCCAGGAGCTTCCCCTCGTCGGCGAGGGCCGCGCTGTCCGCGGGGGCGACGAGGACCCGCGCGCCGGGGGCGGGTTTCCAGCCGGGGCCCCGGGCGGGCACGTGCTCGCGCACGGCCGGCACGGTGCGCGGGGCGCTGGAGAGGGGGTACGAGGAGGGGGGCGGCTGCGGGGCGGGCGCCTCGGAGGTGCCGGGCGCCGGCACGGGGGTGGGGGGCGCCGCGCCCGGGGCGGCACGGCCGTCCTCGGCCCCTGCGGAGCAGGCGGGTACGGCGAGGACGGCCAGCGTGGCGGCCGCTGCCGCCGCGATGGTCCGGACCCTGCGGAACCGCCCGGTCGTCTGCCTCATGATGCTCCCGTGTCCCCCGTACCAACCTGGCACGGGGGACCCGTTCGCGCGACCCGGGGCGCCGGCCCGCCCGGTGCTACGCGGCTTCCCGCGCGGCTGACTCCGCGTGGTCCAGGGCCGCCAGGGCCTCCAGGGCGGCCGTGCCGAAGCCGTGGTCCTGCGCGGGGGCCCCGCCGCCGATGCCGAGGGCACCGATCAGGTGGCCGTCGCGGTGGACGGGTAGCCCGCCCGCGATGAACAGCAGCGGCCGGTCGAGGGCGGTGGGCAGGGTGTGGAAGGGGCCGCCGGGCAGGACGGCCTCGGTGAGGCCGGCCGTGGGGGCGTTCAGCTGGAGGGCGGTGAAGGCCTTGCGGGTGCTGGTCTCGCCGGAGATCAGGACGGCCCGGTCGTCGCGGCGGAAGGCCAGCGGGTGGCCGCCCGCGTCGAGGACCGTGACGCTGACCGCGACCCCGGCCGCCTCGGCGGCGGTACGGGCGGCCGTGACCAGCAGCTCGGCGTCCTCGGTGGTCAGCGGGGAGAGGGCGGTGCGGGTGGCGGGGGCGGTGCGGGACATGGGGTGCTCCTGTTGCGGGGGGGGTGTTCGGGTGGCGAGGGGGATCGGGCGAGGGGATCAGTGGTGCACCGGGGCGGGCCCGGACGCCGGGGTTCCGGCGGCGACGACCCGGCTCGCGCCGTCCGCCGCGCGGCGGCCCGTACGGCGCTCCAGCGCGCCGGAGACGAGGGCGAGGACGAGGGCGGAGGCGGCGAGGGCGGCACCGACCCAGTTCGGGGCGGTCCAGCCGAGACCGGCGGAGATGACGAGCCCGCCGAGCCAGGCCGCGAGGGCGTTGCCGAGGTTGAAGGCGCCGATGTTGACGGCGGAGGCCAGCGTCGGGGCTCCGGCGGCCTGGTCGAGGACCCGCTTCTGCAGCGGCGGCACGGTCGCGAAGCCGAGGGCGCCGATGAGGAAGACGGTGACGGCCGCGCCCGCCTTGTCGTGGGCGGTCAGGGTGAAGGCGGCCAGGACGACGGCCAGCGCGCCCAGGGACACGTAGAGCATCGGCATGAGGGCGCGGTCGGCGTAGCGGCCCCCGACGAGGTTGCCGCTGACCATGCCGAGCCCGAAGAGGACGAGCAGCCAGGTGACGGAGGTGTCGGCGAAGCCGGCGGCGTTGGTCAGCATCGGGGTGATGTAGGTGATCGCGGCGAAGACCCCGCCGAAGCCGAGGACGGTCATCGCCATGGCGAGCAGCACCTGGACGTTGCGGAACGCGGCCAGCTCGTGGCGGACCCGCACGCCCTCGGGGCGGGGCAGGTCGGGGACCAGCCGGGCGATGCCGAGCAGGCCGAGGACGCCGAGGGCGGCGACGATCAGGAAGGTGACGCGCCAGCCGAGGTGCTGGCCGACGAGGGTCCCGAGCGGGACGCCGACCACGTTGGCCACGGTCAGGCCGGTGAACATCATGGCGATGGCGCCGGCCTTCTTCTCGGGTGCCACGAGTCCGGCGGCGACCACCGAGCCGATGCCGAAGAAGGCGCCGTGGGCGAGGGAGGCGACGACGCGCCCGGCGAGCATCACGCCGAAGGCGGGGGCGAGCGCGGAGAGCAGGTTGCCCGCGATGAAGAGGCCCATGAGCAGCATCAGCATGCGTTTGCGGGGGACGCGGGTGCCGAGGACGGTCATCACCGGGGCACCGAGGACCACGCCGAGGGCGTAGCCGGTGACGAGCAGGCCGGCGGTCGGGATCGAGACGCCGTAGCCGGCCGCGACCTCGGGGAGGAGGCCCATGATCACGAACTCGGTGGTGCCGATCCCGAAGGCTCCGATGGCGAGGGCGAGGAGCGCGAGAGGCATGACGAAGCTGCCCTTCAGGGGTCGAGGGGGTGGGGTGGAGGAGCGTCCGACGAGTTTTTGCGCTCGCCGATTACGCTCGTCCACATTAATTGCAGACGCGGGATATTTGCAAGCGCGGGCTTTTGCGCCGTGGCCTATCCTTGGCGGTACACGCGGCGGGACCCCGTACTCCCCCGCCGCCCGCGCCACCCGGGGACCCCGGTGCCCACGACACCCGTACGGAACGACGACGGAGGAGCCCCATGACGGCCACGGACAGCGCACTGACCCGCCTCGCCCAGGGCTGGTGCGCCCTCTCCCTCCTTCACGGCCGCATCGAGGCCCACATCGAGCGCGCCCTCCAGGCGGGCCACGGGCTGAGCGTGCGCGAGTACTCGCTGCTGGACGTCCTCAGCCGCCAGCACGACGGCCCGGGCGGACACCTGCGGATGCACCAGGTGGCGGACTCCGTGGTGCTCAGCCAGAGCGCGACGACCCGGCTGGTCAGCCGGCTGGAGGACCGCGGGCTGCTGAGCCGCTACATCTGCGACACCGACCGCCGGGGCATCTACACCGACGTCAGCGAAGCGGGCCTGGACCTCCTGGCCCGGGCCCGCCCGACGAACGCCGCCGCGCTGCGCGAGGCCCTCGACGAGGCCGCGCTCGACCCGGAGCTGGCCCCGCTGGTGGCGGCGGTGGAGAACACCCCGCGCTGAGAACACCCCCGCCGGCCGGGGCCGGCGGGGTCAGCCCCGCGGCTTCGAGGGGGTCGGAGAGCTCTCCGGCAGGCCCGCGCCGGTCCCCGGGACCGGGGTCGCCGAAGGCGGCAGCTGCGAGACCGGCGGCGTGGTCCGGGACGGCCTCCCCGGCCCCGACGGAACCGGGGTGGGCGTCGCCTGCCCGGTGCCGGCCCCCGCCGGAGCCGTCGCCGGCGGCGGCGTCGCGGAGGAGGCCGACGGCGACACGCTCGGCCGTGGCGCGCCCGTCGGGGACGCCGGGGACGCCGGACCGAGCTCCGGCGGCGCGGCGGGCGGCTCCGGGCGGACCGGCCGCTGAGCGGGCCCGCCGAGTACGAGGTGGCCGGCCAGGACCGCCGCGGCCAGGCCGGACAGACCCGCGAGGGTCCACGCCCCGCGCCGCAGCCACAGCGAGCGCGGCGAGAGCCGCCGCAGGTGCGGCCCGGGCGGATCGGCGGGCCGCAGCGAGCGGACCGTCACCTCCTCGGCCCGGGCTTCCAGGGCCTGGCGCAGCCGCCGCTCCACGGGGCGTTCGCCGTCGGGCGCGTGACCCGTAGAACCGGTCATACCCGTCCCTCCAGAATCCTCTCCAGCGCGTCCAGGGCGCGGCTGGCGTTCGACTTCACCGCGCCCCGGCTGATGCCCAGGGTCTCGGCGATCTCCGCCTCGCTCATGTCGGCCCAGTAGCGCAGCACGAGCACCTGGCGGCGGCGCGGGGTCAGCCCGCCCAGCGCGGCCAGCACCTCGCGGTGCGCCTCGCCCAGGACCACGGACGCCTCGGCGGAGGGGACGTCGGCGGTGACGGGCGGGATCCAGGCGCGGGCGGTGCGCCGGCGGCGCAGCACGGACCGCGCGGTGTTCACCACGGCGGTGCGCAGGTAGCCCAGGGCGTTGTCCACCTCCGCGATCTCCTCCCCGTACCGGCGGTAGAGGGCGGTGAAGGCGTCCTGCACCACGTCCTCGGCGGTGCCCAGGTCGTCGACGAGGAGCACGGCGAGACGGACCATGCCCAGCCGGTGGGCGTGGTACAGCTCGCTGACGGTCGGCGGGCGCGCGGGGGATCCCCCCGGTCCGCGGCCGCCGGTGCCGTGCCCGTCGCCGTACACGCCGTCGTACGAGGACGAGGACGAGGACGCGTAGGTGTACGGGTACGGGTATGGGTGCGCGTGCGCGCCCGCCGCGGGTCCGCCGGGGCGGGCCGCCGCCGGCGCGGGGCGCTCGCGGCGCGAGAGCCACCACCACAAGCCCCGCCACGCCCGGGCGAGGCCGGGCGTGAGGGGGCTGGCGGTCGGTGCGAGTTCGAGCACGGGTGTCCTCAGTTGCCGGCGCGGCGCCGCACGGCGAACAGGGCGCCGCCGCCGGCGGCGACGAGCGCGGCCGCTCCGGCTCCGAGGGCGACGGTGGTCGCCGAGGAGCCAGTATGCGCCAGCTCGGACCCGTCACCGGAACCGGCGGCCGGGGCGGGCACGGCGGAGGGCTGGGCACTGCCGGCCGGCGAGGTCGGGCTGGGCTTGGCGCCGGCCGGCACGGAGGGGACCGGGGTGGGCTTCGCCGTGCCCGGAGCCGACGGCACCGCGCTCGGCAGGCCGCCGGCCGGGGAGGTCGGGGCCGGGCTCGGCGTGGCGCTCGCCGGCACCGTCGGGACGGGGCTCGGCGCCGCGCTGCTGGTGGGGACCGGAGCGGCGGCCGCTCCCGGCGCCGCCGACACCGGCCCGGCGAGGGCGAGGACCGCCCCGGCGGCGGCAGCGGCGACGGCCGCCTTGCGGGCGGTGACGGGGGCGACGCGCTTCAGGTTCTTCACAGTGGCTCTCCACGGTCGGTCGGGGGCGGGAACTCCGCCCTTCACCCCCGCACGACGCGCGAGTCCCCGATCGGTTGCCGCCGTTCCCGAAAAACTTTCCGCGGGTTTGCGGCCTCCCCGGTTCACGGGCGCGGCGGCGGCCAGGGGACCTCCTCCAGCAGCGGCAGCAGCACCTCCTCCTCGTGGTCGAGGTGGGCCGTCAGCTCCTCGGTCATCCGCGCCAGTTCGGTGCGGAACCGGTCGGGTTCGGCGATGGCCACGTCGCCCAGCAGGGTCACGAGTTCGCCCTGGACGCGGGCGAGGGTGCGGTGTTCCTCGCGAAGCCGCGCGAAGACGGGCGCCAGGTGCGGGTGGTGCAGGGCGATCCCGGGGAACAGGTGGGCGTCCTCGCTGGTGTGGTGGAACTCCAGGCCCTGGCAGAAGGCCAGGCAGCGCTGGCGGATCTGGAGTCCGAGGCCGGGTGCCGGCGGAGCGCCCGGACCGGTGTGGGCGGCACGGGCGGCGAAGTGGGCCTCCGTCTCGGCGTGGACGTGGCGCAGTTGGGCCCGTAGCCAGGTGTGGACCTCCAGGAGCTTCCCGGCGAGGGTGCGGACCTCGGCGGGTTCCCGGCCGTCGGGGTCGGCGGACTCCAGGCGGACGACGGGGAGCCGGCGGGTGGTGCGGGCCTGGTAGTCGGCGTAGCCGGGGGCGGTGCGCACGACGGCCTCGAAGAGTTCGTCGCGCAGGGCGCCGTCCGCCGGGATGGCGAGGGCCTCGAAGGTGTCGGCCCCGAGCTCCACCCGGACCTGCGGGTGGGCCAGGAGGTTGTGGTACCAGGCCGGGTGGCGGGGGGCGCCGAGGTTGGAGCCGACGACGAGGAGGACTCCGTCGTGGCGGACGAAGCCGAGCGGGGTGGTGAGCTCGGCTCCCGACCTGGCGCCGGTGGTGGTGAGCAGGAGCAGGTCCTCGCCCTCGAAGTAGCCGCCGACCTTGCCTCGGTTGGCGCGGAACTCCTCGATGACGGAACGGTTGAAATCCTGGGCGGGCGTGGGCACGTGTGTTCTCTCTCTGCGCAGGCCGGTCCCGCACGCCGCCGGTCCCCCGGCGGGCCGCCGTGGAGCGGGGCCGGCCGGGGCGGGGCATGCGGAACCGGGCGTACGGACGTACGCGCGTGGTGAAGGAAAAGGGGGGCGGGCGCGGCTCGGAGGCCGGCCCGCGACGCGGGAGCCGTAGGTACGGCTGCTGCGCGTCAGCTGCGGGTCGCGGAGTACTGACTCATGGCGTGTCCCTGAGTGAAGGGTGTTCGCCCGATCACCGGCCGGCCCACTGCTCTTTGGCCGGAGTCACGCGACACCGTCCGCCATTAGACGCGGGATGCCCGGGGGTTGTCAACGCCGTTGATCTCGCGCGCACTTCCGCAGGGCCCGGCCCAGGACGGCCACGCCCTCCTCGATCTCGCCCGCCGGCCCGGCCGCGTACCCGAGGACCAGGCCCGGCGGCCCCGGCCTCGGACCCGTGGCGGGACAGGGAGGTCCGGGACCTGACGGTCACTCCGGAGAAGGCCGGCGCGTGGTCGACGCCGGTCCCGGGGGGCGTCAGGGCCGTGGACGGACGCCCGCGCCGGCCCGGGCCTGCCGATCAGGTGCCGGCGGGCACCAGCACCACGGCCGTGCCGTAGGCGCACACCTCGGTGCCGACGTCCGCGGCGTCGGTGACGTCGAAGCGCATCATCAGCACGGCGTTCGCGCCGCGCGCCTTGGCCTGCTCGATCAGCCGTTCCATGGCCTGGTTGCGGGTCTCCACGAGGGTCTTGGTGAGCCCCTTGAGCTCGCCTCCGATCATGGACTTCAGGCCGGCCCCGATCTGGCTGCCGAGGTGGCGGGAGCGCACGGTGAGGCCGAAGACCTCCCCGATGACCTGCTCGACCCGGTAGCCGGGGACGTCGTTGGTGGTCACGACCAGGACGCCGGTCTGATGGGCGCCGGGGCCGCCGCCGTAGTCTTCGATACCCATGGGCCCACTCTGCTGCCGGGGGCGGCCGCGCGCATCCGCAGGGGCCGCTGCCCGCGGGCTCGCGGGATCCCGGCCGGCGGGCTTCCGGCCGGCGGGCTTCCGGGGCGACCGGGCGGCATTGAAGATATTGCGCATATCGGGCTAATCGGCGGAGCGTCGGCGGCCGCTGCCCGGGACTCCTCGTCATAGTCGTCGGTGGCAGCCCCCGGGGCCGCCACCCCCCGCCGCGCCCCGCGGCCGGGCGGAAGCCTTCGTGGAGGAGCGGCTCATGCTGAAGCCCACCCGGACCATCCTCGCTCTTGCCGCCGGCAGCATGGTGCTCGGCCTGTTCGGTTCGGGCGTCGCCGTCGCGGCCGACGGTCCGGTGGACAAGGGACCCGGCGCGGCGCAGGTCCGCGGCGACGACGACGGGTACGACGAGTACTCCGAGTACGACGACGGGTCCGAGTACGACGACAACGACGGGGACCAGGGCCGGGACGAGCCCGTCACCTACCCCAAGCCCGACTACGCCTGGGGCCGGGTCGTCTCCCAGGGCCCCCTGAAGCTCCGCGCCAAGCCCAACACCCACTCCGAGGTCCTGGGCAAGGTGCACCCGCGCCAGAAGCTGTCGATCGTGTGCAAGAAGCGCGGTGAGCGGGTCGACGGCAACAGCGTCTGGTACCTGGTGCAGCGCAAGAACGGCGACGACCGCGCGGCCGGCCGGATGTACGACCACGAGCGCGCCTGGGTCTCCGCCCGCTGGGTCAAGGACATCACCCCGGTCAAGTGGTGCCGCTGACCCTGCGGGTCCCGCCGGCGGGCGTACGGAGCCCTCGCCCCGTACGCCCGCCGGCGTGTCAGAAGTCCCCGTAGTTGACCTGCCAGGTCGGCAGGCCCATCCGGCGCCAGACCGCGACCACCCGGTCCCGGTCGTCGAGCGACACCCGCACGGCGTAGCGGTCGCGCACGTGCGCGTCGAAGAGCTCGGCCTTGACGACGTCGTCGCGCCGGGTGTCCCCCGCCGCCCGCATCCACAGCTCGTCGTACGGCACCTCGTGGCGCCGCAGCCAGGACTCCGTCTGCTGCCGGTGCTCCTCGCTCCGCCCCGACAGCAGCACGATCGTGTCGCCGTCCGCGCGCCGGAAGGCGTTCAGCGCGTACCGCACCGGTTCGTTCAGCAGGTCGAGTTCGCAGCGCGAGAAGTCGTACGGACCCCGGTCGCCGGTGAGGGCGAGAGTGCCGTCGATGTCGCACATCACGGCGGGCGGCAGGGCCGGGTCCGCGACGTAGGGCCGCACGGCCGGCTGGTCGTTCAGCCACTCCGCGGTGAGCCGCCAGCCGCCCTTCTTCGCCTTGGCGTGCTTGTCGGCGAGTATCCGGATGATCTCCTCGCCGACCGGCCGCTCCCGGGCGGCGTCGCGGCGCAGGCACTCCTCGACGGGCACGTCGGTGAAGTCGTGCACGACGAAGGTCGCGCGGCCGCCCACCGCGGCCTTGAGCCTCTTGGGGATGTTCGAGGTCAGGTGGGTGTTGTCGACGACCACGTCGAAGCCGCCCTCGACGGCCGCGCGGACCGCGGCGTCCTGGACGGCGAGCACGGTCTGCTCGTGCCGGTACGAGCGGCCCCGCTCGGGGTCGGGCACGTCGAGCATGGCCCGCAGGTCGTCGAGGTTGACCCGGCGCATCCTGCCCCCGGCCTCGGCCTGGAGGGCGCGCGCGGCGGTGGTCTTGCCCGAGGCCGGCAACCCCGTCATGACGTGGACCACGGGGAGTTCGGGCTCTTCGGACACGTTCAGTTCTCCTCGTCGGTGGTGTAGGGGTCGGCCGCCTCCGGCCGTACGGCCCGCCAGCTGACCAGCTCGGTCGAGCGGCCGTCCAGGCGGGTGAACATGGCGGAGCGGACCTGGCCGGCGGGCATCTGCCGCGCGGCCCGGGCGAAGGCGGCCCGGTCGTCCGCCAGGTGCGCGAGCGAGTCGAAGGCCTCGTCGATGGCCCGCTCGTGCTGCGCGAACGCCTCCTCCAGGCCCTCGGTCACCTTGCGCACCCAGGCGTCGAACTCGTCCGGCACGTGTTCCAGCAGTTCGTCCAGCGGGCGCCCGCCCTTGGAGCGCACGCCCCCGAGCTCGGCGACCGAGCAGCCCAGGCCCTGCGCCAGGATCTTGACGGACGTCCCGGCGAAGCGCTGGATGCCGTGGGCGCGCCAGATGTCCCGCTCGGTCACGCCGGTCAGCAGCTTGTGCAGGCGTACGTACTCCGAGAGCTTGGCCTTGGCGCGCACACCGGAGGCGAAGCGCAGGACGAAGCCCTCGGCGTCCGTGCCGGTCGCGGACCCGCCGCCGGGCAGGGTGTTGGACTCGGCGAGCGCGAGGATGTCGGCGAGCGGCATGGCGGGCCACACCTTGACGACGGAGCCGATGCCCTGCCAGTGGCCGGCGGCCTCGGCGAGCGGCACCTCGGTGCCGTCCCGGCCGAAGGCGGCGAGCAGGACGAGGTCCCGGCGGTCGCCGTAGTTCACGACGATCCGGTTCTGCGGGTAGAGGATCTCCGCGAGGTAGGTCGTACCGGGCACGAGGGCCGAGGTGTCGCGGGTGTCGAGGTGCCGCTGTGCCCAGGTGGCCTGGCCGCTGATGAAGGAACCCTTGGAGGCGACCCGCCAGTGGTCCGCGTAGTGGAAGACCACGGCGAGGCTGCCGTCGACCTTGTCGTACACCTCGAAGGCCTCGTCGGGCAGGGCCGGCGCGTAGGGGCGGCCGGAGGTGTGCTCGCCGACGTTGAAGAACTTCGGCAGGGGCAGGGCGACGACGGCTCCGGTCTCGTCGTCGGCGACGAGACCGCGGCAGCGGATGGTGACCTGGTTCCAGACCTGCTCGTACTGGGCCGTCCGCGTGTACGTGTAGATGGACAGCGGCAGTTCGGGGTGCTGTTTGCGGGTCACGTGCCCGGCTTCGATGGCGTCCGCCAGTTCCTGCGCGGGCAGCAGGCCGTGCAGAGTCAGGTGGGCCTGGCTCATGGGTTCCTCCCGGTTCGAGATGGCTCATTCTCGCGTGCGGGAGGAGCGGCCCGGTAATCAATTACTACTGGTCACCGGCCGGGGCGGCGGACGTCCGGGGGGGGCGGGGCGCGGGCGTTCGTGCGCCGCGCCGCCGTGTCCGTCAGTGGGAGACGCAGAGTTCGTTGCCCTCGGGGTCGGTGAGGGTGGTCCAGGTGTGGGGGCCCTGGCGGCCGTCGTGGAGATGGGTGGCGCCCCTGGCGAGGAGGCGGTCGACCAGGGCCCGGGGGTCGTCCTCGCCGGTGCGGATGTCCAGGTGGACGCGGTTCTTGACCGTCTTGGGCTCCAGGACGAACTGGAAGAGCAGGCGGGGCGCCCGTTCGAGGCCGCCGGGGTGGCGGACCGCGGCTCCGGCCTTCCAGACGAGCGTGCCCCGGTGGGTGGTGGTGTCCGCCTCGGTGGCGTGGCCCGCCTCGATCATGCCGCGGATGAACTTCTCGTCCGTGGGCTCCACTTCCCAGCCGAGCGCGTCGGCCCACCAGTCGGCGAGCGGGTGGGGATCGGCGGAGTCGACGGTCACCTGGAACGTGTAGGCCATGGCGGGACTGTAGCGAGCCGCCCCGGCCCGCCCCCGGTGGAAACGCCGTCAGGCCGGCCGCCGGTCCGTGCGGCAGCAGCTGACGGTGAACGCGAGGAAGGTGAGGAGCCAGGCGGCCGCCGCGATCCACAGCAGGACCTCGCCGAGGGGGCGCAGCCACGGGGTACCGGTGGCGGGGGCGGCGGTGAGACAGGCCGTGGCGGTCATGCCGAGCGGGAAGACCGTGGACCAGCGGCGGATGTCGTAGCCCGGGCGCGGGCTGCGGAGTTCGGCGGCGAGGAGGACGGCGTACCAGACCAGGGAGGCTCCGAGGGCCGCGAGGGTGACGGTGCGCAGGGCCGTGTGACCCGGGCCGGTCCACTGCGGCAGGGCGGTGAGCTTGGCTCCGGCGAGGGCGGTGATGGACAGCGCCCCACCCGCGATCCAGTGGTCGCCCGCCCCGCTGAGGACCTCGCGGAAGTCGAACCGGGCCAGGGCGACGCCGTACAGCAGCAGGCCCAGGCAGAACCAGGCGAGGGCGGCGGGGGCGAGCGGGCCGGGGCCGCGGGCGGCGGCCAGGGAGGCGGCGAGGACGGCGAGGCCCTGGGTGGCGACGCAGACGAGGAAGGCGGCGCCGGGCATGCGGCGCCGCCAGTGCCGCAGGACGGCGACGAGGAGCCCGGGCCACAGCAGGGCGGCCAGGACCAGCAGGGCGGCGGCCTCGCGCGGCCGGCCGAGCTGGGCGAGGCGGGTACCGAGCACGGTGGTGGCGGCGACGGCGGTCAGGGCGGCGGGGGTGTCCGCCTCGGCGCGGAAGCGGCGCCGGTCGCCGACGAGGCGGGCGGTGAAGTCCGCGGCGAGCACGAGCCAGAGCCCGCCGGCGAGGGCAAGCGCGGCGAGGGAGAGCGGGGCGTGGCCGGTCAGCCCCAGGCCGATGGACAGGATGCCGGCGGCCATGACCGCGCCGCCCGCGGCGGGCGGCAGGGCGGAGCACCAGGCGCGGAGGCGGCTCCCGCTGCGCATGGCCTCACATTACGCCGCGGGTGCGGAACTGGATGCTGATCCGGGGTCCGACGGCCCGCGTCGTCTTGGGCACGGCGTGTTCCATGGTGCGCTGGCAGGAGCCGCCCATGACCACGAGGTCGCCGTGGCCCAGCGGCAGCCGCAGCAGGGTGGGGCCGCCGTCGCGGGGGCGCAGGACGAGGTCCCGGGGGTCGCCGACCGAGAGGATCGCGACCATGGTGTCCTCGGTGGCGGAGCGGCCGGTGCGGTCGCCGTGCCAGGCGACGCTGTCGCGGCCGTCGCGGTAGAGGCAGAGTCCGGCGGTGGCGAAGGGTTCGCCCAGTTCGGCGGCGTAGTGCCGGCCGAGGGCGTCGCGGGCCTCGGTGAGCACGGGGTGCGGGAGCTCGTCGCCCTCCCGGTAGGAGGCCAGCAGCCGGGGCACCTCCACCTCGCGGTCGTACATCCGGCGCCGCTCGGCGTGCCAGGGGACCTCGGCGGCGAGCCGTTCGAACAGGGCGTCGGCCCCGGTGAGCCACCCGGGCAGGTGGTCGGCCCAGGCTCCGGCTCCGAGCACGGTCCTCCGTACCGGTGAGAGCGGGCCGAGACGGATCTCGTCGGTCTGGTCGAAGAGGGAGCCCTGGAGCGCGTGCATACGGTCAGCCTAACCCCATATTCGAACGCCTGCTCGATGGAGTGGGGTGCTCCGGGGGGTGGCCCGGCGGCGGGCGGAAGAGGATCATGGCCGCACGCCGGCACACCCGCCGGGCCACAGAGTCGTGGAGGTACACGTGTCCGTCGCGCCCGTCCCGTCCAGTCACGCGTCAGGAAGCCGGGCGGTCCCGCTGCTGGAGGAGACGATCGGGGCCAACCTCGACCGCACCGCCTCCCGCTTCCCCGGCCGGGACGCCCTCGTCGACGTGGCCGCCGGGCGCCGGTGGACGTACGCGGAGCTGACCGCCGACGTCGACGTCCTCGCTCTGGGGCTGCTGGACCTCGGCATCGCGAAGGGCGACCGGGTCGGCATCTGGGCACCCAACCGCGCCGAGTGGACCCTGGTGCAGTACGCCACCGCGAAGATCGGCGCGGTGCTGGTCACCGTCAACCCGGCGTACCGCTCGCACGAGCTGGAGTACGTCCTGAACCAGTCCGGGATCAGGCTGCTGGTCGCGGCGGAGAGCTTCAGGACCTCCGACTACGCGGGGATGATCGAGGAGGTCCGGCCACGCTGCCCGGACCTGGAGTTCACCGCCCTGCTCGGCGGGCCGCTGTGGCGTTCCCTGCTGGAGCGCGGCGCCCAGGGCGACCCGGCGGACCTGGAGCGGGCGGGGGCCGCGCTGGACCCGGGCGACCCGATCAACATCCAGTACACCTCCGGCACCACCGGCTTCCCCAAGGGGGCCACCCTCTCGCACCGCAACATCCTCAACAACGGCTTCTTCGTCGGGGAGCTGTGCGGCTACACCGAGCGGGACCGGGTGTGCGTGCCGGTGCCGTTCTACCACTGCTTCGGGATGGTCATGGGCGCCCTCGCCTGCACCAGCCACGGCGCCGCGATGGTGATCCCGGCGCCGGCCTTCGACCCGGCGGCCACCCTGGCGGCGGTGGAGGCGGAGGCGTGCACCTCCCTGTACGGGGTCCCGACCATGTTCATCGCGGAACTGGCCGCCCCCGGCTTCGACGGGTACGACCTGTCGAGCCTGCGGACCGGGATCATGGCGGGCTCTCCCTGCCCGGTGGAGGTGATGAACGAGGTGATCGAGCGGATGGGGATGACCGAGGTCTCCATCTGCTACGGCATGACCGAGACCTCCCCGGTGTCGACGCAGACCCGGGTGGACGACACGGTCGAGCGGCGGGTCTCCACGGTGGGCCGCGTCGGCCCGCACCTGGAGGTGAAGGTGACCGACCCGGAGACCGGCGGCACGGTCCCGCGCGGCACCCCGGGCGAGCTGTGCACCCGGGGGTACTCGGTGATGCTCGGCTACTGGGGCGAGCCGGAGAAGACCGCCGAGGCCGTGGACCCGGAGGGCTGGATGCACACCGGCGACCTGGCGGTCATGGACGCGGACGGCTACCTGAGCATCACGGGCCGGATCAAGGACATGGTGATCCGGGGCGGCGAGAACCTCTACCCGCGCGAGATCGAGGAGTTCCTGCACGGCCACCCGGACGTGCTGGACGTCCAGGTCATCGGCGTCCCCGACGCCAAGTACGGGGAGGAGCTGATGGCCTGGGTGCGGATGCGGGAGGGCGCGGAGCCGCTGACGGCGGACGCCGTCCGCACGTACTGCGCGGGCCGCCTGGCCCACTTCAAGATCCCGCGCTACGTGCACGTGGTGGACGAGTTCCCGATGACGGTCACCGGGAAGATCCGCAAGGTCGAGATGCGCGAGATGGCGGCCCGGCTGCTGGAGTAGGCGCGGGACGCGTGCGGCCTCCCTCCGACGTCACCGGGCGTGCCGGAGCCGGGCGAGGACGAGGACCGTGTCGTCGGTCGCCGCGTCGGGGAGCAGGGCCGACAGGACGCGGTCCACCTCGGCCTCCAACGGGCCCTCGACGCGGGCGAGCTGCCCGCGCAGCGCGTCCAGGCCCGTCTCGATGTCCTGGCCGCGCGCCTCGACGAGGCCGTCCGTGTACAGGGCCAGGACGGCCCGGTCGGGGAGGTGGGCCCCCGCCGAGCGAAAGGGGACGCCGCCGACCCCGAGCGGGACCCCGAGGCCGCCGCCGAGGGTCTCGACGGTGCCGTCGGGGTGGCGCAGGAGGGGCGGGGGGTGGCCGGCGTTCGCGATGCGGGCGAGGCCGGTGCGGGGGTCGTACTCCACGTAGAGGCAGGTGGCCAGCTCGATGCCGGACTCGCGGGCGCACGCGTCGAGTTCGCCGAGCAGCCGCTCGGGCTCCGGGCCGTGGCGGGCGAGGGCCTTGGCGGTGATGCGCAGCCGGCCCATGGAGGCGGCGGCGGGCACCCCGTGGCCCATGACGTCCCCGACGACGAGGGCGACGCGGTCCCCGGGCAGGTCGATCACGTCGTACCAGTCGCCGCCGACCTCGGTGGCCCGGCTGCCCGGCAGGTAGCGGTGGGCGATGGCGACGTGCTCGCTGCGGGCCAGGGCGCTGGGCAGCAGGGCGCGCTGGAGGGTGAGGGCGATGTCCTGGACCCGGCTGTAGAGGCGGGCGTTGTCCAGGCACAGGGCGGCGCGGGAGGCGAGTTCCCCGGCGAGGCTGAGGTCCTGCGCGGTGAAGTCGGGACGGGCGGACGAGCGGCCGAACATGGCGATGCCCTGGACGGTGCCCCGGGCGACGAGCGGGGCGATGACGATCCGGGCCAGGCCGCTGTCGAGGAGCAGCCGGGCCCTCTCCTGGCTGGAGGCGATCCGGGCCGCGAACCCCTCGTCGACCGCGAAGCAGAGCGGGCGGCCGGTGGCGAGCATCCGGTGGATGGCGGAGCCGGGCGGGTACGTCACCCGCTCCCGGCCGGTCACGAGCTCGGGCGCGGGCGGCGGCAGGACCGTTCCGGAGGCGATGCGGCGGGTGGACAGGGGCAGGTCCGGGTCGAATGCCTCGGCGGGGTTCTTCCATTCCACGAGCTCGACGACGCAGCCGTCGCAGAAGTCCGGTACGGCCACGCCCACCAGTTCCCCGGCGGTGGTGCCCACGTCGAGGGTGGTGCCGACGCGGGCGGCGGCCCGGTCCAGCAGGGCCAGGCGCTGGCGGGCCTCGGTGGCCTCCAGCAGAGCCTGTTCCCGGTCGGTCACGTCCACCAGCAGGCCGCCCACCCCGGGGCGGGTCTCACCGGCCCGGCTGAGCGGGAACAGGCTGACCGAGCGGACCTGGTCGCGGTCCGGGCGGCCCGGTGTGCGCAGCCCCACGAGGGCCCCGACGAGGGGGCGGCCCTCGTCGGCGACGGCGCGGAGCATCCGCTGGAACTCGCCGCCGTCGGAGGCGAGCATGATCTCGTGGACGGAGCGGCCGAGGTGCTCGGCGACCGGGAGCCCGTCCATGTCGGCGAGCGCCTGGTTGAGGTGGATGTAGCGCAGGTCCTGGTCGAGCATGACCAGGCCGATCGGGCAGGTCTCGAAGAGGGCGTCGAGGAAGGCGAGGTTCGTCTTCACCCGGTCGAGTTCGTCGCCCCGGCTGGCCAGCCCCATGATCACGGACTCGCCGGCGCTTCCGGCCACCGGGAAGACCCGGAAGCCGCAGTCGAAGACGGAGCCGTCCCGGTGCAGGGCGGGCAGCCGGACCCGCCAGTAGCCCAGGGTCAGGGCGCGTTCCGCCAGCCGCTCGGCCGAGGGGGCGGTGCCTTCGGGCGGCTCGGGGAACAGGACGGCGGCGGGCCGGGACAGCGCCCCGGCGGCCTCGTGCCCGAAGAGGCCCTGCGCTCCGGGACCCCAGAAGCGGATCCGGCCGTCCGCGTCCATGCCGAAGACGGCCACCGCCACGTGCTCCAGCAGCGACCCGGGCTCCGACCGGATCGGACCGGCAGCCCCCGCGCCCCCCGCGCCCCCCGCCTGCTCCGACGGCACCGGAAGCCTCCTCTGCCTGGGGGCGGCCGCTCCCCTTCATTCTGCGCGCCCCCCGGGCCGGCCTGCCTCCGGGGCGGCGGCCGTCACGCGGCGCGGGTCCAGGACGATCTGCTGGACGGTCCAGCAGTCGGCGCTCTCGATCGCCAGCGGGGCCGAGCAACCGCCGCACAGCAGGTTGGCGCCGGCCAGGCCGTCGGGGCCGCAACAGCCGCCCCGGGTCCCCGCGTCGGTGGTCGGGGACATGCCGCGGCCGTCGCCGGGGCTGAGAACGATGGCGCCGCGCGGGCCCGCCGGCGCGCGCTGCGACTGCTGGGAGGGGTGGGGCACCCAGGAGAAGGCGGAGGGCCGGGGATCGCGGGCGAAGCTCCCGGGCGGGAGGCGTGGGGGCCATGCGCCGTCGGCGCCCTCGTAGGGCAGCGGGCCGTCCCGCTCCGGCAGGGGCACCTCGTCGACCTCGGCGGACACCGCCGTGCCGCAGTCGGCGCACCGGAAGACGGTCATGCCCCGTCCTCTCGTGCGGGGGACGCCGCCCAGCCCGTCGTGGCGACGACGTCGAGGGCGATGTCGGCGACGGAGCGGCCGTCGGTGGGGACGCGGTGCACCCAGGGCGGTGCGGCGGCCTCCAGCCGGCGGGCCATGACGCCGCTGCGCGCCACGTGGGCCTCGAACTGGCTCCCGGTCTCGCGGACGGCCAGGCGGGCGCGGGCGGTGGCGTCACCGGCGGTGAGCAGGACCCCGATGACGCGGGGCGCACCGCCCATGGCACGGGTGATGAGGCCGGGGTCGAGGACGGAGACGGTGTTGGTGTAGATCAGCCTGCGCTGGCCGAGCGCCGCGTAGTTGCGCCAGAGGGCGGCCAGGTTGGCCTCGGTCAGCTTCGCGCGGTCGGGATCGCCGGGCGGGGCGGGGTGCGCCTGGTCGAGGTTGTCGCCCTCGACGAGGCAGTGGGCGACCCGGGCGGTGCGCAGCCGTACGGAGACCTCCCAGCCGACGGTCGTCTTGCCGACGCCGGACCGGCCGCCGATGAGCAGCACCTCGCAGGGCATGTCGTCGGAATCCACCCGCCCAGCAAACCCCGCGCCCACCCCGGGCGACACCCCGCCCCCGGGGGCGCCCGCACCACCCGGGGGGCGCACGACGGGCGCCGGGAGCGGGCCGGCGGGACCCGCGCGCCGCTCAGCGGCCCAACCGACCGGCACGGGCCCGTCGGCGCGGCGGGGACGCCCCGCCCCGCAGCCGGACCGGCGGGGCCGCCGACGGGGCGCGGGGCAGCACACCGGCCGGCCCGCCGGGGGCCGGCCCCCCGGCCCGAGGACGGGCCCGCCTCCCCCGGGCCGCCCCACGCACCACCCGGGCAGGAACGGGCCCCGACCACCACCGGGCCCACACGCACCCCGCAAGCGGGGCCGGGCCCGGGTTCCGGGCCGGGCTCCCCCGGCCGACCCGCGCGGCAGCCGGGCCGGACACCGCCTAGCGGCGGATGCGGGGGACGTTCGAGGTGATCGTGCCGTCCGAGCCGGATACCGTCACCGCGTGGCGGACGCCGTCCGGGCCGAGGACCACCGCCAGCCAGGCGCTGCCGCCGCCCTGCTGGGCGACCGCGCGCAGGCTCTCGACCTTGCCTCCCTCCACCGCCGCGGCCGCCTTCTCCGCCGCCTGCCCGATGGGCAGGGCGGGCAGGGGCACGGGCGCCGCCGGGGCGTGCTGTGCGAAGCCCCCGCGTGCCGGGCCGGCGCCGTCCCGTACCTTCGGCCCGCCCTTGGCGGCGTGCTCGCGGCCGGGCTCCGGCGGGAGGAAGTGCCGGGCCCGGTCCGCACGGTCGTGGCCGTGGCCGTGCCCGGCCACGGCCACGGCGGCCACCCCGCCGCCCACGATGACCGCGGCCGCGCCGGCGGCCACCGCCCAGCGGACGGCCATACCGCGGCCCTTGCCCAGGGCCTTCGCCGGCTGCTCCGGCTGCCGCGCCTGCCCGGCGGCACGTTCGGACGGCGTGGCCTGCTCGGCCTGCCGGGGCTGTTCGGGCTGTTCGGGCTGTTCGGGCTGCGGGAAAGACTCAGACATACGGGCACTCCTCATGCACAACCGGGCACCGCACCCGGCTCGCGGCCGAGCATGCCGAGGCGATGCTGAAGCCCACCTGAAGCCGCCTGAAGACCCCTTCAGCAAAGCCGTGACCGCACCTGAGACCCTGTGCGGATGCGCGTACTGGTGGTGGAGGACGAACGACGGCTGGCCCTGGCCCTCCAGCGGGGGCTCCAGTCCGAGGGCTTCTCCGTGGACGTGGCCCACGACGGGCAGCAGGGCCTGTGGATGGCCTGCGAGCACGACTACGACCTGATCGTGCTCGACATCATGCTGCCCGGCCTCAACGGCTACCGGGTCTGCTCCCGGCTGCGCGCCGCCGGCAACGAGGCGGGGATCCTGATGCTCACGGCGAAGGACGGCGAGCACGACGAGGCGGAGGCCCTCGACACCGGCGCCGACGACTTCCTCTCCAAGCCCTTCTCCTACCTCGTCCTCGTCGCCCGCCTCCGCGCGCTGGCCCGGCGCACCGGCCGCCGGGGCCCGCTGACGCTGGAGTTCGGCGACCTGCTGGTGGACCCGGCGCGCCACTCGTGCTCCCGGGGCGGGACGGAGATACGGCTGACCGCGCGGGAGTTCGCCGTGCTGGAGTACCTGGCCCGGCGGGCCGGCGAGGTGGTGCCCAAGCGGGAGATCCTGGAACAGGTGTGGGACACCGCCTTCGACGGCGATCCGAACGTGGTCGAGGTACACGTCAGCGCCCTGCGCCGGAAGATCGACGCCCCGTTCGGGCGGTCCGCCGTGGAGACCGTGCGCGGCGCCGGGTACCGGCTGGCGGCAGACGGTGGCTGAGAACGGAGCCGCACCCCGCGCGGCACGCCGCCCGCTCCGCCGCGCACGCCGCGCGCTGCGGCGGATCACCCCCACCACCGTCCGCGGGCGGGCCACCGCCGGCGCCGTCCTCGTGGTGGCGGCCGCCCTCTCCCTGGCTTCGTTCGCCCTGCTCGGGCTGCTGGAGGCCAACCTGCTGCGCAACGCCGAACGGGACGCCGAGCAGCAGGCCGTGACCATCGCGCGGCTCGCCGCCACCGGCGGCCTGGACCGGATGCGCGCCCCGCTGCCCGGCGCCGACTTCGTCCAGGTGGTCAACGCGCGCGGCCGGGTGCTGCGGGCCACCCCGAACCTGGCCGGCGCGCCGGCCCTGGACCCCGGGAGGCCGTCGGGCCCCGGGACCGCCTTCCACACCTGGCGCCTCCGGCCGCTCGGCGGCGCGCACCGGGTGCGGGTCGTACAGGTCACCACGGACACCCCGCAGGGGCTGGTCACGGTGTACGTGGGCACCTCGCTCCGCGACGTCGACGCCGCCGACGACACCACCACGGCCGCGCTCGCCGTGGGCGGCCCGCTGCTCCTCGGCACGGTGGCCCTGGTCACCTGGCGGGTGACCGGCCGCGCCCTGCGGCCCGTCGAGGCGATCCGCGCGGAGGTCGCCGAGATCACCGACCGGGACCTCCACCGCCGGGTCCCGGTACCGCCCACCCGCGACGAGGTGGCCCGGCTGGCCGAGACGATGAACTCCACGCTGGACCGGCTGGAGTCCTCCGGCAACCGCCAGCGCCAGTTCATCGCCGACGCCTCGCACGAGCTGCGCAGCCCGATCACCGTGCTGCGCACCCAGCTGGAGGTGGCGCTGGCCGTACGGGACCCGGAGCTGTGGCCGGAACTGATCGGCGGGGCACTGGAGGACACCGAGCGGCTCCAGCGGCTCGCCTCCGACCTGCTCCTGCTGGCCCGGATCGACGCCTCCCAGCCCCTCGCGGCGGTCCGGCTGGACCTGGGCGCCGTGGCCCGGGCGGCCGTGGAGTCGCGGCTCGGCGACCGGGTCCCCGTACGCGCCGAACTGGAGGCCGGTGTCGAGGTGGAGGGCAGCGAGCTGTGGCTGACCCGGGTGGTGACCAACCTCCTCGACAACGCCCAGCGGTTCGCCGACGGCCGGGTGGAGCTGGTCCTGCGCACCACCGGCGGCCCCGGCGCGCGCAACGCCGTACTGGAGGTCCTCGACGACGGTCCGGGCATCCCGCCGGCCGACCGGGAACGGGTCTTCGAACGGTTCACCCGGCTCGACGACTCCCGCAGCCGCGACCACGGCGGCGCCGGGCTGGGCCTGGCCATAGCCCGTGACCTGACCGCCCGTCACGGAGGCACCCTGACCGCCGAACCCGCCCCCCGGGGCGCCCGCCTCCGGGCCGTCCTCCCGACGGCACCCGACCCCACCCCCGCCTGACGGGAACTTGACGCCGGCCGACCGGGTCCATACGGACCGCTGACGTACGGGCAGCCCCGGCGGGCGTTCAATGGAAGCCGGAGCACGGAGCGGCGGGAGGGGCCGGCGGTGGGGCTACGGGTGGTGGCGGGCGTGAGTGGCGGTGCCGGGAGTGCGGCGACCCTGCACCGGGCCGCCGACGAGGCACGGTTGCGCGGGGCGGGGCTGTGGGCCGTGCTGGCCTGGCAGGTGCCGGGCGGCGGCCGGGGCCGGCGCGGCCCCTGCGCCTGCGCGCCCTACCCCGAGCACCGGGCGGCGGCGGCCAGGAGGCTGCTGGAGGCCCTCGACGCCGCATTCGGGCCGGCCGGCCCGGGGGTCCCCCTGACGGCACGGATCGTACGGGGGGCGCCCGGGGCCGCCCTGGTCGACGCCGCGCGGGAGGCCGACGACCTCCTGGTGGTCGGCGCCGGCCGGCGCGGCCGGCTGCTGGGGGCGCTGCGGCCCTCGGTGGCCCGCCACTGCCTGGCGCACGCCCCGTGCCCCGTGCTCACCGTCCCGCCGAACCCGCTGGAGGCCCAGCTGCACGCCGTCCGGCGCCGCAACGCGTGGCACCTGCGGCTGGACGCGCGGGAGCTGGCGGGGTGACCCGCCCGCGTGCCGGCGGGGTCACGGCCGGGCCCGCCGGACCGGCGCCTTCGCGCCGTGAGCCGGCTGCGCGCGGGCCCGGTCCCCGCCTTCCGGCGCGGGGCGGTGGTGGCCGGAGGGCATGGGCTCGGCCACGACGCGGGCGGTGATTGTCCGGTTCACGGCCGTACATCACGCAGGGGACAAGTTACGATCACGGCGTGGTCACAGCCAGGTCCTCCCGCATGCCGCGGGCCCGCTCCTCAGCGGGCCTGCTGCACCTGCTCGGGCTGACCCTGCTGCTGCTCGGCCTGCTCTGCGCGCACGGCGCCGGTTCGCACGGCGCCGCCCACGCCGCCACCCCGGCGGCGGCCTCCCCGACGGCCGCCCCCGCCATCGCGGCCCCGGCCTCGGCGGCCCCCGCCGACCGCCACGACCCGTCCCACCCGGTCCACGACTGCGCACCCCTGCCCCCGCGGGCAGGCACCCCGGCGGACGTACCGGCCCCTCCGGCGGCCGCCCTCTCCCGCCCCGCCCGTGCCGCCCACCCGGACACGGCCGGGTTCGGCGGCACGCCCCACCGCCCGGTGGAAGCCGGCACCGCGCCCCCAAGAACCTCCGCCGTCCTCCAGGTGTAGGCCCCGGGATCCTTCCGGGCCCGTCCCGCGATCCCCGCCACCCCCCGCGCCCCGCCGGGCCGAGGGGTGCCCGCCGCACGGAGGAATCCTGTTGACCCACCCTCACCCCTCCCCATTCCGGCCCCGTTCGTCCCGGTTCCGGGCGCTGGTCGTCGCGCTGCTGGGCACGCTGCTGTTCGCCGCCCTGGCCTGCACCCCGCACGCCCACGCGGACCTCGCCCGCGGCTCGTCGGCCGCTGGAGCAGCGCTGCAACCCGGGCCGACGCCCCCTGCAGAGCCCCTGGGCCATTCCCACCCGCACCACGGACCCGGCTCCAGCTGCGCGTCTTCCGATCCGGCCCCCTCCACACAGGGCCCGACCCCGCCGGCCGCCGTGCCCGCACGGCCCACCGCGGCCGCGGACGCCGCTCCGGCCGCGGTCCGGGCCGCACCACCGGCCACGACCGGACCGCCGGCGGCCCGTTCAGGACGTTCCACTCTGACCATCGTCTGTCGATGGCGGCTCTAGTCCGCTCCCGTAAGCCCGTTCGCAACGGCTGACGTATGCCCCAACGGGCGGACCTGCCCTGCCCCGGCTCGGCATTCCCACGAGCGCGACCACCCGACGCACCATCAAACGAGAGCGGAACAATGCATTCTTCGGCCACCGACGTCACTCCCCCCTCCCGCGCCGGCCTTTCCGGCCTGGTCGGCAACACCCCCCTGCTGCGCGTGTCGGAGCCCCTGGCCCCGGCGGGGCGCGGGTTCTGGGCGAAGCTCGAGGGCTTCAACCCCGGCGGCATCAAGGACCGTCCCGGCCTGCACATGGTCGAGCGGGCCCGGGCCCGGGGCGAACTGAAGCCCGGGGGCCGGATCATCGAGTCCACCAGCGGCACCCTCGGTCTCGGCCTCGCCCTGGCCGGCATGGTCTACGGGCACCCCGTCACCCTGGTCACCGACCCCGGCCTGGAGTCGTCCATGACCCGCCTGCTGACGGCGTACGGGGCGCAGGTCAACGTCGTCTCCGAACCGCACCCCACCGGCGGGTGGCAGCAGGCCCGCCGTGACCGCGTCACCCAGCTGCTGGGCCAGCACCCCGATTCCTGGTGCCCGGACCAGTACAACAACCCGGACAACACCACCGCCTACACCCCGCTGGCCCTCGAACTGGCCACCGAACTGCACCACATCGACGTCCTGGTGTGCAGCGTCGGCACCGGAGGGCACTCGGCGGGCGTCTCACGCGTCCTGCGCCAGCTCTACCCCGACCTGAAGGTGGTGGGGGTGGACACCGTCGGCTCCACCATCTTCGGCCAGCCCGCCCGGACCCGCCTGATGCGCGGGCTCGGTTCGAGCATCTACCCGCGCAACGTCGCGTACGAGCAGTTCTCCGAGGTGCACTGGGTCGCCCCGGGCGAGGCCGTGTGGACCTGCCGCCAGCTCGCCGCGTCCCACTACGCCACCGGCGGCTGGAGCGTCGGCGCGGTCGCCCTCGTGGCGGGCTGGCTGGCCCGGACCCTGCCCGAGGACACCCGGATCGCCGCCGTGTTCCCCGACGGGCCGCAGCGCTACCTGGGCACCGTGTACGACGACGACTACTGCGCCGCGCACGGGCTGCTGGAGGCGCCGCCGGCCGCGGAGCCGGAGACGATCGGCAGGCTGGACGAGAAGGAGGTCACCCGCTGGACCCGCTGCACGAGCGTGGTCGACCCGCTGACCCTGCGCGCCTCGGGGGTCCCGGCCTGATGAAGGGCACCCTCGCGCAGGTCCGCACGTACGAGCGCAGCGTCCAGCTGCTGATGGTGAACCAGTTCACCATCAATCTGGGCTTCTACATGCTCATGCCGTACCTGGCCACGCACCTGGCCGGCCCGCTCGGACTGGCGGGCTGGACGGTCGGGCTGATCCTCGGCGTGCGCAACTTCAGCCAGCAGGGCATGTTCCTGATCGGCGGCACCCTGGCCGACCGCCTCGGCTACAAGCCGATGATCATCACGGGGCTCGTGCTGCGGATCGCCGGGTTCGCGACCCTCGGGCTGGTCGACTCCGTGGCGGCGCTGATCGCCGCCTCGGCCGCGACGGGACTGGCCGGTGCCCTGTTCAACCCGGCCACCCGGGCCTACCTGGCGGCCGACGCGGGCGAGCGCCGGGTGGAGGCCTTCGCCCTGTTCAACGTCTTCTACCAGGCCGGCATCCTGCTCGGGCCGCTGGTGGGCATGGTGCTGACGGGCGTCGACTTCCGCGTCACGTGCCTGGTGGCGGCGGGGATCTTCGCGGTGCTGAGCATCGTGCAGGTGCGGGCCCTGCCCGCCCGCCGGGGCAACGACGCCGCCGAACGCGCCGAGGGCCCCCGGGAGGGGGTGCTGGTCCAGTGGCGCGGGATCCTCGCCAACCGGCCGTTCCTGCTGTTCTCCGTGGCGATGATCGGCTCGTACGTGATGACCTTCCAGGTCTACATGGCCCTGCCGCTGGAGGTCCGGCGCGTGGGCGGCGAGGGCGGCTTCGGCACGGCCGCGGTGGCGGTGCTCTTCGCGGTGTCCGGCCTGAGCACGATCCTCTTCCAGACCAGGGTCACGGCCTGGTGCAAGGCCCGGCTGGAGCCGGGCCGGGCGCTGGCCTGGGGGCTGCTGGCCATGGGTGTGGCGTTCCTGCCCCTGCTGGCCGCGACGGCGCTGCCCGTGCCGGAGTCGGTGCTGGGTACGCGGCTGCTGGCGGCGGTGCCGCCGGTACTGTCGGCGCTGCTGCTGGCTGCGGGGACGATGATCGCGTACCCCTTCGAGATGGACACGATCGTCCGCCTCTGCGGTGACCGCCTCGTGGCCACGCACTACGGGCTGTACAACACGGTGTGCGGCGTGGGCATCGCCGTGGGGAACCTCCTCACGGGGGCGGCGCTCGACGCGGCCCGGTCCGCCGGGATGTCGGCGCTGCCCTGGCTGGCCCTGTTCGCCCTGGGCCTGGGGTGCACGGCCGCCCTGTACGGGCTCGACCGTACGGGCCGCCTCGCGCCGCCCGTCCGCGAGGCGCGGGCCCGGGCCGTGCCGGCCTGAGCCCCGGCCGGGCCCCGGCGCCGCTCCTCGCGGGGCGGCGCCGGGGCCGGAGCCACCGTCCGGGCGCCCGGGCCGGGACGCTCAGGAGATCCCGTACCACTGGCTGGCCCAGCCGGTGTTGATGGTGCTGGTGGACTGCTCGCCGAGGTTCACCGTGGCCGGCAGGGATTTCTGGCCGGTCAGGATGGTGCTGTAGCGCAGGTTGGGCGGCGTGAGGCCCGCGTTGACCGAGATGCCCGCTCCCGTGGACTTCAGGGTGAGGGCGTTGGTGGCCCAGTTGCCGTTGAGGAGGAGGGCGATGAAGTAGGTCCCGGGTGCGGCGGTGAAGGGCTTGGCGAGGGCCAGCGGTTTGGCGACGGGATCGGTCATCAGCTGGGGGGATATGTCGGGGGTGGCCGCGCGCAGGTTTCCGGCGGCGTCGTACACGCCGAGGTAGCAGTCGGAGAGCTGGGCGTTGGGGTCGAGGCCGGCCAGCCCGAGCCAGACGTTCGACCAGGTGATCTCCTGGCGCAGGACGATCCGGACCAGGGTGACCCGTCCGCCGACGCCGGCCGCCGACTGGGCGGTGACGTGCCCCGCGTCGTTGGGATCGCCGGTCCACGCCAGCAGGTTCTGGTCCTGCGGCCGGGGCCCCTCGAATCCGGACCCCGCGCCGCCCGGTGCGGGGGCGGCGGCCACGGCCGGGGAACTCCCGTCCGCCTGACGGTCCTTGGCGTCCGAGGTACAGGCGGTCAGGGCGAACAGCGCGGCGAGCGCGGCCGCGAGCGGGCGCGCGACGGTGGTGCGGGTGGACATGTCTCCCCCAGGTGGTGCGGATGTGCCGGGGGACATGGTCACACGCCGGGAGGGGCCGGGCCGTCGGCTGACGGTCCCGGCCCCTCCCGGCCTGCGCTCGGCTGTGTCCGCTCAGACGCGGTCGGCCGCGATCAGGACGTACTGGAAGGAGCCGTCCTTGTAGGAGTTGATGAACGCCTCCTCGATCCCGGTGACCAGCGAGGACGTGGCCCGCAGCTCCCAGTAGGGCAGGGTGTCGGGGGTCAGGTCGATGACGGCCTGCGGTACGAGGCGGTTGTCGGCCATGGCCCGCAGGTACTCGCGGCGGGAGTGGATGTTGCACTCGAAGTGCGCGTTGATCTGCGAGACCCACTTCGAGGGCTGGCCGTAACGCGGGTTCCAGCAGCCGGTGATGGTGACGTAGCGGCCGCCGACCGCGAGGACGCGGGAGTGCTCCGCGAACAGGTCGTGCAGGTCGACGTACATGCTCGACTCGTTGTTCCACGAGGCGGCGGCCTGGCCGGTCTCGAAGGGGGTGTTCAGCATGTTGCAGACGCGGGCGCGGACGTGGTCCTCGATGCCGAGCTCACGGGCGCGCTGGTTGGCGAAGTCGGCCTGCTTCGTCGACAGGGTGACGCCCTCGACCTTGCACCCGAAGCGCTGGTGGGCCATGACCATGGAGCCGCCGCGGCCGCAGCCGGCGTCGACGAGGGTGTCGTCGCGGCCGATGGGTCCGAGGTGGTCGAGGAGCAGTTCGGCCTGGGCCGACTCCAGCCGGTGCAGCTCGGCGATCAGCTTCTTCTCGTATGCGCTGTCCTCGGTGTCGCCGAGGGCCTCGTGGTCGATGTCGCCGATGCCGTAGTGGTGGTGGTAAAGGCCGTCGACGTCGCCCAGGCGCAGGTTGACGGGGCGGGCCTCGTTGTTCCAGTAACGGGCGATGTCGCCCTGGTAGGGCGTCGACGGCGCGGGGATGAGCACGGAGCCGACGGAAGGGGCGGAGGTGGTGAGATCGATGCTAGTCACGGATAAGTCCCATCCTTACCAGAAATCGGGCAGGCTGTAGCGGTAGGTGTTGGTCATGTGCCAGTAGTGGTTGCCGTCGACCCACACGGCCACGCCGCGCAGGAAGCGCAGCACGGTCGGTACGGGGCAGGCGGCGGCCAGTTGTGCGGCCTCGGCCTCGAAGGCGTGCATGAGGTCGTTGTGGACCTCGACGGCCTTGAGGTACGCGTCCTTGTCGGAGAGGCCCTCGCGCTCGGCGATCACCACGGGCAGGTTCAGGTGCTTGCCGCGGGCGTCGAGCTCCTTGGTGTACGAGTAGAGGTCGTTGGCGATGGTCGTGGCGTTTCCCGCGAGCGCGATGACCCGCTGCATGGCGGGCTGCGCGTGCAGGTCCGGCGGGAGTTCGTAGCCGCCGATGGTGTCCGTGATGGTGGGGCAGGGACGGAAGTTGTTGAACTGGCGCATCGCCAGGTACTCGGACACCTCCGGTACGTAATCCGTCTCGGCCCAGGCGGCTTCGGCGAGGTACCCCATGTGCAGCCGGGCCATGTCGTGCCGGAACCGGTCGGCCTGGGAGGGGGTGGCCGCGCGGAGGAAGTACTCCATGGCGGAGCGGTAGGAGCGGCGCGGCGCGTCGGAGAGGAGCGATTCCTCCCAGGCCGGTGCGTACTCGGGCGTCGTGTGGACGGGGTCGAGTGCCGTGTGCGCCAGCAGCAGCCGTCCGCCCAGTCCGACCGGTGAGCCTCCGTGGTCCTCGCAGTAGATGTCGTCCACCACGTTCTCGGCGACCATCAGCCGGGTGGCGATCATCAGGTGGTCGACGGTCGGGGCGTCCGGGTGGCAGGCGACCATGTAGCGGCCCACGGAGAAGCCGTCGAACTGGTCCTCCCACTCCGGGGGGTAGGCCTGGACCTCGTCCACCGCCCACCGCTTGATGCGGCGGCTGACCTCCTCGACGCGTACCGGATCCGGTTCGGGAACGGGGTGGTGGTAGAGGCCCGGGATGGGCCGGCCCTCCGTGCGGACGGCGGCCGGGGTCTCGGCCGGAGCCTCGGTGCGGGCCAGGTGCAGGGCGGTGGTGCCCAGGCCGCTGGGTCCGCGGATGATCCGTTCCAGGGCGGCCGCGGTGTGCTGCCCCGCCGGGGCGGGTCCGGCCGCCGGCGGCACGGGCGGCGCCGCCGCGGTGGGAGCGGTGCCGAAGGGCAGGACGGGAGCGGTCGGCAGGGCGGGCCGCGTGGCGACGGCGGCCTCGGCGACGGGGGCGCCCGCCGGGGGCCGGCCCAGGCTGAGCGTTTCGGCGAGGACGTGCGCCCCGAAGTGCGCCGCGGCGGAAGGCAGGCTCGACTGCAGAGGGGAAGGCCCGGGATCGGGCATCCGTGACTCCTTGGTGAGGTGGGTGAGGTGGCCCGGATCCCGGGCGTGCTCGGCCGGCCCGGGAGTCTCCGGGCCCTGGGCGGCCGGTGGGCTGGTCCTCTGGTCCGCTAGTCGCGCCTGCGGGCGATCTGTACGTTCTCCAGGACGCCGAGGGCGTCGGGCACCAGGATGGCGGCGGAGTAGTAGGTCGTGACCAGGTAGGAGATGATCGCCTGCTCGTTGATGCCCATGAAGCGCACCGACAGGCCCGGCTCGTACTCCTCGGGCAGACCGGTCTGGCGCAGGCCGATGACGCCCTGGTTGTCCTCGCCGGTACGCATGGCGAGGATGGAGCTGGTGTTCTCCTTGCTGATCGGGATCTTGTTGCAGGGCAGGATCGGTACGCCGCGCCAGGCCGGGACCTGCTGTCCGCCGACGTCGACGTGGTCCGGGTAGAGCCCGCGCGCGTTGAACTCGCGGCCGATCGCGGCGATGGTCTTGGGGTGGGCGAAGAGGTACTTGGTCCCGCGGCGGCGGCAGAGCAGCTCGTCGAGGTCGTCCGGGGTGGGCGGGCCGGAGTGGGTCTGGATCCGCTGCTTGAAGTCGGCGTTGTGGAGCAGGCCGAACTCCCGGTTGTTGACCAGCTCGTGCTCCTGGCGCTCGCGCAGCGCCTCGATGGTGAGCCTGAGCTGTTCCTCGGTCTGGTTGTGCGGTCCGTTGTAGAGGTCGGCGACCCTGGTGTGGACCCGCAGGACGGTCTGCGCGACGGAGAGCTCGTACTCGCGGGGCTTGAGCTCGTAGTCCACGAAGGCGGTGGGCAGTTCGTACTCGCCGGTGTGGCCGGCCGACAGCGCGATCTCGGCCTCGCCGTGACGGTTCTGCCGCTGCTGCGGGAGCGAGCTGAACTCCTGGATGTGGGCCTGGAGGGTCGGCGCGGAGGCCAGGACGGCGGCGAAATCGGCGCGCGAGAGGGTGAGCAGGGTGCCCGGGGTCTCGGCGGTGGCGGTGTAGTCCCAGCCGGCGTCGCCGTCGAGCAGGGCGTTCTCGCCGAAGCGGTCGCCGTCGGCGAGGGTGGCGATGGCCACCTCGTCGCCGTACTTGCCGGTGGAAGTCTGGCTGATCCGGCCGTGGGCGATCATGTGGATCTGGTCGGCGGGGGTGCCGCGTTCGACGATCACCTCGCCGGCCCGGAAGTCGCGCTGGACGCACCGGCCGGCGATCGCGGTCAGCACCTCCAGGTCCTCGAAGCCGCGCAGCAGGGCCAGTTCGCCGAGTTCCCGGGGGATGACCCGGACCGAGGCACCGTCCTGGACGAACTCGATGCGCCCGTCGCCGACGGTGTACGTCAGCCGGCGGTTGACGCGGTAGGTGCCGCCCTTCGTCTCCACCCAGGGCAGGCTGCGCAGCAGCCACCGGGAGGTGATCTCCTGCATCTGCGGGGCGGACTTGGTCGTGCTGGCAAGGTTGCGGGCGGCCGCCGTGCTCAGGCTGGACTGCTGCGGCGGATCCAGCTGCGCTTCCGGGCTGGTGTCAACGGTCATGGGACGAGCTCTCCTTCGTAAGCGCGGTGACGGGCATAAGCACACGTCGCCGGTGAAAAGGAAAAAAGAGGGGCGAATATCCGGGAATCCGTCCAGATCTCGGGGAACACTAACGGCCCCCGCAGCCGGATGACCTTGAAACGCCGAGCCCATTACCTCGATGCAGTGATCTTGAGGGGCCGGAGGTTTGGGGCGTCAACCGCATACATCCGGCCGGGGGCCGGAACCGGACCCCCCGGCTCCCCCGTTCGGACGAGGAGTCGGACCGGACGGGCGCCGGGCGTGCGGGGCCTCCGCCTCCTCCCCCGCGCACGACGAAGGGCCCCTCCCGCCGCGGGGACGCCGCGGCGGAAGGGGCCCTGGGGCCGGCCGTCAGGTGCGGTACGCGAAGTAACGCGCGTCCGGGTAGGACGCGACGATGCTCGCGAGCGACTTCCGGTAGGTGTTGGTGGAGTGGTACGTGAGGTACGGCATGCCGGCGCGGCTGCGGTAGCTCACGATCATGGAGTGGTCCTTGGACCCGTCCTTGTTGAAGTCCACCTGCAGGATGTCGCCGATGTCCATCTGGTACACGTTCGCGAGGTTCGAGGCCCGCTGGTTGGACAGCGTGAACCAGGCCCACTCGTTCGCGCCGATCCAGGAGGTGGACTGGCGGGTGCCGTCGTACCACCAGTTGCGGTAGTCCGAGGAGGTGCCCGGGACGGGCTTCCAGCCGCCGGCCTTCAGCGCCTGGCTGACGAAGTTGGTGCAGTCACCGCCGGCGCCGTTGAACTTCCGGTACGCCGGGTTGTAGTTGCTCCAGTACTTCTCCGCGTACTTCGCCATGGCGTTGTAGTCGTACGCGCCCCCGGTGAGCTTCTTGGCGTTCGGCGCGGCGGGGTACTTCGTCGCGGCGGGCGTGCCGTCCGGGTACTGGTTGCCGTCGTCCTTGACGGTGGCGGCCTTGGCCGCCACGGGCTCGTTGACCGCGACGGGAGCGTTGGCGCTGTCCTGGGACTTGATGGAGGTCAGCTCCCAGGAGCCGCCCTTCTTGCCCGTCAGCGTCAGCTCGTAGCGCGTCTTGAAGTCCGTGGTGTCCGGTTCGTCCCCGCGCACCTTCTTGTAGGTGAGCGTGGTCTGCTCGGTGACCTGGACGGTCGCCTTGCCACCGGTGATGGTGGCGCGTTCCACCTCGACGCGGGTGTCGGCGGCCGTGTAGGCCTCACCGAGCTCCGCGAGGCGGGTCTTGCGGGACTTCAGCGAGGTGATCGCCTCGTCCTGGTCCTTCTTCAGCTTGTCCGACAGACGCGCCTTCTTCTTGGCGGAAGGAGAGGCGTCCCGGCGCTTGACGTGGCCGTCGACCAGCGCCTGCGTGCGCTGCGAGAGCACGTCGTCGGCGATGCGGCCGAAGGCGTCCGCGGTGGCACGGTCGGCTTCTTCCGTCGTCCCCGCGCTCGCGGAGTAGGCGAACAGGCTGCCGGACGCTATGGCCACGGTCAGGGCCCCGATGGCGGCCAGCCTGAACCTCTTAGGTATCACTGTGTTTCCCCTTGTCACCCGGTCCACGCGGACCGGGAGGACGGAATCTTCGCACAACTGGGCGACGCCGTGGCCGCGTTCCGTTTCGTCCCCAGTCGCCCGGTAATGATCACCAGGTACGCCCGACGGCATGACTCCGCTTCCGCACCGTGAGACGCCCCGGGAATCCGCCGCGGTTCCCGCCACCTCCTCATCGTCTTCACAGGAAATGCATCTAGGGTGTACGGGGAAGCACGGCACAGGGAGCACGCGGAGTGGGCAGGCAGGACACGGCCTCAAGAAGGCGATCGCGGGGCAGGCGGGCAGCCCCGAAGGACGGCGGCGCGGCCCCCTCGGGCCGCCGCAGGAAGTCCGGGAGCCGCCGGGCCCGGTCCGGTTCCGGCCTGGCGGGCCGCCTCGGACCCGTGCTCGGGCCGGCCCTCGCCAAGGTGCGTCCGGCACTGCGGCGCCTGAAGCCGGCGTACCCGCGACCGGGGCGCGGCGGCTGGCGGCGGTGGATACCCTCGGGCCGTCAGTGGCTCGGCGCGGTGCTGTACCTGTTCGCCGGGATGACGGCCTTCGTCGGCATCGCCTATGCCGTAACGGACATACCCGACGACCTCAACTCTTTCGCCAAACAGCAGGACAACGTCTACTACTGGTCCGACGGGTCCACCATGGCCCGCACGGGCTGGGTCCAGCGCCAGGAGATGCCGCTGGACAAGGTTCCCGAGAAGGTCCAGGGAGCGGTCCTCGCCGCCGAGAACGCCAGCTTCTACTCCGATCCCGGTGTCTCGCCCTCCGGCATGCTGCGCGCCGTCCGTGCCGCGCTGACCGGCGGTGAGACCCAGGGCGGGTCCACCATCACGCAGCAGTACGTGAAGAACGCGTACCTGAACCAGGACCGCACCCTGTCGCGGAAGTTCACCGAGCTGCTGCTCGCCATGAAGCTGGACAGCCGCGCGGGCAAGAAGCAGATCCTGGAGGACTACCTCAACACGAGCTGGTTCGGGCGCGGTACGTACGGCATCCAGCGCGCCTCCCAGGCGTACTACGGCAAGGACGTCTCGCAGCTGAACGCGAGCGAGGGCGCCTTCCTGGCCTCCCTCCTCAAGGGCGCCGGCCTGTTCGACCCCGCCCTCGGCAAGGAGAACCACGAGCGGGCCGTCGAGCGCTGGAGCTGGATCCTGGACCGCATGGTGCAGACCGGCCACCTCACCGCCGCCGAGCGCGCCGGCTACACGAAGTTCCCCGAGCCCTCCGACGCCTCCCTCGTCGGCATGCCGGGAGCCCAGAACGGCTACCTGGTGGAGATGGCCAAGGCCTACGCGATCAAGGCCGGCCACCTCAAGGAGTCCGACTTCGACCTCGGCGGCTACCAGATCTACACGACCTTCGACAGGAACCGGATGGCGGCGCTCACCGCCGCGGTCCAGGAGACCCAGAAGTCCTTCGACCCCGAGCGGCGACCCGACACCGACAAGTTCGCCAAGATCGGCGCGGCCAGCGTGGCCCGCGACGGCCGGCTGCTCGCCGTGTACGGCGGCCCGGACTACCTCAAGCAGGGCTTCAACGAGGCGAACGCGACGACGATCCCGGCCGGCACGGTGTTCACGCCGTTCGTCTACGCCGCCGCGCTGGAGGACGGGGTGGTGCGCACGCGCGGCCAGGCCCGTACGCCCGTCTCGGCCTCCAGCGTGTACGACGGCAACGACCAGGCGACGGTGCAGACGCCCGAGGGCCCGTACTGGGACCGCAGCGGCAAGGTGCTCAAGGGGCACAACGAGGGCGACCGCAGCTGGGGGCAGATCACCCTCCAGCAGGCCGTCGCCAACTCGGTCAACACCCCCATGCTCCAGCTCGGCATCGACGTCGGGGTCGACCGGGTGGAGGCGTACGCCGAGCGTTCCGGGCTGCTGCCGTCGAGCCTCGGGCCGCGGATCCCCACCTTCGCCCTCGGGGAGAACTCGAAGCCCAGCGCCATCCGCATCGCCGGGGCCTACCAGACCTTCGCCGCGGACGGGATGCACACCGACCCCTACTCGGTGCGCTCGGCCACCCGGGCCGGCGCCGTCGTGCCGCTCGACCCGCCGAAGGCCGTCAAGGCGATGTCCCAGAAGACCGCCCGCACGGTGTCGGAAGCCCTGCGGACGGCCGTCACCGAGGGCTCCGCGAAGGCGGCGGCCAAGGCCCAGCCCGGAGCGGCGGGCAAGACCGGCACGACCTCGGCGAACACGGCGGGCTGGTTCGTGGGCACCACGGCCCAGGAGACCACGGCCGTGGTGGTCTACCGGATGTCGCTGCTGGACCTGGTCCCGCTGCCGCTGACGGGGCTGGGCGGCGACTCCCCCACGACGCCCGGCAGCGCGCGGGCGGTCGGCGTGTGGTCCGACTACGCGAAGGCGGTGAAGTAGGACCCGGCGCACGGGACGGACGGGACCCGGGGGGGGGGGGGGGGGGGGGGGGGGGGGGGGGGGGGGGGGGGGGTCTTTTTTGGGGGGGGGGGGGGGGGGGGGGTGTTGGGGGGGGGGGGGGGGGGGGGGGTTCTGGGGGGGTTCCCAAAAA
>NZ_JBWKEE010000008.1:67922-359661 GCF_056435605.1 Streptomyces sp. NPDC043896
ACCAGAGCACAGGTATGTGAACAAGGAGCCTCGGTCACCAAGGATGAGGGAGACTAGGCAAGGGGGGGAGGAAGGCCCGATGTCCCTCCCCCCCCCCCCCCTCCCCCCCGGGTCCCGCGCTACTTGACGACCGCCTTCCAGTCCGGCGCCTGGGCGGGGTCGAGCATCCGCAGCTGGGCCAGGACCTTCGGGTCCTGGGCGTCCATCCAGTCCGCGACCTCCCGGAACGACGCGCACCGGACGTCCTCGCGGTTGCAGACGTCCTTCATCACGTCCTCGACGGCCTTCATGTAGATGCCGCCGTTCCAGTCCTCGAAGTGGTTGCCGATGAACATCGGCGCCCGGCTCCCGTTGTAGACGCGGTTGAAGCCGTTCATGTAGGAGCCGCGGACCTGGTCCCGCCACGCGGGGAACTTCGCCGGGTCGCCCTGGGTGCTGTCGCCGGACTGGTTGTAGAGGAAGTTGAAGTCCATGGAGAGGACCTGCACCTCCTTGCCCTGGAGCGGCACGAGCTGGAGGGGGAAGTTCCAGATGCCGTCGATCTTGGACGGCCACATCTGGAAGTCGCCCGACGAGCTCGCGTCGTACCGCCACCCGTACGGCTTGATCGCCGTCAGCAGGTTCTTCTGGCCCTCCAGGCAGGGTGCGCGGCCGCCGACCACCTCGCGGTCCGGGTCGAAGGGCAGGGGCGCCTCCTTGGTGAAGCCGGTGTTGGTCTTCCAGTTCTTCATGAAGGCGTACGTCTGGTCGATCTCGCTCTTCCACTCCTCGGGGCTCCAGTCGCCGCCGCCCTTGGGGCCGCAGAAGTGGCCGTTGAAGTGGGACCCGATCTCGTGGCCGTCGTTCCAGGCGCCGCGCAGCTGCTGGACCGTGGACTTCACGTGCGGGACGGTCGGGTACGAGATGGCGGCCGCGCCCTGGCCGTGCTGCGGCGGGCGGTAGAGCGACTTCTTGCTCTCGGGCAGCAGGTAGATGCCCGTGAGGAAGAAGGTCATGTGGGCCTTGTTCTGCTTGGCCACCTGGCGGAAGTGCGAGAAGAGGCGGTCGTCCCCCTCCAGCGCGCCGTCCCAGGAGAAGACCACGAACTGCGGCGGCTTCTCTCCGGGCTTCAGCTTCTCGGGCTTCAGCTGTCCGGGCTGGGGGCCGGTGTACGAGGTGGAGCCGTCACCGAGGACCTCGACCTTGCCGTCCCAGTTCGGCTTCGGGCCCTTGCCGAAGCCGGGCCCGCCGGTCACCCCGCCCGCTCCCGCCGGGGCCGCCAGGCGCGCGTCGTGCCGGGCGTCGGAGGAGCCCGTGAAGGCGACCGCGAAGGCGGTGGCGGCGCCACCGGTCACGATCACCGCGCCGGCTATGCCCAGGCGCTTGCGGTTGCGCGTCTTGCGGCGCGCCTTGCGGGCCGTCCGGGACTGCGCCCGGGCCCCGGCGGCGGTGTCGGTGTCGGCCATCGCGGTCGTACCCCCCTGAATCTCCGCAGCAGGGCCGCGCGTGGATGCTTCGTACGAATATAGAACTTGTGGGCACAACCCCTGTACCACACCCCCCACACATCGACCCTTTCACAGCCGATCCACAGACCGCGACCATTCGTGGCAATCCGGCGTGGCGCTCGGGTGAACCCTGCGGACCGCCTTCCGGGAACGCCGCCGCCCGGCGGCCCGCCCGGGCGATAACGGCTCCATGACGCAGTCCCCCGCGGCCGAGGCCGCCGAGATCAAGGTCAGCTTCGCCGGGACGGAGGCCGCGGCGGCCTTCGACGCCCTGGGGCTCGACCGCGACGACGGCCGCCGCCGGTCCGTCCACTTCTGGGACAGGCCGACGAGGACCGCCGGTCCGGAGATCTCGCTGCCCCTCCTGACGCGGGGAATCATCCTGCGTCTGCGCCGGGACCGCGAGGGGCGCGGCTCGAAGGACGAGGCGGACGTGACCGTCAAGCTGCGGCCGTGCCCCCCGCTCCCGGAGCCCTGGCTCCGGGAGCGCGAGGGCGACGAGTGGGAGTACCGGATCGAGGAGGACCGGGCGGGTCCCGCGTTCACGCCCGTTCTGGCCGCCTCGCTCCAGGCCGAGGTGGGCTTCGCGTCCTCCCTCGACCCCGGCTCCCCCGGCCGGCTGCTCCTGGCTGAGCAGCTCGAACTGCTCGGCGCGGCCCGCCTGGCAGACGGCGGGCTCGACGGCCTGACGGCGCTGGGCCCGGTGCACGCCGTCAAGTGGAAGCAGGAGTGGGAGGAGCTGCCGCGCAGCGTGGCGGTCGAGGAGTGGACCACCGGGGGCGGCCTGCGGTTCGTCGAGGTGTCGGTGCGCGCCGGCCGGGGCGACGCGGCGGAGGCCCAGGACCGCCTCGGGGCGGCCCTGCGCGGTCGCGGCCTCACGCCGCCGGCGATCGGTGACACCAAGACCCGGATCGTGATGACCGCCCTCGCCCGCGACCTGCCGGCCTGAGCGCCGGCCGGTTCAGGCCGGGTTCAGGGCGGCGGCGCCGAAGGAGACGTCGAAGCGGTCGCACCAGATGGACACGCTCGTGTACTGGGACAGGTCCACGTCCGCCGGGATCGGGTAGTTCTGGTCCCCCTTGTTGGCCTTGAGCTCGCCCAGGCTGACGTGCTTGCCGTCGTCGAAGACGCGCCAGCCGGCCGTGCCCTCCTTCACCGGGGCGTCGGTCAGCCAGACCCGGAGGTCCGGCCCGTCGCTGGTGTCCAGGCCCTCGATGCGCAGCACGCGGGAACCGTCCGGCAGGAGGACCGTCCGGACCGTTCCCGTGGTGGTGTGCTCGTGGCTGATCAGCGTCCCCCGGGCCAGGGTCCGGGGAGCCGCCTGGGCGGGGCCGGACGCCGAGGCGCTCGGCAGTGCCTCCCTGATCGTCCGGTCCTGCCAGAGCTTCCACGGCTCGAACCAGTACAGTCCCGCCGCCACCAGTACGGCCGTCACCGCCACCGCCGCGATCAGCAGCGGCTTGCGCCGCCCGCCCGCTCGTCCCATGTGCCTGCCCCTCCGTCGTCGTTGCGTACCCATTGAACTGGATGCGGAGCGTCGTGTGGGGATCCGACGCCCGCCACCGGCAGCCCGCCCGGGTGGGGACCGCCCCGGAGGGGGTGGGGCGGGCTGCCGGTCTGCTGGTGCGGGGCCGCAGGGGACGCCCTCCGGGCGGCGGCGCTGCCTCGCGGGCACCCCCTCGGCCGGTGCGGCCCCGTACTCCGCACCGGTCCGGCAGCCGCGTTCAGAGGGCCCGCCGGGCCTCGGCGATCGCGTCCGGGTCCCAGCCCGGGCGGGGCACCGAGTCCAGCAGCAGCCGGGTGTACGGGTGCCGGGGCGCGGCGAGGACCCGCTGCGTCGGGCCGTGCTCGACGACGGCTCCGTGGCGCATCACCACGATCTCCTCGGTGACGGACCGGACGACGCCGAGGTCATGGGTGATGAACAGGTACCCGATCCCGGTCTCCTCCCTGATGTCGGCCAGCAGGTTGAGGATCTGCGCCTGGACGGAGACGTCGAGGGCGGCGACGGCCTCGTCCAGGACGAGCACGGCCGGCTCGACGGCGAGGGCGCGAGCGATGGCCACGCGCTGGCGCTGGCCGCCGGAGAGCTCCCGGGGCCTGGCCCCGGCGGCCCGGGCGCCCAGGCCCACCTGGTCGAGCAGTTCCCGCAGCCGTGCGGTGTGGTCGCGTCCGGGGAAGTGCAGGGTCAGGGTCTCGCGCAGGGCGGCATCGACCGGGGTGCGCGGGTCGAGGGAGAGGTAGGGGTCCTGGAAGACCATCTGGACCTGCCGGGCCCGGGCCAGCCGGGCGGCCCTGCCCCGGGTGCGGCCGGGCCGGGGCAGGCCGCGCACCAGGACTTCTCCGGCGTCGGCCCGTTCCAGGCCGACGACGATGCGGGCGGTGGTGGTCTTGCCGGAACCCGATTCGCCGACGACGCCCAGCGATCCGCCCTCGGGCAGGGCGAAGGACACGTCGTCGACGGCCCGCACGCTGCCGAAGGCGCGGCGCAGCCCCCTGGCTTCCAGGAGGTACGGGGTCTCCGTGGTGCTAGCGGACATCGGCGGTGCTCCCTTCGAGCCGGTCGGTGTGGTGGCAGGCGGCCAGGTGGTCCGGCCGGCCGGGGCCGGCCGACGGGCGGGGCGCCCGCTGGTCGCAGATCTCCGTGGCGAGCGGGCAGCGGGCGGCGAAGGCGCAGCCGGACAGTTCCTCGCGGAGGTCGGGCGGGCGGCCGTCGATGGCGGCGAGCCGGCCGCGGGGGCCGTCCATCCGGGGGGTGGAGGCGAGCAGGGCGGCCGTGTACGGGTGGCGCGGACGGGCGAAGAGGGCCTCGGCGGGCGCGGTCTCGGCGATCCGTCCGGCGTACATGACGTAGACCCGGTCGCTGATGGCGGCGGCGAGGTCGAGGTCGTGCGTGACGAACAGCAGTCCCGTGCCGAAGCGGGCGCGCAGCCCCGCGAGCAGGGAGACCACCTCGGCCTGGCTGGTGACGTCGAGCGCGGTGGTGGGTTCGTCGGCGAGCAGGAGGGCGGGGTCTCCCATGAGGGCGGCCGCGATCACCACCCGCTGGAGCATGCCGCCGGAGACCTGGCCGGGGTACTTGCGCAGCACGGACGCGTCCAGGCCGACGGCCCGCAGCAGTTCGGTCGCGCGGGCGGTGGCGTCCGTGCGGTTCGGCGTCCCGTTCAGGAGGACGCTCTCGGTGAGGAAGTCGCCGATGCGGCGCAGGGGGTTGACGGCCGCGCGCGGGTCCTGGAAGACCATGGCGACGGTGCCGGCGCGTACGGATGCCAGCTCGGCCGGCGGCAGGGCGAGCACGTCGCGGCCGCAGACCCGTACCTCCCCCTCGGAGCGGGCGCCGGGCGGCAGGAGGCCCAGTGCGCTGCGGGAGGTGATGCTCTTGCCGGAGCCGGACTCGCCGACGAGGGCGACGGTCTCGCCGCGCGCGACGGTGAGGTCGACGCCGTCGAGGACGGGCCGGGCGGTGCCGGGGAGGGTGACCCGCAGCCCCCGGACGACGAGTGCGGCGCCGGGGGCGTCCGCACGTCCGGACCCGTCTCCGGTTCCGGGCGTGGTGCCGGTGCCGGGCGTGGCGGGGTTTCCGGGCGTGGTGGTGGGCTTGTTCATCGGTCTCTCCTGGCGACACGGTCGGCCCAGCGTTCGCCCACCACGTTGAAGGCGACGACGGTCAGCACGATGACGGCGCAGGGCAGGACCGCGGACAGCGGATAGCCGTGCTGGATCGCGGTCTGCCCGTCGAAGACCATGCGGCCCCAGTCGGGGGTCAGGGCGGGGACGCCGAGTCCGAGGAAGGACAGCCCGGCGAGGTCCATCAGGGCGTAGCCGAAGTTGATGGTGGACTGGGCGAGGACGACGGGGGCGATGTTGGGCAGGACGTGGCGCAGGCAGATCTGCAGGGCGGAGTGGCCCTGGACCCGGTAGGCGCTGACGTAGGGGCGGGCCGCTTCGGCGAGGACGAGGGAGCGGGTGAGGCGGCTGACGTAGGGCAGGTAGGCGACGGCGAGGGCGATGACCGGGGCGAGCAGTCCCTCGCCGTACACGGAGATGATCAGGATGGCCAGCAGCATGCCGGGGAAGGCGAAGACCAGCTCGGTGCTGCGGGACAGGACGGAGTCGAGCCGGCCGCCGCGCCAGGCGGCGGCGGTGCCGACGGCCACTCCGGCGAGGGTGGAGAACACGACGACGCCGAGCGGGCCGAGCAGGGAGGTCCGCGCGCCGAGCAGCAGCCGGGAGAGGGTGTCGCGGCCCGCGGCGTCGGCTCCGAGCGGGTGCCCGGCGCCGGGACCGGCCAGGGCATTGCCCAGGTCGACGGCGTTGGGGTCGTGGGGGACCAGCCAGGGTGCGGACAGCGCGGCGAGGACGACCAGGCCGACGAAGCCCAGGCAGACGAGGTGGAGCGGGGAGCGGGCGGCGCGGATCCCGGACAGTCCGGGCCGGCGGGTCAGTACGGCGGTCATACGGCGGCCCCCCTGGTTCCGAGGGCGACCCGGGGGTCGACGAGCGGGAGCAGCAGGTCCACCACGAGGTTCACGGCCATGAAGAGGGCGACGACGATCAGCGAGATGGCCTGGACGGTGGGGAAGTCCCTGGTGCTGGTGGACAGTTCGAGGAGCTGGCCGATGCCGCCGACGCTGAAGGCGGTCTCCACCAGGACGGTGCAGACGAGCAGGGTGGAGACGATCAGGCCGCCGGTGGTCAGGATGGTGCCGAGGGAATTGCGGAACACGTGGCGGCTGATGACCTGGCGTTCCGGTACGCCGCGGCTGCGGGCGACGGTGACGTGGTCGCTGTCGAGGGCTTCGGCCATGGCGGAGCGGGTGACCCGGGCGAGCATGCCGATCAGGTAGAGGGAGAGGGCGGTCGCGGGGAGCACCAGGTGCCAGAGCTTGTCGGTGAGGCCTTCGCCGGCGCCGCTGCTGGGGAACCAGCCGAGCTCGACGGCGAACAGGCCCTGGAGCAGGACGGCCGCGACGAAGGAGGGGGTGCCGACGGCGAAGGTGGTGGTGACGAGGACGGCCGAGTCGGTGGCTCCGCCGCGGACGGCGGCGAGCCTGCCGAGGAACAGGCCGACGGCGACCACCACGGTGAGCGCCATCGCGACGAGGAGCAGGGTGGTGGGCAGCCGGTCGGCCAGCAGGCGGGAGACGTCGGTGCGGTAGGTGAGCGAGCGGCCGAAGTCGCCCTGGAGGACGTCGCCGAGCCAGCGGCCGTAACGGACGAGGAAGGGATCGTCCAGGTGGTACTGGGCCCTGACGGAGGCGAGTGCCTCCGGCGAGGCGGATCGGCCTGCGAGGAGGAAGGCGGCCGGGTCGCCCGGGGCCGCGTACATGGCCCCGAACACGACGAACGAGGCGGCGAGCAGGGTGGCGGCCATCTCCGCCAGCCGCCGTACCGCGAATCGGGCGAAGCTCACTGTGCGGCCCCCACGGCGGCGGCCCACGGGTGGTACATGTACGAGATGGTGGTCGGGGCGCCGGTGATCCGCTTGTTCAGGAAGACCGCGGTGGGCCACTCGGCGACGGGGATCCACAGCAGTTGTTCGCCCGCCCGGCGCTGGAGCCCGGCGACGATGCCGAGGCGCTCGGCCGGGTCGTAGGCGGCGGTGGCCTCGTCGACGAGCTTGTCGTACTCGGGGTCGCTGTGGCCGGCGAAGTTCATGGAGGCGCCGGTCTTGAAGTTCGTCAGCAGGTCGAGCGGGTCGGTGATCGAGTCGTAGTAGGTGAGCGGGAACATGTCGATGCCCTCGCGCGCCTGCGGGTCGGTGAACAGGGCGGTGAAGGCGTTGGGGGCGATGGTCTTCAGCCGGATGTCGAGGCCGATCGTGGTGCCGGCGGCCTGGACGGCGGTGGCGAGGAGGGAGACGTCCTGGCCGATGGCGCTGGTGGCGACGGTCAGGGTCTTGCCGGTGGCGCCGGCCTCCTTGATCAGGGCCTTGGCCCGTTCGATGTCGCGTCCGGTGGGCGGCAGGGCGTCGAAGGCGGTCCTGAGGGTCTGCTCGGGGGCGGCCGCCCAGGCGGCGCGGGTGGTGAGGGAGCCGGTGACGGTACCGGCCCCGCCGAGGCCGGCCTTGACGAAGCCGGTGCGGTCCAGGGCCAGGGAGAGGGCGCGGCGGACGCGGACGTCGCCGAGGGGGCCCTGGGTGTTGGTGACGTTGACGTTGACGGTGCTGAGGCCCTCGCCGAAGTAGAGGGTGCCGGCGCCGCTGCCGCGCAGCCGGCCGTAGCTCTCGGTGGGGATGAGGTAGCCGCCGTCGGCCTCGCCGCTGAGCATGGCGTTGGTGCGGGCGGAGGGGTCGGTCAGGACGCGGAAGACGGCCTTCTTCGCCTTGGCCTTGGTGCCCCAGTAGCCGTCGAAGCGGTCCAGTTCGATGGACTGGCCCTTGTTCCAGGTGCCGAGTGCGAACGGGCCGGTGCAGCCGAGGCCGCCGGCGGTGCCGTAGTCCTTGCCTGCGGCCTCGACCGTGGCCTTGGAGGCGACGACCCCGGCGGCGGTGGCCATGTACTGGGGGAACTGGGAGTCGGGCTTGGCGAGTTTGACGGTGACCTGGAGCGGGCCGGTCTTGGTGACGGAGGCGACGTTCTGGAAGACCTGGGCCCAGGCGGCGGCGTTCGCGGGGTCGGTCTGGCGGCCGAGGCTGAAGACCACGTCGTCGGCGGTCATCTCGCCGCCGCCGTGGAAGCGGACGCCGGGCCGCAGGTCGTAGACCCAGGTGGTGGGGTCGGGGTTGGAGGCCTTCCGGGCGAGTCCGGGCTCGGTGGTGAGGTCCGGGTTCCAGCGCATGAGGCTCTCGCACACGTTGGACAGGACGGTGTTCTGGGGGTAGTCGAACGCCACCGTGTAGTCGAGGGTGGGCGGTTCGGCGTAGACGGCCCAGGTGAAGGAGTCGATCTCGCCCCTGGCCTGCGGGGTGGAGGCGGAAAGACGGACGTCGGCGACTCCGCCGGACCTGTCCTTGGACGGGCCCGCACAGGCCGCGAGGAGGGCGAGGGAGGACAGGGCGGCGGTGGCGGCGGCCGCGGTGCGCCGGGCCGCGGTCCGGCGGCGGGGGCGTCTGCCGGTGCGGGGTGGTGAGGTGGTCATCGTCGCGCTCTCTTTTCCGTGAGGGATGCGGGGAGGAGCGGGCGGACCGCGCGGGCGGTCCGCCGGGAACGGCTGGGTCCGCCCAGGTGGTCCGGCCAGGGGGTCCGGTCCGGTCAGCCGGTGGCGGGGCGGGCGGCCGGGATCTGCTGGGTGATGCAGTGGACCCCGCCGCCGCCGAAGGCGATGGCGAGCGCGCGGACGCCGACGACCTTGCGGCCGGGGTGGGCGGAGGCGATGACGGCGAGGGCCTCTTCGTCCTGGGGCAGGCCGGCCACCGGGACGACGACGCCGCCGTTGGCGATGTAGTAGTTGAGGTAGGACACCTCGATCTCGCCGCCCGCGAGGTCGGCGAAGGCGGTCTGCGGTACCTCGATGACCTCCAGGCGGCGGCCCCGGGCGTCGGTGACGGCCTCCAGCACGGCGCGGTTGGCACGCATCCGGGCGTGGTCCGGGTGGGCCGGGTCGGCGGGGAGGGAGACGACGACGGTGCCGGGCGCGGCGAAGGCGCAGACTCCGTCGACGTGGCCGTCGGTCTCGGTGTCGAGCAGACCGCCGTACGGCAGCCAGATGATCTTCGTGACTCCGAGCCGGACCTTCAGCTCTGCCTCGATCTCCTCGCGGCTCATCCCGGGGTTGCGGTTGGGGTGCAGCAGGCACTGTTCGGTGGTGATCAGGGTGCCCTCGCCGTCGACGGTGATCGCGCCGCCTTCGAGGACCATCCGGGACGGGATGCGCGGGGCTCCGACGTGCTCCAGCACCAGGGCGCTGATCCGGTCGTCGGCGTCCCACGGGTGGTGCTTGCCGCCCCAGGCGTTGAAGCGGAAGTCCACGCCGGCCCGGTTGCCGTCCGCGTCGAGGACGAAGAGCGGGGCGGAGTCGCGGAACCAGGAGTCGTCGAGCGGCAGCTCCAGGACGGTGACGGCGTCCCCGCAGTGGGTACGGGCGTCCTCGCCGTGTCCGGGCGGGGCGACCATGGTGACGGGCTCGAAGGCGGCGATGGCGCGGGCCACGTCGGCGTACTCCTCCTTCACGGCGGCCAGGACGCTGCCCCACAGGTCCTCGCGGGTGGGCCAGGCCATCAGGCAGCCCTCGTGGGCGGACCACTCGGCGGGCATGCGGTATTCAGCCATCTGGAGTCTCATTTCGTGCGTGAGCGGAGTCTGTCACCGGACTGAAATTTCAGTCAAGAGAAGGGAATGGGGCGGGAGAGGAGGCCGACCGGATGCGTCGAGGTCACGCGGCGGCGGGGCTGCGTACGGGCTCGGGGATCGGGGCGCCTCGTAGGCGCGGCGCGGAACCGCGAGGGGATACGCCCGGGGCCGGTCGGGGCTTCACTCTGGCACTGACTGAAAATTCAGTCAAGAGATGCGGCGTGGAAACCTCCCCGCCCCGCAGGGCAAGGAACGCGGGGGCGGCGCGTCAGTGGCGGAGGCCGGACAGTTCGGCGTCGATGGCGCCGAGCATCAGCTCGCGGGCGTGGCCGATCCTGATGCCACCGCTGAGCCAGCGCATGCTGAGCCCTTCCAGCAGGGCGGTGAGCCGTTCGGCGGCCGCGGCGAGCGCCGAGGCCGGCACCATCGGCTGGACCTGGCCCAGCAGCGCGGCCACCTCCTGCACCCACACGAGGGTGGCCCGGGCGAGGTCCTCGCGCAGCACCTCGTCGAAGACGGCGCTGGCCCGCAGTTCGCCCCAGGCCGCGCTGTTCTCCCGCACCTCGACGGTGTCCTGGAGTTCGAGCAGCAGGGTCTCCTCCAGCTCTTCGCGGGGCGAGAGCGGGGGCTCGGAGGGATCGCGGTCGGTGGTGTACCGCTCGGCGCGGTCGTTGATGAACTCCAGGGTCTGGCGCAGGACCCCGGTGCGGTCCTTGAAGTGGTAGTAGATCAGGGCGGTGGACACCCCGGCCTCGGCCGCGAGTTCTTCCACGCGCAGCCCGCGGACCCCGCGCCGGGCGATCACCCGGGCGGCCGCTTCCAGGATCTGAGTGCTGCGAGACGCCATGTCCCGCACCTTACCGGGGTGCTCCGGGCCGGGCGTAAGCGGCCCGTCACCGGCAGTCCGGGTCCCGGGTGCGGCCCGCCCCCCGGCCCGCGCGCCGAACGGACATGCGGGGGCTCTTTCAAGATGCGGAAGTGACCGGACCGCATCGTCGCCCTAACTGGATTTTCAGTCAATGTGTGACAATGCGAGACGCGACATCGCCAGGAAGGATCACACCGTGACGGACCGCAGACGCGTCATCCTCGAAAGCGCGGCCAGGGTCATCGCCCGCCAAGGCGTCCGGGGGCTCCGGGTGACCGAGCTGGCGGCGGAGGCAGGGGTGTCCACGGCCCTGGTCTACTACCACTTCCGGGACCGGACCGGCATCCTGCGCCACGCCCTCGCCTTCATCGGGGACCGGGCCGGCCGCTATACCGGGTCCGAGCGCGACGATCCCCCGTCCGCCCACCCGGCCGACCCCCGGGAGCGGCTGGAACGAATGCTGCTGCTGGAGGTCCAGGACCTGCCCGAGGTACGCGAGAACAGCGCGGCCTGGGGCGAGCTGCGGGCCCACGCGGTGTTCGATCCGGAGCTGCGGGAGGATCTCGCCGCCGCGGGCGCCGCCTGGGCCGCCGAGGTCGCGGAGCTGCTGGCCGCCGTGCACCCGCGGGCGCCGGCCGGTGCGGCCGGGGCGGCCGCCGCCCGGCTGACCGCACTGCTGGAGGGGCTCAGCGTGCGCTGGCTCAGCGGGCTGACGCCACCGGCCCACGCCCGGGAGCTGCTGCGGGCGGCGGTCCGGGTGGAGGCCGACCGGCTGGCGCCGCGGGACGCGCCCACGTCGGCGTCGCCGCAGCCCTCACGGTTTGACTGAAAATCCAGTCAGTGACACAGTACCGACACGGGCCGTTCCGCCTTCTTGCCGAACGGCCGACCGCGGGGTTGCCGCGCACCCTTGTCGTAGGAGCCCGGGGCCCGCGCCCCTGGTCGCGCCCCGCGTCCGTCCCGGCAGGACGAACCTGTCCCGCCGGTCCACGATCGGAGTCTCCCGTGTCGAACCCGCCCCCTGCTCGCCGGACCGTCCTGCGCACCCTGTCCGGGCTCGGTGCCCTCGCCTTCGGCGCCGCGGCCTGCGGGCCTGCCGAGACCGCCCTGCGGTCCGGTACCCCCGCCGGCTCGGCCCAGTCGTCCGCCGCAGCCCCGAAGCGCCGTCTGGGCGCCGAGTGGGAGAGCCACACCCGCACCTTCATGTCCTGGCCGGCCCTGGCCGCGGGGGTGTGGGAGGAGGACCTGCGCTACGTCCGCGAGGACATCGCGCGGATCGCCCGCGCGATCGGGGAGTACGAGGCCGTGGTCATGATGGCCCGCCCGGAGCAGGTCGCGGCCGCCCAGCGGGCCGTCGGCTCCCAGGTGGAGGTCATCCCGCTGGCCGTCGACGACCTCTGGGCCCGTGACACCGTCCCCGTCTTCGTCGAGGAGGGCGGCAAGGCCGTCGGCGTCGACTTCAACTTCAACGGCTGGGGCAACAAGCAGGAGCACCCCAACGACGCCCAGGTCGGGCGTGCCCTGCTGCAGAAGTACAAGATCCCCCGCGTGCAGGCACCGCTGGTCGCCGAGGGCGGCTCCTTCGAGCCCGACGGCGAGGGCACGCTGCTGATCACCGAGAGCTCGATCGTCAACGACAACCGCAACCGCGGGAAGTCGCGCGACACCATCGAGGCCGAGCTCAAGCGGACCCTCGGGGTGGAGAAGGTCATCTGGCTGGCCGGGGTGCGCGGCGAGGACATCACCGACGCCCACGTGGACAGCCTCGTACGGTTCACCGAGCCCGGGGTCGTCCTGCTGGACCGCGCGCACCCCAGCACCCCGAAGGACTCCTGGTCCCGCTCCGCGGACCAGGCGAAGTCCGTCCTGTCGAAGGCCACGGACGCCCGGGGCCGGCGCTTCGAGGTCGTCGACCTGCCGCAGCCGGACCTGAACCGCATCACGGGCCACGGCGACGACTTCGTCTCCACCTACGCCAACTTCTACATCGCCAACGACGCCGTGTTCATGCCCAGATTCGGCGACCGCGCGGCCGACGACCGTGCCCGGGGCATCCTCCGGGAGCACTTCCCCAAGCGCGACATCGTCCCGGTCCCCATCGACACGATCGCCTCGGGCGGCGGCGGCATCCACTGCTCCACCCACGACCAGCCGGGCAGGCCCGCGGCCTGACCGGGGCCGTACGGGCCCGGTCCGTCCGGTCCGTCCGGTCACGGTCCGCCCCGGCTCAGAGCATGACGTGTTTGGCCTGGGTGTAGTCCAGGAGGCCCGCCATGGAGAGGTCGCTGCCGTAGCCGGAGTGCCCGACCCCGCCGTGGGGCATCTCGGAGACGGTGGTGCCGTGGGTGTTCACCCAGACGATGCCGGTGCGCAGGGCCCGGGTCGCGCGCATGGCCCGGTCGTGGTCGGCCGTCCACACGCTCGCGGCCAGGCCGTGCCGGACGCCGTTGGCGAGGTGCAGGGCCTCCTTCTCGTCGGTGAAGGACTGCACGGTCACGACGGGCCCGAAGACCTCCTCCTGGACGATCTCGTCGTCCTGGCGCGCCCGCGCGACGACGGTGGGCTCGTGGAAGAAGCCCGGGCCCGGCAGGCGGCGGCCGCCGGTCACGATCCCGGCGTGCCCGGGCAGCCGTTCGAGGAAGCCCCGTACCGAGGCCAGCTGGGCGGCGCTGTTGAGGGGGCCGAAGTCGGTGCCCGCGGACAGCGCCCCGGCCTCGGCCGCGAAGGCGTCGAGGAACGCGTCGTGGATCCGGTGGTGGACCAGGAGCCGGGTGGGGGCGGTGCAGTCCTGGCCGGCGTTGTAGTACGCGACGCCGGCCAGTGCGGCGGCGGTGGCCCGGACGTCCGCGTCCTCGTGGACGATGACCGGGGCGTTGCCGCCGAGTTCCAGGTGGACGCGTTTGAGGCCGTCGGCGGCGGCCGCCGCGACCTGGCGGCCCGCCCGGACGCTCCCGGTGACCGCGACGAGGGCGACGTCGGGGTGGGCGGTGAGGGCCCGGCCGGTGTCCCGGTCGCCGCAGAGCACGTTGAGCACGCCGGGCGGCAGGTGGCCGGCCGCGACGCGGGCCAGCAGGACGGTCGAGGCGGGGGTGGTGTCGGCGGGTTTCAGGACGGTGGTGTTGCCCGCGGCGAGGGCCGGGGCGAGCTTCCACACGGCCGTCATCAGGGGGTAGTTCCACGGGGTGATCTGGGCGCAGACCCCGACCGGCTCGCGGCGCAGCAGCGACGTACGGCCCTCGGTGTACTCGGCGGCGACGGGGCCCGGCAGGGTGCGGGCCGCCCCGGCGAAGAAGCGGAGCGCGTCGGTGATCGCGGGCAGCTCCTCCGTGCGGAACTGGTGGCCGGGTTTGCCGGTGTCGCCGGTCTCGGCGGCCTCGAAGGCCTCCGCGTGCGCCTCGACGGCGTCGGCGATGCCGAGCAGGGCGCGCTGGCGGACGGCCGGGGTGGTCGTGGACCAGTGCTCGTACGCGGCCGCGGCCGCCGCGCAGGCGGCGTCGACGTCGGCGGGCCCGGAGCGGGGGGCGCGGCGGTGGATCCGCCCGGTGGCCGGGTTCGTCAGTTCGCTCGTCTCCCCGGAGGCGGCGGCCACTTCGGCACCCCCGATGTGGTTGGACAGGGTCTCAGCCACGGCGCAGTGCCTCCTTCGCGGCTCCGCGTCCGGTGCGGACGGCGCCCTCCATGTAGCCGGCCGCCCACTGGTCGGATCCGCAGACGTAGAAGGGCGGTTCGTGGGTGCCGTGGCGCGGGCCGACGGCCATGACGTCGCCGGGGGTCCACTGGGTGACGTAGCCCTGGGTCCACGGGTCGGTGCCCCACAGCCGGATGTGGGTGGCGAGCGGGCGGTGCGCCTCTTCGCCGTAGAGGCGGGCGATCTCGGCGAGGAGCTCGCGGGTGCGCAGCGCGGCGGGGGTGCCGAGGAGGACGCCGAACCGCTCGGGCGGTACGAGGGCGGAGAGGACTCCCTCGCTCTGCGGCCAGGTGCTGCCGAGGACCCCTTCGCATTCGGAGAGCCCGCTGCGGCCGGTGTCGCGCCAGAACGGCCGGTCGTACGCGGCGGTGAACTTGGCGGCGAGGGCCTGGCGTTGCCGGTGCAGGGAGGCGAGGCGTTCCTCGGAGACCCCGCTGACGGCGACGGAGCGGAACGGGCCGACGGGCAGGGCGCTGACGACGGCCGCGGCGGTGAGGGTCTCGCCGCCGGCCAGCCGGACGGTGCATCGGCCGGGGCGGCGTACGGTGACGGCCGCGACGGGTGAGCCGGTGCGGACGCGTCCGCCGAGCTCGGCGGCCATGCGCAGGGCGACGGTGGCGGAGCCCTCGGCGACCCGCAGCCCTTCCCAGGCCTGGTGGTCGTAGGGCTCGGGCCCGGTGCCGCCGGCCGGTACGGCGGCGTGCTTGCGCAGGGCGGCGAGGAGCGAGCAGCGCTCGCAGGACCCGTCGGCGAGGGCGAGCTGTCCGATCTCCCAGAGCCGGACGACGGCCGGGCCGGCGCCCTGGGCACGGAGCCAGCCGGCCACGGACGTCCGGTCGAGGGCGGCGGCGTCGGGGTGGGCCCAGGGGTCGTCGGGGTCGACGGTGCGGGCGAGGGCGTGGAAGGCGGCGGCGGCCTTCCGGTGGAGGGCCTCGTCGCCGGGGCCGAACCAGTGGGGCGGTTCGCCCGCGGAGACGCCTTCGGGGGTGGCGCGGGTGAGGGTGCCCGGTTCGGCGACGTAGCTGGGCACCAGGGTGAGGCCGAGCTCGGCGACGAGTCCGGTGTAGGCGGTGTGGGCGCTGCCGACGACCTCTCCGCCGAGCTGGACGAGGCGGCCGTCGGGGAGTGCGGTCTGCTCGACGCGTCCGCCGGCCCGGTCGCGGGCCTCGACGACGAGGACGTCGGTCCCGGCCGCGGCGAGGTCGCGTGCGGCGGCGAGGCCGGCCAGGCCGGCCCCGAGCACGATGACGTCGTGGTTCATGGGGTGTCCTTGGGTCGGGGCCGGTTCAGTCGAGGACCAGGCAGTGTTCGGGCTTCCAGCCGATCTCGACGCGTTCGCCGCCGCTCCAGCGGTCCTCCCTGCGGGAGCGGACGGTGTTCTGCTCCAGGACGGACATGGTGACCCCGGGTGCCAGTTCGATGAGGTAGGTGGTGGTGGCGCCGCAGTAGACGGTCTCGCGGACGACTCCGCCGACGCGGGCCATGCCCGGTTCCAGGTCGGACAGCCAGATCTTCTCGGGGCGGATCGACAGGCTGACGCGGCTGCCGTCGGAGATGGACGCACGGTGTCCGACGGGCAGTTCGGGGCCTTCGTCGAGGGTGACGCGGCCGGCGCGGTAGGTGCCGGCGACGAGGTTGGAGGTGCCCATGAAGGAGGCGGTGAAGCGGGTGGCGGGGCGCTCGTAGACGTCCTCGGGGGTTCCGCACTGCTCGACGCGGCCCTCGTTCATGACGGCGAGGCGGTCGGACATGCTCAGCGCCTCGTCCTGGTCGTGGGTGACGAAGACGAAGGTGATGCCGACCTCGCGCTGGATCTGCTTGAGTTCGACCTGCATGTGGCGGCGCAGCCCGAGGTCGAGGGCGGCGAGCGGTTCGTCGAGCAGCAGGACCTGGGGCCGGTTGACGAGGGCGCGGGCGAGCGCGACGCGCTGCTTCTGGCCGCCGGAGAGGGTGGCGGGCTTGCGGCCCGCGAGGTGTCCGAGCCGTACGAGGTCCAGCATGTCGGCGACGCGCCTGCGGATCTCGGCGCGGTCGACGCCCTTGCGCTTGAGGCCGAAGGCCACGTTGCCGGCGAGGTCGAGGTGGTCGAAGAGGGCATAGCTCTGGAAGACGGTGTTGACGTCGCGCTTGTGGGGCGGGAGGCCGGTGACGTCCCGGCCGTCGAGCAGGACGCCGCCGTCGGTGGGGTCGGTGAAGCCGCCGATCATCCGCAGGAGGGTGGTCTTGCCGCAGCCGGACGGGCCGAGGAGGGAGAAGAACTCCCCCTGGGCCATGTCGAGTTCGACCTCGTGGACGGCGTAGGCGCCCTGGCCTGCGGCGTACCGCTTGCTCACCCGGTCGAGCCGGACGGCGGGGGTGGGCGGTACGGGTGTCGGGGGTATGGGGGTCGGGTGCATGGGGATCACTTCCCGGAGAGCAGGTCGAGGCCGCCGCGGCGCCCGAAGAGGCGCGGGATGGCGAGGGCGAGGGCGATGAGGCCGATGGATCCGGCGAGCATCAGGGTGCCGACGGCGTTGATGGTGGGCTGCACCCCGAAGCGGATCGCCGAGTAGATGCGCACGGACAGCGGCTGCGGGTCGACGCCGGTGGTGAAGTAGGCGAGGACGAAGTCGTCGAAGACGAGGGCGAAGACCAGGACCGCGGAGGCGAGGACGGCGGGCAGCAGGGCGGGCAGGGTCACCAGGCGCAGGGCCTGCCGGCGGGTGGCGCCGAGGTCCATGGCGGCCTCTTCGACCTCGGGGTTGAGGGCGGCGACGCGGGAGCGGAGGATGACCGTCACGTAGGAGATCGAGAAGGTGATCTCGGCGAGCATCACCGTGGTGGTGGACAGGGTGATGCCGAGGCCCTTGAAGAGGAGCATCGCCGCGACGCCGGTGACGATCTCCGGGGTGACCAGCGGGACGAGCATGACCAGTCCCGCGAGGGAGCCGAGCCGGCTGCGGCTGCGTACGAGGCCGAGGGCCAGCGCGACGCCGAGGACGAGCGAGCCGGCCATGGCGACGAGGGACACCCGCAGGCTCATGCCGAGGGAGTCGAGGAGCGCGTGGTCGTGGGCGAGGGCCGCGTACCAGCGCAGGCTCGTGCCGTCGAAGACGGTGAGGGACTTCTGCGCGTTGAAGGAGAACAGGACGACGACGCCGACGGGGAGGTAGAGGAGGGCGAAGAAGAGCGCGGTGGCGGCGACGGCGAAGCGGGGCCGGCGCCCGGCGCCGCGCCGGCCCCGCCGGCGGCGGGGTTTCACGGTGCTCATCGGGCGGCCTCCGCCTCGTCCTTGCGGGCGCGCCGCAGGTAGCCGAGCATGCCGAGGAGCAGGACCGCCATCAGCAGCATGGTGAGGGCGGAGCCGAGGGGCCAGTTCTGTCCCTGGAAGAACTTGTCCTGGATCAGGTTGCCGATCATGATCTGGTCGGGGCCTCCCATGAGCTGGGCGCTGACGAAGTCGCCCATGGCGGGCAGGAAGACGAGCACGCAGCCGGCTGCGGCGCCCTGGCGGGTGGCGGGGACGGTGACGAAGAGGAAGGTGCGCAGGGGGCCGCCGTAGAGGTCGCGGCCGGCCTCGATGAGCGAGGTGTCCATGCGCTCCATCGCCGCGTACAGCGGGATGACCATGAAGACGACGAAGCCGTAGACGAGTCCGGCGACGACGCCCGCGCCGGTCTGGAGGATCCTGGTGCCGTCGTCGGCGAGTCCGGCCGCGCGCAGCGCCTTGAGGAGGGGTCCGTCGTCGGAGAGGACGACGGACCAGCCGTACATCCGTACCAGGTAGTTGGCGAAGAACGGGACGACGATCGCGGCGATCAGCAGGTTCTTGAAGCGGCCGCCGTGCAGGGCGATGGCGTACGCGACCGGGTAGGCCACGGCGAGGCAGACGAGGCAGGTGACCAGGGCGTAGCCGAGGGAGCGCAGCAGGACGGTGCGGTAGGCGGGGTCGGCCAGGGCGGTGAGGTTGCCGGGGTTGAAACCGAAGCGGGGGTTGCCGAGCGGGTCGGTGGTGCCGAGCGCGAGGGCGGCGACGAGGAGGAGGGAGGCGAGGAGGAAGCCGGTCATCCAGAGGGTGCCGGGGAGCAGCAGCCAGGTCCACAGGCGCGGCTGGGGACGGGCGGTCCCGGTTCGGTCGCTTCGTGCCATGTCAGCCGGCCTTCACCTCGGTCCAGGCGGCGTCGCGGGCCCGTTCGCCGGGCGCGTCGCCGTTGCGGAAGAAGAGGTCCGCCGTGAGGTCGTCGGTGGTGACCAGGCACTGGGGGAAGGGTTCGACGAGCGCCGCGTAGGTGTCCTCCGTGCCGCGGACCGGCATCGGGTAGCCGATGTACTCGATGTTCTTCTTCACGTTCTCCGGGCGGAGCATGTAGTCGATGAAGAGCATCGCGGTGCCGGGGTGCCGGGCGTTGGCGGGGATGGCGTAGCAGTCGGAGTTGACGGGGGCGCCCTCGCGGGCGACCTCGAAGCCGAAGACGGCGGGGTCCTCGGCCTGGGCGAGCATGGCGGCCATGTCGCCGCTCCAGGCCTGCGTCATGTCGGCGTTGCCGTTGAGCAGGTTGTTGTAGCTGTCGCTGGAGAAGCCGCGCAGGTGGGGGCGGAGGGAGCGCAGGGTGTCGGTGACGCGGGCCAGCTCGCCGCGGTCGCCGGTGGTGAGGGGCAGTCCGAGCTTGAGCGCGCCCAGGCCGAGGACCTCGTCGCGGTCGTCGAGGACGAAGACCTTGCCCTTGGCCCGCTCGGTCCACAGGTCGTCCCAGGAGCCGGTGAGGTCGCCGAGCCGGTCGCGGCGCCAGCCGATGCCCGTCTTGTACATGGTGAAGGGGACGGTGTGGGCGGAACGGGGGTCGTACCAGGGGTCGTTGAAGTAGCCGTAGGCGCCGAAGACGGCGTCGGCGCCGCGCAGCCGCGAGTGGTCGATGGTGCGGAGCCGGCCGCCGGCCGCGAGCCGCTGGGCCCATTTGGCGGTGGGGAAGATGACGTCGTAGCGGTTGCCTGCGTTGAGTTTGGCGGCCATGCCTTCCATGGAGTCGTAGTTCGACTGGACGACCTTGACGCCGTACTCCTGCTGGAAGCCCTCGAAGACGGCGGGGTCGACGAAGTCCGCCCAGTTGAAGTAGACGAGGTCGCCGTCGACCTTGACGTCGATGGGTGCCCGGGCGGCCTCCTGGCCGGCCGGGTCGTCGGCGGAGGAGAAACCGCAGCCCGGGGCGGCGAGGGAGAGGGCGGCGGCGGTGCCGGCGCGGAGGAACGAGCGTCTGGACGTGGGGTGTGCCTCGGGGGACATGGGGTCCTCTCCGTAGGGCCGCGGGGGACGGCGGGAGCGAGCGTCGGTCCGTGGGGGGCTCGGTCGTGGTGCTCGGTCGTCGGGTGGGGGCGGCTCAGGTGTCCGCGGCGTCGAGGTCGGCCCGGATGCGGCCGGCGAACCAGGCGACCGCCGCTTCGCGGCGCGAGAGGGGTCCGGGTTCGAAGCCGGGGGTGGAGAGGCCCTTCTGGACCCGCGCCACCAGCTCGGCGTCCTCGTCGTTGGTGATCCAGCCGATGTGGATGTTGAGGCGGCGGGCGAGACGGGTCCGCAGGCCGGTGCCGCGCCGGGTGTAGAAGCCGCCGGGGACGGCCACGCGGTCGACGGCCGTGGGGATCGCGGTCCAGGCGAGGACGTGGTCGGGGTAGAAGTCGATGAGGGTGTTGGGATAGATGACCGCGTACCGCCAGACGCGGCGGTCGGCGTCGGCGAGGCCGGGCATCGGGGCGGCGACGCGCTGGTAGAGGCGCTCGGCCCAGTTCGAGGAGGGCTTGTCGCGCAGCGGCGAGGCGAAGAGGGCATAGTCCTGGGCGGTCTCGCAGGTGTAGCCCTGGTAGTCGAGCAGCCGCATCAGGCCGGGGTGGGCGACCGGGACGTGGTAGCCCTCCAGGTAGTTGTCGACCGCCACCTTCCAGTTGGCCCGCTGCACTTCGGCTCCGGCCAGGTCGTGGATGCGGGCGCGGCCGACCGGTACCAGGTCGGCTCCGGCGTAGTGGCCGACGGCCTCCGCGAGCCCCGCGCAGCTCTGGGCCAGGGGCACGGCGTCGAGGTCGAGGTTGACGAAGACGAAGCCGAGGAAGGATTCGACGGCCGCCGGGAACAGGCCGAGCGCCGGCTTGTCCAGGCAGGGGATCTGCCGGGCCTCCGGGGCGCCGACCAGGCTTCCGTCGAGGCGGTACGTCCAGCCGTGGTAGGGGCAGCGGATGGCCTTGCCGGCCGGTTCGGGAGCGGTGACCAGGCGGGTGCCGCGGTGGCGGCAGACGTTGAGGTGGGCGGCGAGGCCGCCGCCCTCGGTCCGGACCACGACGACCTCACGGTCCGCGACGGCGGCGGCCAGGCGGGCTCCGGGGGCGGGCAGGTCGGACTCGTGGCAGACGAGCTGCCAGGAACGGGCGAAGACGCGGCGCGTCTCGGCCGCGGCGGTGGCGGGGTCGGTGTAGTAGCGCGCCGGGAGCGCGGGGCCGGGAATGCCGTCGGCGGCCGGGGTGTGCGGGATGCGGGTGTCGGGGGCTCTGGAGTGCATCGGTGACTCCTCCGTGCCGGCGTGCGGCGATGGGTGTCGGCGTTCGATGGCGGGGGGTGCTGGAGGCGGGCGAGCCGGTTGCGGGCAGGCGGCCGGGGCGGGGAGCCGGGGCCTGGCTGACCGATGGGACAGTCAGACTGCTGGCTCGTTTCCGCCGGGTCAAGACTTGTTCACTGACCGATCGGTCAGCTAGCGTGATTCTTGCCTGACCGATCGGTCAGCAAACGCGCTTTTCTGTCGCCTCGCGGGCTTTACTCCGTATTTGCCCTGGTCACCGGGGTGCGGAGGCCGCCGCGCGGCCCGCCCGGCCCGCACCCCCGATGCCTGATCCCGGCCCGTCGATCTCCCCGACCGGCGGTCTCCCCGTCCCCGATCCCGCCGCACGCCCCCGGCGTCCACGCGGCGCGCCGTCGGCCTCCCCGCACCGCGGCTCGCACCCGCCGGCCTGCCGGGCAGCGGGCGGCACCCCACCTCCCGGAGGCACGCATGAGCGGTCGTCGCCGTCTGGACTGGCTCGGGCTCACCCCCGAGCCGGAACGGGAACTCCCCGCCGCTGTCGCGGCCCTGCGCGCCTCCTCCCCCGGTACGGTCCCCGCCCGGCCGCAGGAGCTGGCCGCGGCCGAGCGGCGCCGCGTCGAGCGCCTGGTCCTGCGCGGCACCCGGCGCGGCTGGCTGCGCTACCTCGCCGAGGTCACCGACCTGGTGACCGGCGTGGCCGCCGGAGCCCGGGCGGGCGACCCCGCCGCCGCCCTGCTCGCCGGCGAGGTCGTCCTCGACCACCACCGCATGCTCATCGGCCTCCCGGGACCGGGATACGGCCGCACCGCGCGCCATCGCACCGCCCTGGAGGACGCCGTCCGGACCCTCCGCACCCGCACCCGTACCCACACCCGCACCCCGGAAGGAGCCGGTCCGTGACCACGATCCGCCTCCCGGCGACGCCGGACCCCGCCGGCGTCCTCGGAGCCGCCCCCCAGCAGGCCGAGGACGCCGACGCCTACCGGGCCGCCGGCGGCTACGGCACCGCCGGCGGCCCGGAGGAACTGCTCGCCCACCTCGCCGGTTCCGGACTGCGCGGCCGGGGCGGCGCCGGCTTCCCGGCCGCCGTCAAGATGCGCTCCGTACGCGACGCCGGCGGCCGCCCGGTGGTCGTGGCGAACGGCGAGGAGGGCGAGCCGGGCTCGGCCAAGGACCGCTGGCTGCTGCGCGCCCGGCCCCACCTGGTGCTCGACGGCCTCACCCGGGCCGCGGCCGTCACCGGCGCCGTGCGCGGCTACGTGTACCTCTCCGACCCGGTCGCGGCCGGCAGCGTACGCCGGGCCCTCGCCGAACACCCGCCCCCGCTGCCCGTCGAGGTGGTGGAGACCGGCCACGCGTACGTCGCCGGCGAGGAGACGGCGGTGGTCCGCAGGATCGACGGCGGACCGGCCCTGCCCACCGCCAAACCGCCCCGCCCGTTCGAGCGGGGCGTCGGCGGCGCGCCGACCCTGGTCTCCAACGTCGAGACACTGGCCCGGATCGCGCTCACCGCCGCCCGGCCGGGCCTGCGCCGCGCCGTCGCCCGCACCACCCTGGTCACCCTCTCCGGCGCGGGCCGCGAGCCCGTACTCGCCGAGGTCCCGTACGGAACCCCCCTGCGCGCGCTGGCGGAGCTCGGCGGCGCCCCCGAACCGGCCGGCGCACTGATGGGCGGGCTCTTCGGCGGGCTCGTCGGCGCCCCCGCCCTGGACCTCCCCCTCGAACCCGGCACCCTCGCCGCCGCGGGCACCGCCCTGGGATGCGGGGCGATCCGCTTCCTCGGCGCCGGGGACTGCCCCGTGGGCACCGCCGCCGACGCGGCCGCCCACCTCGCCGCCGAGAGCGCCCGGCAGTGCGGGGTCTGCGTCTCCGGCACCGCGGCCGTCGCGGGCGCCCTGCGCGCCCTCGCCTCCGCCGCCGCCGGCCCCGACACCGAGGACGGCCTGCGCCGCTGGTCGCGGGGGCTGCCCGGACGCGGCGCCTGCGGACTGCTCGACGCCGCCGCCGGCATCGCGGGCAGCCTGCTCCGCTCCTTCCCCGGCGCCGTCCGCTCCCACCTCGCCGGCCCCTGCCCGGTCTGCGCGGCCGCCCCGCCCGCGGACGGCGGCCGCCTCACCGTGGCCGTGCCGGCGCTCACCGCCCACCCCGTCCGGACGCGGGTGCGCGCCTCCCCCGCCGGGGCCCCAGGCCCCGCCCAACCGCCCGCCCTGAAAGGAACGACGCCGTGAAACTCCTGCTGGACTCCACCCGCTGCCAGGGGTACGGACTGTGCCAGGAACCGGCACCCGACCTGGTCGCACTCGACGAATGGGGCTACGCGCGGGTCATCGCCGTCCTCGTCCCGGCCGGTGCCGAGGAAACCGCCCGCGCCTGCGCCGACGCCTGCCCCAACTCCGCCCTCCGCGTGGAGGGATGACATGGCGCGCGATCTGACCGCCCTCTTCGACCCGCGCTCCGTGGCCGTCGTCGGCGCCAGCGACGACCCGGCCAAGTACGGCCACGCCGTCGCCGCCCAGGCGCTGCGGGCCCCGGGCCGGCGGCCCGTGCACCTGGTCAACCGGCGCGGCGGAACCGTCCTCGGCCGGAGCGCCGCCACCTCCCTCACCGCGATCGGCGAACCCGTCGAGCTGGTGGTCCTCTCCGTGCCCGGCGCCGGCTTCGAGGCCGCCGTCGACGAGGCCCTGGCCTGCGGGGCGAAGGCCATCGTCGCCATCACCGCCGGCTTCGCCGAGGCGGGACCCGCCGGCCTCGCCCGCCAGCGGGCGGTCGCCGCCCGCGTCCGGGCCGCCGGGGCGGTCCTCGTCGGCCCGAACTGCCTGGGCATCGCCGACAACACCACCGAGCTGTACCTCGCCTCCGACCGGTTCGCACCCGGGGGCGTCGCCCTGCTCAGCCAGAGCGGCAACCTGGCCCTCGAACTCCAGCTGCGCGGCGGACCCCACGGCCTGGGCTTCTCCCGGTTCGTCTCCCTCGGCAACCAGGCCGACGTCACCCTCGTCGACCTCGTCACCGACTGCGCCCGCCACGACGCCACCTCCGCCATCGCCGTGTACGCCGAGGACTTCGGCGACGGCCGGGCCTTCGCGGCGGCCGCCGCCGCGGCCGGCAAGCCGGTGGTGCTGCTCACCGCCGGCCGGGGCGCGGCCTCCGCGCGCAGCGCCCGTTCGCACACCGGGGCGCTGACCACCTCGGCCGACGTGGTCGCCGCCGCCTGCCGGGACGCGGGGGTCGAACTCGTCCGCACGCCGAGGGAGATGACGGTCGTCCTCGCGGCCCTGGGCGCGGGGGCCCGTACGGGCGGCCGGCGCACCGCGGTCCTGACCGACGGCGGCGGCCACGGCGCGATCGCCGCCGACGCGGCCGAGGACGCCGGGCTGCGCGTACCGGAGCTCGGGGCGCCCGCCCGGGAGCGGCTGGGGGCCGTGCTGTGGGAGCAGTCCTCCACCGGCAACCCGGTGGACCTGGCGGGGATGGGCGAGCGGCGGCCGATGTCGTACGCGGACGCGGTCGGGGAGCTGCTGGCCGCCGATGAGGTCGACGCCGTGCTGATGACCGGGTACTTCGGCGGCTACGCGGCCGCCGAGGGCGGTCTCGGCGGCGGGCCGGCCGGGGGTTCGGTCCTGGCGGAGGGCGAGACGCGGGCCGCCAAGGAGATCGTCGCGCACCTCGCGGCCGCGCCGAAGCCCCTCGTGGTGCAGTCGATGTACCCGGGCTCGCCGAGCTGCCGGGTGCTGGCCGGGGCCGGGGTGCCGGTGTTCGCCGCGACCGAGGACGCCGCCCGGGCGCTGGCGGCCGTCACCGGCCGCCGCACCGGGGCCGGCCCGGACGGCGTGCCCGCGCTGCCGCCGGCCGCCGCCCCGCTGCGGGATCCGGGCTACCACGGGGTCCGGGCGCTGCTGGCCTCCGCCGGGGTGCCGTTCCCGGCGGCCCGGGAGGTCACGGACGAGGCGGAACTCCTCGAAGCGGCGGCCGGCATCGAGGGGCCGTACGTCCTCAAGGCGCTGCACCTGCTGCACAAGTCCGACGCCGGCGGGGTGGCGCTGCGCCTGCCCGACCGGGCCGCGCTCGTGGCCGCGTACCGCGAGATGCGCGCCCGGCTCGGCGCCGCCGCCCACTCGGTGGAGGCGATGGCCGACCTCACGGACGGCGTCGAGCTGATCGTCGGCGTGCACCAGGACCCCCGGTTCGGGCCGGTCGCGCTGGTCGGGTTCGGCGGGGTGTTCACCGAGACGCTCCGCGACGTCGCCTTCGCGCTCGCCCCCGTGCCCGCCCGGCGGGCCGAGGCCCTGCTGCGGGGTCTGCGCGGTGCCCCCCTGCTGGACGGGGTGCGCGGGCGGCCGGCCGTGGACGTGGCCGCGGCGGCCGACGTCATCGAGCGGATCACCACCGTCGCCGCCGCGCACCCCGAGATCGCCGAGCTGGAGGTGAATCCGCTGCTGGTGCGCCCGGACGGCGCCCTCGCCCTGGACGCGCGGGCCGTCCCGGCCGCGCGGACCGCCCCCCGTACGGACCACTGAGCCGAACCCGCCCGTCACCTGTGCCCCGGAGGACACATGGACTTCCGCTACACCCCCGAACAGGCCGCCCTGAAAGCCCGCGCCGCCGGCTACGCGCGGCTCCTGATGCGGTACGAGGACCAGTCCGAGGAGGCCGGCGGCCCGCTGCCCGCCGACACGGTCCGGGAGCTGACCCGCGCGGCCGTCGACGCCGGGGTCTACGCGATCAACATGCCGGCCGAATGGGGCGGCGCGGGCCTGTCCCTGCTCGACCAGGTCATCGTCGAGGAGGAGTTCGGCAAGGTCACCAACTGCCTGTGGGACATCCCCTGGCGGCCCGCGAACGTGCTGGCGCACGGCACCGCCGCGCAGCGGGAGAAGTACCTGCTGCCGGTGATCCGGGGCGAGCGGTTCGACGCGTTCGCGGTGACCGAGCCCGGGGCGGGCTCTGATCCCGCCTCGGGTACGAGCACCGCCACCCGCACCGGAGGCGGCTGGCTGCTGAACGGCGAGAAGTGGTTCGTGACCTGCGGGGACATCGCGGACTTCCTGCTGGTGCAGGCCGACGCCGGACCGGAGCGGGCGCCGACCCTGTTCTTCGTCGACAAGCAGGCGCCCGGGGTGGAGATGACCCGGGTCCCCCGGTTCATGCATTCCGCCGTGAACGGGCACCCCGAGTTCACCTTCACCGGCGTCTTCGTCCCCGACGAGGACGTGCTCGGCGGTGTCGGCAACGGCTACGAGCTGACGAAGGAGTGGTTCACGGACGAGCGGCTGATGATCGCCGCCCGGACGGTCGGCGCGGCCGAGCGCGCCCTGGAGCTGGCCCGGGACTGGGCGGTGGAACGCCGCCAGTTCGGCTCCCCCATCGCCGACTTCCAGCTGGTCCAGGGCATGCTCGCCGACTGCGCCGTCGACATCGCCGTCAACCGCGCCTACACCCACCAGGTCGCGTGGGAGGCCGGCCTGCCCGAGACCGACCGCAAGACGCTGCACGCCAAGGCGTCGACGGCGAAGCTCGCGGCGAGCGAGGCCGCGGGCCGGGTGATCGACCGGTGCGTGCAGGTCTTCGGCGGGCGCGGCTACGACCGCTCGTACCCCGTCGAGCGCATGTACCGGGAGCTGCGCGTCGACCGGATCTGGGAGGGCACCTCCGAGATCCAGCGCCTGATCATCGCCAACGAGCTGGTCAAGCGCGGCACCCGGGCCCTCGCCTTCCCCCGCTCCTCTTCCTGACGACCGCTCCGACGACCCCAAGGGACAGACATGGACTTCCGCCTCACCACCCGTCAGGAAGAGCTCCGGAGCGCGGCGCGCGAGCTCACCGGCTTCCTCATGAAGTACGAGACCGACTGCGAGGAGAACAACGGCCTGCCGCCGCACGCCCACGCCGAGATCCGCGACGCCGTGCTCGCCAGCGGGCTCCAGGCGGTCAACATGCCCGTGGAGTGGGGCGGTGCCGGTCTCCCGGTCCTGGAGCAGGTCATCGTCCAGGCGGAGCTCGGCCGGCTCACCGGGGCGCTGTGGGACACGGTGTGGCGCCCGGCCAACGCCCTGTCCTTCTGCACGCCCGGACAGCGCGAGCGCTACCTCGTGCCCGTGATCCGGGGGCAGCGCCGGGACTGCTACGCCGTGTCGGAGCCCGGGGCGGGCTCCGATCCGCAGAACCTGCGGACGACGGCCGCCCGCGCCGACGGCGGCTGGGTGATCAACGGGGAGAAGTGGTTCGTCACCGTCGGCGACCACGCCGACTTCATGATCGTGCTGGCCGCCGCCGGGGAGGAGCGCGCGCCGACCCTGTTCCTCGTCGACAAGGACACGGCGGGCGTCGAGATGACGCGGGTGCCGCGCTGGATGCACACCTTCGTCTACGAGCACCCCGAGTTCACCTTCACCGAGGTCTTCGTGCCGGACGCGGCGGTGCTCGGCGAGGTGGGCCAGGGCTACGACATCACCCGCTCGTGGTTCACGGAGGAACGGCTGATGATCGCCGCCCGGACCATCGGGGCGGCGGAACGGGCCCTGGAGCTGGCCCGGGACTGGGCGGTGGAACGCCGCCAGTTCGGCTCCCCCATCGCCGACTTCCAGCTGGTCCAGGGCATGCTCGCCGACTGCGCCGTCGACATCGCCGTCAACCGCGCCTACACCCACCAGGTCGCGTGGGAGGCCGACGAGGGGACGGCCGGCCGCAAGACGCTGCACGCGAAGGCGGCCATCGCCAAGCTGGCGGCCAGCGAGGCCTCGGGCCGGGTGGTCGACCGGTGCGTGCAGATCTTCGGCGGGCGCGGCTACGACCGCTCGTACCCGGTGGAACGCCTCTACCGGGAGCTGCGGGTCGACCGGATCTGGGAGGGGACCTCCGAGATCCAGCGCCTGATCATCGCGGGTGAACTCGTCAAGCGCGGCACGGGCGTCCTCGGGATGCCGTCGGCCGGCGGGCCCGGGGGCGGCCGATGAGCGAGGATGGGGGTGTGCCGGTCCCGGCAGCCGGGCCGGGAGCCGGGTCCACGGGCGCCGAAACGGGGAGCAGCCGACGTGACCAAGGCCGAGCGCGCACTGGAGACACGTGAGCGGATCCTCACGGCCGCGTGCGAAGTCATCGCGGACATCGGTTTCGAGAGCATCAGCATGCGCAAGGTCGCCGAGCACGCGGGGGTCTCGAAGGCGCTGCTGCACTACCACTTCGACACGCGGGAGAAGCTGTTCGCGGAGGCGATGACGCATTCCTTCGCGCAGACCGGCAAGGACACGACGGAGGGCGGGCCGGACCCGGTCCCGGCGCCGGTCGCCCTCGCCCGCATCCTGCGCAGCATGCTGCCGACGGACGCGGAGCTGCGCCAGGACTGGAAGCTCTGGCAGGAGCTGTGGGTGCGCGCCCAGCGCGACGCGGCGGCCCGGCACCTGGCGGTCGACCTGTACGACCAGCTGCACGCGTGGGTCGGCGGGGCCGTGGAACGGGGCGTGGAGTCCGGGGAGTTCGCCGACTGTGACGTCGCGGCGGTGAGCACCCTGGTCCTGGCCCTGTGCGACGGCCTCGGCATCCGGCTGATGCTGGACGACCCCCGGGTGGACCTGGCCATGGCCCGGTCGGTGATCTGGCGGGCGATCGCCCCCGCGCTGGGCGTCCCGGAGGACTTCCCGGAGGACGTCCCGGGGGTCTGACCGGCGCGGGAACGGTCGGTGCCACGCCCCGGGGACGGGCGTACGGCCGTCCCCGGGGCGTGGCACCGGTCACCGGTCGTACGGCCGGCCCCGGGGCGTGCCGTCGCGGGGCTCAGAACCCGTCGGCGGCGCCGGCGTCCCGGAACCGCCCGGGGTTCCGGCGCCGGTACTCGATCAGGCAGTGCGCCACGGCGGCGCCCTCGCCCACCGCGGCGCCGACCCGCTTGACCGAGCCCGACCGCACGTCGCCGACGGCGAAGACGCCCGGCAGGCTGGTCTCCATCGGCAGGGCTCCGGGGCCGGCGGCGCCGCCGGTGAGCACGTAGCCGCGTCCGTCGAGCTCCAGGGCGCCGCCGAGCCAGTCCGTGGAGGGGCGGCCGCCGATCAGGACGTACAGGCACCGCGCGGGCACCGTGCGCTCGACGCCGTCGGCGCGCTCGCGCAGCCGGAGCCCGGTGAGGGTGGTCTCGCCGAGGCATTCGGCCACTTCGGTGCCGAGCAGGACGCGCAGCCCCGGTGTCTGCTCGATGCGCTGGACCAGGTAGTTCGACATGGAGGCGCCGAGGTCGTCGCCCCGGACGAGGAGGGTGACGGAGCGGGCGTGGCGGGCGAAGTAGAGGGCGGCCTGACCGGCGGAGTTACCCGCGCCCACCATGTAGACGTCCTCTCCGGCGGTCGACGGCGCGTCGGACAGGGAAGCGCCGTAGTACACGCCGGAGTTGAGCAGCCGGTCGACCCCCGGGGCGGCCAGGCGGTTCCATTCGACGCCCGTGGCCACCACCACGGCGGTGGCCGAGACGGACGCGGCTTCGTCCGTGCCCGCCTTGACGAACGCGACCGTGTGGTCGCCGGTTCCCGTCGGGGCGAGCCCGGTGGCCACCCGGGTGGGCTGCCATTCGACGCGGGCCCGGCGGGCCTGCTGGAGTGCGCGCTGGGCGAGGTCGCCGCCGGTGAGTCCGACGGGGAAGCCGAGGTAGTTCTCGATCCGGGAGGTCGATCCGGCCTGGCCGCCGGGGGCGTCGTCCTCGATCACGACCACACTCATGCCCTCCGCGGCGGCGTACACGGCCGTGGACAGCCCGCCGGGACCGCCGCCGATGACGGCGACGTCGTAGTGCTCGTGCCCGGCGGGGCGGATGAGGCCGAGACGGTCGGCGAGTTCGCTGACCGCCGGGCCGACGAGCTCGGTGCCGTCCCCGAGCCGGACGGTGACCGGCGCGTCCGGGCTGCCGTCTTCCGGCACCCAGCGGAAGAGGACGCCGCTGCGGCCGAGGAAGTCGCGGACGGCGTAGGCGGAGGGCGAGAAGCGGTACCCGCGCACCTCTGCCGTGGGCAGACCGCCGTGGTGGGCGGCGTTCCAGGTGCAGAGGGAGTCGTCGAGGGCCGTGCGGAGCCGTTCGGGCAGGCCGTCCGTGCCGCTGCCGTCCGTGCCGGGGACCCGGTCGACGACGGTGACGCGGGCGCCGCAGGGGGCGGAGCCGCCGCCCTCGGTGAGCCTGAGCCAGTGCGTGGCCGGGTGCCGTACGGCGTAGGGCTCGGGGTCCTCGTCCGTGACGGCGGCGGCGACGGGGACGCCCTGTCCGGCCAGGGAGTGCAGCACCCGTCCCGCCTCGGGCAGTCCGCCGACCTGGAGGACGCGGAAGGATCCCCGGTACCACGCCCGTACCAGCTCGGCTGTCTCGTGCCGGCGGAGCGGATCGGCGTCCGCGAGCAGGATCACCGGCAGCGCGGTCTCGGCCATGAACAGTCCTCCTGGGTGTGTCGGTCGGCGGGTCGTCCCCTCCGCTCAACGAGCCGGGGCCCGTTGCGTGGTGGCCGGTGCGGAGGGAACGACTCCGGAGAAGCCGTCAGAGCCGGCCGAAGAACTGGTTGCCGCGCGCGGTGTGGTCCCGGCTGGTGTAGTACTCCTTCATCGCGGAGCTGATCTCCTCACGGCTCAGCTGTCCGTCGCCGTCGTGGTCGAGTGCGTTGAAGGCCTCCTCGCAGGTCTGGCGGGGCAGCCGGAACATGCCGTGCAGCAGGGAGGTGTACTCGTCCCGGCTGAGCATCCCGTCGCCGTCGCGGTCACCGAGCTCCGTCCAGGCGTTGCTCAGGTTCCTGATCCGCTCCCAGATCCGGTTCTGGTCGGTGACGATCCGCGCCCGGAACGCGGCCCGGTACTCGTCGCGGTCGACGCCGCCGTCGCCGTCGCGGTCCATCTTCTCGAAGACGGTGTCCCAGAGTCCGGCCAGGGAGTCGCGGAGCCCGGCCACGGACTCCGCTTCCACGCCCAGCGATTCGGCGAGCCGGTCAGAGACCGCCAGGAGGTCCGACCGCTCCAGGCGGCCGTCCCGGTCCGCGTCGAAGACCTCGAACGACCGGTCCAGCTTCATGTCCAGCAGGCTCACGCCAACCCACTCCTTCACTCTGCGCACACGGACGACCACCGTGCGTCTGCGCGAGGCATCATAGGTCCTCCCGCGACGCCCGTCGGACGTCCCGGCGCGGCGGGGCGGGGCGCCGGATCCCGTCAGGCGGGGCCGGCCGTGCGGCCCGCGGTGGGGTGCAGGGCCGCGTACTCCAGGGGTGCGGACGGGTCGACGGACAGGTCGAGCCGCGCCGGATCGGCGCCGGCGCGCACCAGCAGGTCGCCGACGGCCGCGATCATCGCCCCGTTGTCGGTGCACAGCGTCAGCGGCGGTACCCGCAGTTCGACGCCGGCCGCCGCGCAGCGCTCCTCGGCGAGGGCCCGCACCCGCGAGTTGGCCGCGACCCCGCCGACCACGACCAGCGTCCGTACGCCGTACTCCCGGCAGGCGGCCAGCGCCTTGCGGGTCAGCACGTCGGCGACGGCCTCCTGGAGCGAGGCGGCGCCGTCGGCCAGCGGGAGTTCCCCGCCGGACAGCCGGTGCCGCTCGGCCCAGCGGGCGGCGGCGGTCTTCAGGCCGGAGAAGGAGAAGGCGTACGGGTCGTCGCGCGGGCCGGTCAGCGGGCGCGGGAAGGCCACCGCGCGGGGGTCGCCCGTTCGGGCGGCCCGGTCGATCGCGGGGCCGCCCGGGTAGGGCAGCCCGAACACCCGGGCCGCCTTGTCGAAGCACTCGCCGGCCGCGTCGTCGACGGTGTCGCCGAGGTGCAGGATCGGGTCGCGCACGAGGTCCCGTACGAGCAGCAGCGAGGTGTGCCCGCCGGAGACGATCAGCACCACGCACGGATCGGGCAGCGGCCCGTGCTCCAGGGTGTCGGCGGCGACGTGTCCGGCCAGGTGGTGCACCCCGTAGAGCGGCACCCCGGCCGCGTAGGCGAGCGACTTCGCCCCGGCCAGCCCGACCTGGAGGGCGCCGGAGAGGCCGGGGCCGGTGGTGACGGCGACGGCGTCGAGGTCGCGCGGGCGCAGCCCGGCCCGGTCGAGGGCCTCCTGGACCACGGGCGTGAACGCCTGGAGGTGGGCGCGGGCCGCGATCTCGGGCACGACCCCGCCGAACCGGGCGTGCTCGTCCATGCTGGACGCCACGACGTGGGCGAGGAGCCGCCCGCCGGACACGATCCCGGCACCCGTCTCGTCGCAGGACGACTCGATGCCCAACACCACCGGAGCAGCCACACCGGCCCCTTTCGCATACACCCTGCACTTGCAACAGATGTGCAACAAGGTACCGGGCCGGGGAGCCGCGGCCCGCCACGCGAGGGGTCAGCCGAGGTCGAGGCCGGAGACCCGGAACACGGACCGGGCCGCCTCCCGGTCGACGCGCTCGGCGAGTTCCTCCAGCGCGGCGGCTCCGCACCTCAGCGTGCCGCGCCTCACCGAGGCCCGGGCGTCCGCCCGGAACCGGTGCCACAGCGCGGGGTCGCGCACCAGTACGCCCGGGTCGATCTCCGCCTGGCGGCCGTCGCCGTCACGCAGGACCAGGCGCTGGGCCACGCCGTCACACCAGAGCAGCGAGCAGAGCGCGTCGGTGCGTACGGTCCGCCGGGTGAACAGCCGGCTGACGGTCAGGCGGCCCGGCTCCACCCGGACCTGGGGCGGCAGCAGGACGGCGAAGAGCAGCAGGCCGAGACCGGCCCACAGCGCCGCCCGGGGCCGGCTGACCGAGCCGGCGATCGCGTCGACGGCCAGCAGGCCCGCGAAGAGGAGCCCGGCCACGAGGGCGGCCGTACGGCGTTCGCCGGTGAATCCGTTGTCCATGCCCAGGACGGTAGGAGCGGACGCGGGCCGTGCCGCCGGTCCTGACGCGATGCCTACGCCTCCCTGGCGGAACCGGAACGCCCACCCCGCCGCACGGGCCGCCGCCCCGTCGTCAGCGATCCGTATGGACTCCCCCGGCGGCCGTCAGGATCCCGTCAGGGACGGGCCACGAGACCGCGGGGGCGGGCATAGCTTTCGGGTGCGCCCCGGACCGCTTCCCCGCGGTCCGGGGCCCGCATCCCGTCCGAGGCTCCTCAAGGAGGGCCCATGTGCCTCTTCCAGTACGACGACGACCCCGAACCCGAGGAACGGGTCCCGGCCGGACTCCTCTACGTCCCCGTCCGGCCGGGAACCGCCGAGGTGGTGGTCCGCCTGTTCCGCACGCCCCTGGGGGCGCGCACCGCGGTCGGCTTCACCGACCCCGGCCGGCTGGCCGCCACGCTCGGCGCGGAGCACCCGTGGATCAGGCTCTCCGAGGCGGCGCTCCGGGCGATGTCCGAGCCTCTCGGAGCCGGGCTGCTGACCGTCGACCCGACCTTCACCGCCCCCGCGGTCACCGGGTCCGTACCGTCCGGCTCTCCTGGCTCTCCCGGCACCCCCGGCTCCCGTCCCGCCCCGGCCGCACGGCGGCCTTCCTCGGCCCCGGCCGCCTGAGCGAGGGGACGACACGATGACCACTGCGGTCGTACCGGCGTCCGAATCCGGTACGGAGGACCTCTCCGTCTGGCCGGCGTCCACGACGCGGCTCGCGCACGGCGGCCTGGCCGTCGGCGGGGTGGACCTCGCGGAGCTGGCGGACCGGTTCGGCACCCCCGCCTACGTCCTGGACGAGGGGGAGGTGCGCGAGCGCTGCCGGACCTACCGGGAGGCGTTCCCCGGGGCGGAGGTCCTCTACGCGGCCAAGGCCTTCCTCTCCCGCGCGATGGTCCGCTGGGTCCGGGAGGAGGGGCTGGGACTGGACGTCTGCTCGGCGGGTGAGCTGGAGCTGGCCGTCATGGCCGGATTCCCGGCCGAGCGGATCGTGCTGCACGGCAACGCCAAGTCGCCGCGCGACCTCGACACGGCGCTGCGGCTCGGAGTCGGGCGGATCGTCATCGACAGCCCGTCGGAGATCGCCCGCATCGCCGCCGCCGTCGGCCCGGACGGGCACCAGAGGGTGATGGTGCGCGTGGTGCCGGGCATCTCCGCCGGCGGCCACGACAAGATCCGCACGGGGACGGACGGGCAGAAGTTCGGGCTGTCCCTCACCGACGGGTCCGCGATGCACGCGGTGGCCCGCGTCCTGTCCCAGCCACGGCTGGAACTGACCGGGCTGCACTGCCACATCGGCTCGCAGATCACCGAGGCGAAGCCCTACCTCACGGCGGTCCGCCGGATGGTCGGGCTGATGGCCCGCATCCGCGACGCGCACGGCCGCGTCCTGCCCGAACTCGACCTGGGCGGTGGCCACGGGATCGCCTACCGGCCCGGCGAACCCGCCCTCGACGTCGCGGTGCTCGCCGGGAGGATACGGGCCCGGCTCGCGGAGAGCTGCGCCGCCGCCGGGCTGCCCGTCCCGCGCCTGGCCGTCGAGCCGGGCCGGGCCGTCGTGGGGCCGGCCGGGGTCGCCCTGTACCGGGTGCTGGCCGTCAAGCACACCGGGGACACCGTGTTCGTCGCCGTCGACGGCGGTATGAGCGACAACCCCCGGCCCGCCCTGTACGGGGTCCGCTACGCGCCCCGGATGATCGGCCGGGCCCCGGCCGCGGCCCCCCGTACGGCCACGGTCGTCGGGCGGCACTGCGAGGCGGGGGACGTGCTCGCCGCCGACGTGGAACTCCCCGGTGACATCCGGCCCGGCGACCTGCTCGCCGTACCGGTGGCGGGGGCGTACCAGGTGTCCATGGCCTCCGGCTACAACATGGTGGGGCGGCCTCCCGTGGCCGCGGTCCACGAGGGCACCGCCCGCCTCCTGGTACGCCGCGAAACCCTGGAGGACCTGCGCAGCAGGGACGTCTGCGCCTACTAGGGGGTGTCCGGGTCCGCCGGTGCGCGGCGGGGAACGGGCGGCATCTTGACGGCGGGCGCCGACGGGCGCTCGGAGGGCGTCCTCCGTCGTCAAGGGCGCGTCAGCGGGGGCCGGCGGGTGTCGGCGCCGATGCGAAACCGCAGTCGGCAGATCACGGCGTCGGTGTCGCGGCGCACCGCGTGGGCGACCACCGAGCCGCGCTGGTTCTGGAGCATCCGCTGCCAGAGGCGCTCCGGCTCGGTCTCCGGGATCAGGACGGTCACCTGGGCGCCCGGCTGCCGCTCCGTCAGCCCGCGGACGTAGCCCGACACCGGCCGGCCCAGCGAGCGGGTCGGGGAGGGGAGTTCGACGAGTTCGACACCGGGGTTCCACAGTTCCCAGTCGCGGCGCAGGGCTTCGGCGGCCCGCCGGTCCTCGGGGGCCGGGTGGGTGACGGTGACGGCGAGGACCTCGTCGCCGAGGGAGCGCGCGGCGGTCAGCGCCCGGCAGGTCAGCAGGGACAGTCCGGACACGGGGACGACGACCAGCGAGCGGGAGCGCCGCGGGGGCTGCGGGACGCGGCCCAGTTCCAGGCGTTCGCCGATGCGCCCGTAGGCGCGGTGCACGGTCTCGAAGGCGAGGACGAGGAGGGGCAGGGCCACCACGATCAGCCAGGCGCCCTCGGTGAACTTGGTGGCGGTGACCACGAGGGCGCAGGCGCCGGTGAGCAGTGCGCCGAAGCCGTTCAGCACGGCCTTCGCCCGCCAGCCCCCGGGGCGCTCCAGCGACCAGTGGCGGACCATGCCGACCTGGCAGACGGTGAAGCCGATGAACACCCCGATCGCGAACAGGGGGACGAGGGTGTTGGCGTCGCCGCCGGAGAACACCAGCAGCGCGGCCGAGACGAGGGCCAGCCAGACCACGCCGTGCCGGTGGACCTGGCGGTCGGCCTTGAGGGCGAACACGTGCGGCAGGTAGTTGTCCCGGGCGAGCAGGCCCATCAGGACCGGGAGGCCGCCGAAGGAGGTGTTGGCGGCGAGGGCCAGCAGCACCACGGTGGCGAACTGGACGACGTAGAAGGCGGCGTTGTGGCCGAAGGAGGCGTCCGCGAGCTGGGCGAGGACGGTCACCCCCTCCACCGGCTGGAGGTGGAAGCGGCCGATGAGGACGGACAGGCCGATCAGCATCACGCCGAGCAGGGCGCCGAGGGCGACCTCGGTGCGCTGGGCGCGGCGGGCGGCGGGGGCCCGGAAGGACGGTACGGCGTTGGCGACGGCCTCGACGCCGGTGAGGGCGGAGCAGCCGGCGGCGAAGGCCTTGAGCAGCAGCAGCGCGCCGACGGTGGTGGCGCCGTCGCCGAGGGCGGAGGCGTGTCCGGCGGCGGTCTCGGTGGAGACCGGCGCGTCCCGGAAGAGGCCGACGGCGACCATGGCCAGGATCGAGCCGACGAAGACGGCGGTGGGGACGAGGAAGGCCTTGGCCGAGTCCACGACCCCGCGCAGGTTCACGGCGGTGACGAGCACGAGAACGCCGAGGCAGATCCACACCCGCTCCCCGTACAGGGAGGGGAAGGCCGAGGTCAGGGCGGCCACACCCGCCGTGACGGAGACCGCCACGTTGAGGACGTAGTCCAGGATCAGCGAGGCCGCCGCGACCAGGCTGGTGCGCCGGCCGAGGTGGCGGCGGGCCACGGCGTAGGAGCCGCCGCCGTCCGGGAAGGCGGCGATGACCTGCCGGTACGAGGCGACGAGTACGGCCAGCAGCGCGGCGATCGCGAGGGTCACCGGGAGGGTGAAGCCGAGGCCGTACGCGCCGGCCGCGGCCAGCACGAGCACGATCGACTCGGGGCCGTAGGCGACGGACGCCATCGCGTCGAGCGAGAGCGCGGCGAGTCCCTGGAGGGCGGTCAGCCTGTGCCGGTCACCGGTCTCCGCGGCCGCCCGGTCTCCGGTGTCGGGGGGCTCCTCCTGGCCCGGGCCCCGTCCTGCGGCGGTGGGTTCTCCTGTGTGCATGGCCATGTCGCCGTTTCCTCCGAAGGGTCTCAGTGAGGACAGCGTCGAAGCCTCCGGGCGGGGCCGCCGGCCACCTTGGCGCGTTCCATACGCCGTCCGGCCCTCTCTTCACGCACTCCATACGCGGAGCCCGCCGGAGCGGTCGGGAGGGGGCGCGGCGGCGGGCGCGGCGGCGGGCGCCGGGGCGGGCGCGGCGGCCGTCGCGGCGGCCGGCGTATGGGCCGCGTTAAAGGTTCCCCCGTGCCCGTATGGAGGCCGTCAAGGTGGCTTAACGCGGGGTCCGGGCCGGGGTTTGCTCGGTCTCGGCCAGTCCGGCCGATTCCCGTCTCATCACTTCATCAGGAGCTCGCGATGGCCGATCTGGCCTTCGTCGTCACCACGGTCGCGGTTTTCGCGCTGGTGGCTCTCATCGCCCGGGGGGTGACCAAGCTGTGAGCGTCGAAAGCATCGTCGGCCTGCTCGTGGCCGTCTCCCTGCTCGGATACCTCGTCCTCGCCCTCGTGTACCCGGAGAGGTTCTGAGCACTGACATGAGCCCCGTAACCGCTGGTGTGCTCCAGCTGCTCGCGCTGATCGCCGCGCTCGCGCTGGCCTACCGTCCGCTCGGCGAGTACATGGCCCGGGTCTACTCCTCCGAGAAGCACTGCAAACCGGAGAAGTGGATCTACAAGGCCATCGGCGCCGACCCGACGGCGGAGATGCGCTGGCCCGCCTACCTGCGCGGCGTCCTGGCCTTCTCCGTCGCGAGCGTCCTGTTCCTCTACGCCCTGCAGCGCGCCCAGGGCGTCCTGCCCGGGTCGCTCGGCTTCCGGGCGATCGACCCGGACCAGGCCTTCAACACCGCCGCGTCGTTCGTCGCGAACACCAACTGGCAGTCGTACGCGGGCGAGCAGGCCATGGGCCACGTCGTGCAGACGGGCGGCCTGGCGGTGCAGAACTTCGTCTCCGCCGCCGTCGGCATGGCCGTCGCGGTCGCCCTGGTCCGCGGCTTCGCGCGCTCGCGCACCGGTGAGCTCGGCAACTTCTGGGCCGACCTGGTCCGCGGCACCGTCCGCATCCTGATCCCGATCTCCGTCGTCGGCGCCCTGGTCCTGGTCGCCTGCGGTGCGATCCAGAACTTCTCCGGCATCCACGAGGTGGGTCAGTTCGCCGGCGGCTCCCAGCAGTGGAACGGCGGCGCGGTCGCCTCCCAGGAGGTCATCAAGGAGCTGGGCACCAACGGGGGCGGCTACTTCAACGCCAACTCCGCCCACCCCTTCGAGAACCCCACCCCGTTCTCGAACCTCTTCGAGATCTTCCTGATCCTCGTCATCCCCTTCGCGCTGACCCGCACCTTCGGCCGGATGGTCGGCTCGGTGAAGCAGGGCTACGCGATCCTGGCGACGATGGCGGTCATCTGGGTCGGGTTCACCGCCCTGATGATGTGGACCGAGTTCGCCCACCACGGCCCGGCCTTCGACGTCGCGGGCGGGGCGATGGAGGGCAAGGAGACCCGCTTCGGCATCGGCGGCTCCTCGATCTTCGCGGTCGCCACCACGCTGACCTCGACCGGCGCCGTCAACTCCTTCCACTCCTCCTACACCGGGTTCGGGGGCGGCATCGCCATGCTGGGCATGCAGCTCGGCGAGATCGCCCCCGGGGGCGTGGGCTCCGGCCTCTACGGCATGCTCGTCATGGCGGTCATCGCGGTGTTCATCGCCGGCCTGATGGTCGGCCGCACCCCCGAGTACCTCGGCAAGAAGATCGGCACCCGCGAGATCAAGTTCGCGGCGTGCTACATCCTCGTCACCCCGGCGCTGGTGCTGTGCTTCACCGCCGCGGCGATGGCCCTGGACACCCCGGCCCACTCGATGGCCAACCCGGGCGCGCACGGCTTCTCCGAGATCCTCTACGCCTACACCTCCGGCGCCAACAACAACGGCTCCGCCTTCGCCGGCCTGAACGCCGACACCCAGTGGTTCAACAGCACCATCGGCATCGCGATGCTGCTGGGCCGCTTCCTGCCCATGGTGTTCGTCCTCGCGCTCGCCGGCTCGCTCGCCGAGCAGCAGCCCGTCCCGGAGACGGCGGGCACCCTGCGCACGGACAAACCCCTCTACGCCGGCCTCCTCGTCGGCACGATCATCATCATCACGGGTCTGACCTACTTCCCCGCGCTCGCGCTGGGGCCGCTCGCCGAAGGGCTGGCGTCATGACCTCCGACACCAGGAAGCAAGAGGACGTCATGTCGACCGTGACCGCGACCCGCGCTCCGCACCAGGACGTGCCCACCGGCCACAAGCCGGACGGCGGCCGCGTCGGCGGGGGGCTGTTCGACCCGAAGGCGCTGCTGAAGTCCTTCCCGGACGCGGTGCGCAAGCTCGACCCGCGCGTCATGATCAAGTCTCCGGTCATGTTCGTGGTGCTGGTCGGCTCGGTGGTCACCACCGTGCTGGCCGTGATGGACCCCACCGACTGGTTCGGCTGGGCCATCACGGCCTGGCTCTGGCTCACCACGATCTTCGCCAACCTCGCCGAGGCCGTCGCCGAAGGCCGCGGCAAGGCGCAGGCCGACACCCTGCGCAAGGCCAAGACCGATACGGTCGCCCGCCGTCTGACGGCGGACGGCAGGACCGAGGAACAGGTCCCCGGGACCGGTCTGCGCATCGGCGACCTGGTGGTCTGCGAGGCCGGTGACGTCATCCCCGGCGACGGTGACGTCGTCGAGGGCGTCGCGTCCGTGGACGAGTCGGCGATCACCGGCGAGTCCGCCCCGGTCATCCGCGAGTCCGGCGGCGACCGCTCGGCGGTCACCGGCGGCACGAAGGTCCTCTCGGACCGGGTCGTCATCAAGATCACCACGAAGCCCGGCGACACCTTCATCGACCGCATGATCAACCTGGTCGAGGGCGCAGCCCGGCAGAAGACGCCCAACGAGATCGCGCTGAACATCCTCCTCGCGTCCCTCACGATCGTCTTCCTGCTGGCCGTCGTCACCCTCCAGCCCTTCGCGGTCTACGCCGGGGCCGAGCAGTCGCTGATCGTGCTCACCGCGCTCCTCGTCTGCCTGATCCCGACCACCATCGGCGCGCTGCTGTCCGCGATCGGCATCGCCGGCATGGACCGCCTCGTCCAGCGCAACGTCCTCGCCATGTCCGGCCGCGCGGTCGAGGCCGCCGGCGACGTCTCGACGCTGCTGCTCGACAAGACGGGCACGATCACCCTCGGCAACCGCCAGGCCTCGGAGTTCGTTCCGGTCAAGGGCGTCACCGCCGCCGAGCTCGCCGACGCGGCCCAGCTGTCCTCACTGGCCGACGAGACCCCCGAGGGCCGCTCGATCGTGGTCCTCGCGAAGGAGAAGTACGGCCTGCGCGAGCGCCACCAGGGCGAGCTCTCCCACGCCGAGTGGGTCACCTTCACCGCCCAGACCCGCATGTCCGGCGTCGACGTCGACGGGCGCAAGGTCCGCAAGGGCGCGACCGGTTCGGTCGTCGCCTGGGTGCACGAGCGCGGCGGCGCCGTCTCGGACGACGCCCAGGCGCTCACGGACACGATCGCGCAGGCGGGCGGCACCCCGCTGCTCGTCGCCGTGGACGACGACGGGGGCGCCCGCGTCCTCGGCGTCATCCACCTCAAGGACGTGGTGAAGGAGGGCATGCGCGAGCGGTTCGGCGAACTGCGGCGCATGGGCATCAAGACCGTCATGATCACCGGCGACAACCCGCTGACGGCCCGGGCCATCGCCGAAGAGGCCGGAGTCGACGACTTCCTCGCGGAGGCGACTCCCGAGGACAAGATGGCGCTGATCAAGCGGGAGCAGGCGGGCGGCAAGCTCGTCGCGATGACCGGTGACGGGACGAACGACGCGCCCGCCCTGGCCCAGGCCGACGTCGGCGTGGCCATGAACACCGGCACCTCGGCCGCCAAGGAGGCCGGGAACATGGTGGACCTGGACTCCAACCCGACCAAGCTCATCGAGATCGTCGAGATCGGCAAGCAGCTCCTCATCACCCGCGGCGCGCTGACGACCTTCTCGATCGCCAACGACGTCGCCAAGTACTTCGCGATCATCCCCGCGATGTTCGCGGTGGTCTACCCGGGCCTGGACAAGCTCAACATCATGGGCCTGGCCTCTCCCGAGTCCGCGATCCTGTCCGCCGTCATCTTCAACGCGCTGATCATCATCGCGCTCGTCCCGCTGGCCCTCAGGGGCGTCCAGTACCGGCCCACCAGCGCCGACAGGATGCTCCGCCGCAACCTGGGCCTCTACGGACTCGGCGGTCTCGTCGCCCCGTTCATCGGCATCAAGCTCATCGACCTCCTCATCTCCCTCATCCCCGGAATCGGCTGATCGGCTATGAACACCTCTGTAGGCAGCACAGCACGGCTGATCGGGGCCGGCCTGCGGGCCCTGCTCGTCCTGACCGTGATCTGCGGGGTCGTCTACCCGCTCGCCGTCACCGGCGTCGCCCAGGCCCTCTTCAACGACAAGGCCAACGGCTCCGAGATCAGGGACAGGAGCGGAGACGTCGTCGGTTCCTCCCTCGTGGGGCAGCGCTACGACCTGCCCAAGAAGGACCCGGGCGACCCCGACGAGGCCGCCGAGCCGGACCTCAGGTGGTTCCAGCCGCGTCCCTCCAACGGCCTCGGCACCAACAGCGTCAACACCCGGTACTCACTGATCCTGTCCGGCGCCACCAACAAGGCCGGCGACAACCCGGACCTCGTCAAGCTGGTCACCGAGGCCAAGGAGGCCGTGGTCGCCGACAACTCGACCGCGACCTACCGGGTCAGGCCCGAGGACGTGCCGGCCGACGCCGTCACCTCCTCCGGCTCCGGCCTCGACCCGCACATCTCCCCCGCGTACGCGGAGCTCCAGGTCCACCGGGTCGCCGAGCGCAACGGGCTCGACGTCAAGCGGGTCGAGGAGCTCGTCTCCGCCCACACCGCCGGCCGCACCCTCGGCTTCATGGGCGAGCCCCGCGTCAACGTCCTGGAGCTCAACACCGCGCTGAAGGACCTGGCCAGGAGCTGACGCGGAGCCGGCCGCCCGCCTCGTACGAACCGGGAGCCGGCGGGGTGCGCGCCTCCCCCGGCCACCGCCGGGAGGTGCCCCCGCCCTCGCCGGCTCCCCGGCGTTCCGCTCACACCGAAGGAAAGGCTGCCCATCGATGACCCGGGTGCTGGTGGTGGAGGACGATCCCCAGCTCGTCCGCGCACTCAAGATCAACCTCCAGGCGCGGAAGTTCGACGTCGAAGAGGCCTCCGACGGCGGCTCGGCCCTGCGGCTCGCCGCCGCCCGGAAGCCCGACGTCATCGTCCTCGACCTGGGACTCCCCGACATGGACGGCATCGACGTCATCAAGGGGGTGCGCGGCTGGAGCCGGGTGCCGATCCTGGTGCTGTCCGCCCGGCACACCTCGGAGGACAAGATCCGGGCGCTGGACGCCGGCGCCGACGACTACGTCACCAAACCGTTCAGCATGGACGAGCTCCTGGCCCGCCTCCGGGCGGCCAGCCGCCGCCAGGCGGAGCCGGCGCGGCGGACCGGCGACGTCACCACGGTCACGACCGACGGGTTCACCATCGACCTGCTCGCGAAGAAGGTGCTGCGCGGCGACCGCACCGTACGGCTGACCCCGACGGAGTGGCACCTGCTGGAGATCCTGGTCACCCACCCGGGCCACCTGGTGTCGCAGAGCAGGCTGCTCCTGGAGGTCTGGGGCCCCACCTACAGCGAGAACACCAACTACCTGCGCGTCTACATGGCCCAGTTGAGACGCAAGCTCGAAGCCGACCCCTCCCACCCCCGGTACCTGATCACGGAACCGGGCATGGGCTACCGCTTCGAACCCTGACCCGACAGAAGAAGAGTTACGATCATGGGACGCGGAAAGCTCCGTATCTACCTCGGCGCGGCACCGGGCGTCGGCAAGACCTATGCGATGCTCTCCGAGGCCCACCGCCGGATGGAGCGGGGCACCGACGTCGTCGTCGCCTTCGTCGAGCACCACGGCCGGCCGCGCACCGAGGTGATGCTCCACGGGCTGGAAACGGTCGCGGGGCGGGACCTGGAGTACCGGGGCACGAGCTTCGCCGAGATGGACGTGGACGCGGTCCTCGCCCGACGTCCGGCGGTCGCGCTGGTGGACGAGCTCGCCCACACCAACGTCCCCGGCTCCCGCAACACCAAGCGCTGGCAGGACGTCGAGGAGCTGCTCCGGGCCGGGATCGACGTGGTCTCCACCGTCAACATCCAGCACCTGGAGTCCCTGGGCGACGTCGTCGAGACCATAACCAGCGTCCGCCAGCGCGAGACGGTCCCCGACGAGGTGGTGCGGCGTGCCGACCAGATCGAGCTGGTCGACATGTCCCCGCAGGCGCTGCGCAGGCGGATGGCCCACGGCAACGTCTACAAGGCCGACAAGGTCGACGCGGCCCTCTCCAACTACTTCCGCCCCGGGAACCTGACCGCGCTGCGGGAGCTCGCGCTGCTGTGGACGGCCGACCGGGTCGACGAGTACCTGAGGGAGTACCGCGGCGAGCACGACATCCGCACCACCTGGCAGGCCCGCGAGCGCATCGTCGTCGGCCTCACCGGCGGCCCCGAGGGCCGTACGCTCATCCGCCGCGCCGCCCGCCTGGCGGAGAAGGGCGCCGGCGGGGAGGTGCTGGCCGTCTACATCGCGGCCGGCGACGGCCTGTCGTCCGCGTCGCCCAAGGAGCTGGCCGTCCAGCGCACCCTGGTCGAGGACCTGGGCGGCACCTTCCACCACGTCATCGGCGACGACGTCTCCGACGCCCTGCTGGAGTTCTCCCGGGGGGTCAACGCCACCCAGATCGTGCTCGGCGTGAGCCGCAGGCGCTCCTGGCAGTACCTGCTCGGTCCCGGGGTCAGCGCCGTCGTCGCCCGCGAGTCCGGGCCGGACCTGGACGTGCACATCGTCACCCACGACGCGGCGGCCAAGGGGCGGGGCCTGCCGATCGCCCGGCGGGCCCGGCTGGGCCGGTCCCGGACCATCTGGGGCTGGCTGACCGCCGTCGCCGGGCCGGCCCTGCTGACCCTGCTGCTCAGCCAGGCCGTCCCGGACCTCGGGCTGGCCAACGACATGCTGCTCTTCCTCGCCTGCACGGTCGCGGCGGCCCTGCTGGGCGGGCTGCTGCCCGCACTCGGCTCGGCCGCCTTCGGCTCGCTGCTGCTGAACTACTACTTCGCTCCGCCGCTGCACCGGCTGACCGTCTCCGACCCGAAGAACATCGTCGCCATCGCGATCTTCGTGGGCGTGGCGGTCTCCGTGGCGTCCGTGGTCGACCTCGCGGCCCGCCGCACCCACCAGGCCGCCCGGCTGCGGGCCGAGTCCGAGATCCTCTCCTTCCTCGCGGGCAGCGTCCTGCGCGGCGAGAACTCCCTCGACGCCCTCCTGGAGCGCCTCCGGGAGACCTTCGCGATGGATTCCGTGGCCCTGCTGGAGCGCCCCGGCGAGGTCGGCTCCTGGACCACGGCGGCGGCCGTCGGCCCCCGTCCGGTCACCCGCCCCGAGAACGCCGACGTCGACATGCCGGTCGGCGAGAACATGACCCTGGCCCTGTCCGGCCGGGTGCTGCCCGCCGAGGACCGGCGCGTGCTCGGCGCCTTCGCCGCCCAGGCCGCCGGCGTCCTCGACCGCCAGCGGCTGGTCGACGAGGCCGGGGAGGCCCGCAGGCTCGCCGAGGGCAACCGCATCCGCACGGCGCTGCTCGCCGCCGTCAGCCACGACCTGCGGACCCCGCTCGCCGGTATCAAGGCCTCCGTCACCTCCCTGCGCTCCGAGGACGTGGAGTGGTCGGACGCGGACCGGGCGGAGCTGCTGGAGGGGATCGAGGAGGGCGCCGACCGGCTCGCCGCGCTGATCGGGAACCTGCTGGACATGTCCCGGCTCAACACCGGGACCGTCGTCCCGCTGATCCGGGAGACCGACCTCGACGAGGTGGTGCCGATGGCGCTGGGAGGCGTACCGGAGGACAGTGTCGGGCTGGACATCCCGGAGACGCTGCCCATGGTCGCCGTGGACCGGGGCCTGCTGGAGCGGGCCGTGGCCAACATCGTCGAGAACGCCGTGAAGTACAGCCCCGCCGGCCGGCCGGTCCTCGTCACCGCGAGCGCCCTGCACGACCGGGTCGAAGTCCGCGTGGTGGACCGGGGCCCCGGGGTCCCGGACGAGGCCAAGGACCGCATCTTCGAGCCCTTCCAGCGCCACGGTGACGCCCCGCGCGGAGCCGGCGTCGGACTGGGTCTCGCGGTGGCGCGCGGCTTCACCGAGGCGATGGCGGGGACGCTCACGGCGGAGGACACCCCGGGCGGGGGGCTCACCATGGTCCTCACCCTCCCCAGGGCGGGGGACGGTCCTCCGGTGGCGGCGGAGCTGCCGAGCTCGGCGGTCAGCTGACGGGCCGTCGCCGCCCGGCCGGAACGGGACCGAACGCCGCCCGGGCCGCCCGGTGTTCACCCCCGGGGGCCGCATGCCGTCTCACGGCCTGGGCGGCGTGTGTGATCAGCGACTCATCCGCTTGGTCGGACCGCGTGCGGGGCGGTACCGTCACGGCGACATCCACCCATAGCGACGACGGCGAGACGGAAGTCCGGTGCGAATCCGGCATGGTCGCGCCACTGTGTGCTGCGGCAGCACCCCCGGGTGGTGCCGCGGTGAGTCAGACCCTCGGAGCCGTCGTTCCGCGCCACCACAGGGGACGCGTCGTTCCCCGAGGAGGTTCCACCATGGCCGAGGCACTCGCTTCCGCAGCCATCCCCGCCCCCGCCGTCTCCCCGTCGGCCCCCCTGCCCGTCAAGGCCGTCCTGCCCTGGGCGCTCTTCACCGGCCTGCTGATGCTCGTCGCCCTCTACTTCGTCGGCGCCGAACAGGGCGCCACCGCAGTGTTCTCCGGCGAGGCCGTCCACGAGTGGGTCCACGACGGGCGCCACCTCCTCGGCTTCCCCTGCCACTGAGGGGCCGCCGAGAGGCACCCGCAGCACCCCGGCCCGACAGGCCCCGATACGGGCCCGTCACGGCCGTCCGCAGAGCCCTGGCCTCCCGTACATCCGGGACGCCGGGGCTCTGGCCGTTTCCGGGCGGCAAGTGAGGCCCCGCGCACGGGGGATGACGCGGGGCCTCGCCCCCACCATAGCCCGCTCCGGGCCCCGCGCGAGGGCAGTCCGGCGCACGGGCCACGACGGATCGCGGCCACCGCGTACCGGGCCGCGGGCCGAGCTCACCCCCGTGAAGCTCGACCGCGACCCGTCCGGCCACGCCACCCACTTCCCGCGCAACACTTCAGTGGTGACGAAGCATTGGTAACGTACACCAGAGTGACTATCCGGCGTCAACCAAAGTGTTGCCGGTGCCGGCCCGACGGGCTTCGAGAAACACTGTGGTGGGCAAGAGCTCGGCATCACGCAAGGAGGTCGTGTACGTGGAGAACGAACAGCCGCCCAGCTTCGCCCAACTCCTGGACCACCTCTTCCGCGAGGTGCACCCCCCGTCCCGGGGGCCCTACACGTACGCGGAGGTCGCGGAAGGAATCCGCAAGGCCGCGACCGGCGAGGGGCGCGGGGTGACCGCGAGCGCGATCCAGCAGCTGCGCACCGGGGCCAAGAAGAACCCGACACGGCACACCATCAAGGCCCTGGCCGACTTCTTCGGCGTACCGGCGGGCTACTTCGTCGACAGCGCGGCGGCCGAACGCACCCGGGCGGAGATCGACCTCCTCGCCGCCATGCGCGACCAGGACGTCCGCAAGGTGGCCCTGCGCGCCAACGGCCTGAGCGTCGACAGCCTGAAGATGCTGTCCACCGTGATCGAGCAGGCCCGCAAGCTCGAAGGGCTCACCACCGACGACTTCCCGCAGGACCTCGACCTGGACGACTGAACCGCGCGCCGGGCGGCTTCTGTTCGGCCCCCCGCCCCGGTACGGCACACCCCCCTGCGACCGCCCGACCGCAGGGGGGCATCCGGCGTTTCCCGGCACAAGCCCGGCATCCCGCGCCGCGCGGGCCGGACTCGGCGGCACCCCGCGCTCGAAGCGAAGTCGCGAACATGTCAGCATGGGGCGCGCAACCGGACTTCCAGGGATCCGCGGGATTCCAGGGATTCCAGGGAGGGGTTCGCCCCGGCCGACCACCCCCGACCGGCTTCACCAGAGTGAGGACATGGACTTCGAGCAGCTCCGCGCCTCGTGTGAGGCGCGCGTCGAGGCCCTTCGGCTCCCGCACCGCTTCAGCACCCGCGACCTCCGCGACGCCGTGGCCGAACAACGCGGACGCCCCATCATCCTGCGTCCGCTGAGCACGCTGGGCGCCCTGGACGCCCCGTGCGGCATCCGTCTGGAGACCCCGGACGCCGACCTGTTGTTCTACGAGGAGGCCACCTCCCCCCTCCACCAGAACCACATCCTCGCCCACGAGATCAGCCACATCATCTGCGACCACCCCGGCAGTCTGGAACTGGACCAGGACACCCTGCGCGCGATCGGGTTCAACCCGACCCTCGTCCAGCGCATGTCCGGCCGGACCAGCTACACCAGCGAGGACGAACGCGAGGCCGAGGTGATGGCCAGCGTGATCCGGCAGCTCATGTACCGGGGACGCGAAGGCCCGCCGAGCCGGCCCGCCAGCGGCGCCGAGAGCTGGGACGCGCTGTTCGCCAAGCCACACAGGAAGAAGCGCCACCGGAAATGATCAACATCCTCTTCACGGGCACGGCCGTCGTGCTGCTGTGCTTCGCCGCCTACTGGGTGGCGCGGGGACGCGGGGGACGACGCCCCACGGGCACCTGGGCGATGGCGGCCCTGCTGACCTCGTTCGCCCTCGCCTTCGCCTCGTACGCCCCCGCCGTGGAACACGCCGTCGAGTCGGTGGTCCCGCACGTCGCCCGGCTCCTCAGCAACACCTTCACCCTGACGGCGGCCACCTCGGTGCTCGCCTTCCTCTTCCAGCTGAACCTGGACCGCGAGAGCGCCCGGCGGCAGATCCGGCTGCGCGTCATCGCCCTCGCGGCCTGCGCCGCAGGCATGACCGCCTTCTTCACCGCCGAACAACTCACCGGACGCAACCCGGCGTTGTACGCCTGCTACGTACTGATCTACATCTCCTACCTCGGCTACACGGCCAAGGACTTCCTGCTGCAGACCTGGGCCCAGTCCAAGCGGTCGACGCGCCGCAGTCAGCGCTGGGGCCTGCGCACGACCTCGGTCGGCTGCGGCTTCGCCCTCGTCTACGCCGCGTACAAGCTCTTCGCCCTGGTCTCCATCGGCCTCGGGCTGGGGCTCGTGCCCGACGGCGCCCGGTGCTCGACCCCGCTGACCCCCTTCCGGTGCGCGTTCAGCGTGACCGCGCCCGCCGTCGCCGTGCTCCTCATCACCGTCGGGCTCACCCTGCCCGCCCTGCTGTGGCCGCTCGGCCAGCTGCGCCGCCGCCGCTGGGAACGGAAGTCCTTCGCCGCGCTGGAACCCCTGTGGCGCGAGGTCACCTCGGCGGTGCCCGAAGTGGTGCTCGACCCGGACGGCGACGGAGCCGACGCCCACGACCTCGACTTCCACCTCCACCGCCGGGTCATCGAGATCAACGACTGCGTGCTGGCCCTGCGCCGCCACCGTCAGGCGTCGGTACAGGACGCCGCGGCCGCCGAGGCCGCCCGCCGGGGCACGGCCGGCACCCCCGAGGGCGACGCCGAGGTGGAGGCGGCCGTCATCGCCGCGGCCGTCCACGCGAAGCGCACCGGACTCCCCCTCGACGGCGACGAGGCCCCGCCCGCCGCCGGCACCCGCTCCCGCAAGGGCGACCTCCCGGCGGAGACGGCGTGGCTGCTGCTCGTGGCCGCCGCCTACGCGCGCCGCCCCGCACCCGAGAACGCCGGAGCGGCCTCGTGACCGCCCCGCGGCAGGACCCGCTGCGCGACCCGCGCTTCTTCACCGACCCCTACCCCACGTACGACGGGCTGCGCGAACGCTGCCCCGTCCAGCGGGTCCCCACCGGCTCCGGCGGCCACCACGCGTACCTGATCACCGGTCACGCCGAGGCCCGCGAGGCGTTCACCGACCCCCGCCTGTCCAAGGACACGGCCCGCTTCTTCGCCGGCCGCCCGTCGGACCGCAACCTGCACCCGGCGGTCTCCCGCAACATGCTGGCGAGCGACCCTCCGGCACACACGCGCCACCGGCGGGTGGCGACCCCGCTGTTCACGACCGGCCGCGTCCGGGAGCTGCGCCCGTTCATCACCGCGGTCGTGGACCGCCTCACGGCGGCGTGGCAGCCGGGCGCGCGGGTCGACCTGGTGGCGGAGCTGGCGGTACCGCTGCCGGTCACCGTCGTCTGCGAGCTGCTGGGCGTACCCGAAGCCGACCGCGCCACGCTCGCCGGCTGGTCCCACGACCTCTTCGACGCGACCGACACCGCGCTGATCGACGCCGCCTCGCACCGCATCGGCGACTACCTCACCGACCTGACCGACACCGCCCGCGCGAACCCCGGCGACGGCCCACTCCACTCCCTCCTGCGCGCCTGCGACGAGGGCGGCCTCGACCGGGAGGAGGCCGTGTCCCTGGCCGTCCTCCTCCTGGTCGCCGGGCACGAGACCACCACGCGGTTCATCGGCAACGCCGTCCTGGCCCTGCTCCGGCACCCGGAGGCCCTCGACCGGCTGCGCCGGGACCCGGACCTGATCCCCGGCGCCCTCGACGAACTGCTGCGCTTCGACTCCCCCGTCAGCGTGGCCACGTTCCGCCACAGTACGGAGGACCTGAGCGTCGGCGGCGTCGGGATCCCGGCGGGCTGCCCGGTGCTCATCGCCCCGGGCGCCGCGAACCGCGACCCGGCGGCGTTCCCCGCCCCCGGCCGCCTCGACCTGGACCGCGACGCCGGCGGCCACCTCTCCTTCGGCCACGGCATCCACCGCTGCCCGGGCGCGCCCCTGGCCCGGGCCGAGGCGGAGATCGCCCTGCGCGCCCTGCTGACCCGCTTCCCCGACACCCGCCTGGCCGTCCCGGAGGAGGCCCTGACCTGGAGCCGGACCCGCCTGACCCGCGGGCTGACCGCCCTCCCCCTCGTGCTCGGCTGACCGACAGCGCGTACGCGTCAGGGGTGGAAGAGGACCTTCACCATGTTGTCCCGCTTCTTCTGGAAGTCTGCGTACGCCTGTGGGGCGTCGTCCAGGGGCAGGTGGTGGGTGGCGAAGCCCTCGACGCCGAGGGGGTCTGCGTCGGTCAGCAGGGGCAGCAGGTCGTCGACCCACCGGCGGACGTTGGCCTGGCCCATGCGCAGCTGGATCTGCTTGTCGAACATGGTGAGCAGCGGCAGCGGATCGGCGGCTCCGCCGTAGACGCCGGAGAGGGAGACGGTGCCGCCGCGGCGTACGAGTTCGACGGCGAGCCTCAGGGCGGCCAGGCTGTCCACGCCGGCCTTCTTCATGAGGGCGGACGCCAGGGTGTCCGGCAGCAGGCCGGTGGCGGTCTGCGCGGCCCTGGCGGCCACGCCGCCGTGGGCCTCCATGCCGACGGCGTCGATCACGGCGTCCGGGCCGCGGCCGCCGGTCGCGTCGCGGACGGCGTCGACGAGCTGGTCCCCGTACTGGGACAGGTCGTAGACCTGTACGCCGTGGCCGGAGGCGCGGGCCAGGCGTTCGGGCACCAGGTCGACGCCGATCACCTTGCCGGCCCCGCGATGGGCGGCGACGCGGGTGCACATGTCGCCGATCGGCCCGAGGCCCAGGACGGCGACGCTGCCTCCGGGCGGGACTCCGGCGTAGACGACGGCCTGCCAGGCGGTCGGCAGGACGTCCGACAGGTACACGAACCGTTCGTCCGGCGGCCCTTCGGGAACCCGGATGGGGAGGGTGTCCGCGAAGGGGACGCGCAGGTACTCGGCCTGTCCGCCGGGCACCTGACCGTAGAGCTTCGTGTACCCGAAGAGGCTCGCGCCGCTGCCGTGCTCGCGGACCTGAGTCGTCTCGCACTGCGAGTGCAGGCCCCGCTCGCACATGAAGCACCTGCCGCAGGACACGTTGAACGGGACGACGACCCGGTCTCCGGCCTTCAGTTCCCGTGCCCCGGGCCCCACCTCGGCGACGACTCCCATCGGCTCGTGGCCGAGGACGTCCCCCGCGTCCAGGAACGGGCCGAGCACCTCGTACAGGTGCAGGTCCGATCCGCACAGGCCCGTCGTCGTCACTTCGATCACGGCGTCGGTGGGATCGACGATCCGCGGGTCCGGGACGGTCACCACCTCGATCTTGCGGCGGCCCTGCCAGGTCACGGCTCTCATCGCACCTCGCCTCCTCGGTCACACGTCGGCTGGAGAGGGCTCCGGGGAGTTCACCGACCTGTGCGCCGGGCAACGGCGTCGTCGGCACCCGTACCGGCACGCCTGCCCGGTGCCGGGCTCTTCAAGCGGCCCGCGCCCGGTTCGTTCGGTGCGACACGGGCCGGGCGCGGGGTACGCCCGGCCGCCTCCGGGCCGGGTGAGGGCGGGCAGGTGTCCCACGGCGGTGGGCCGGGGAAACGGGCGAGGCGGACGGCCGGGACGGCGGTGTCCTGGTCAGGGCCCGGGCGGCTCGCCCGTGCCCGCGGCGGCGAAGTACGGTGTGCCGATGCCATGGACGGGCCGGAGACGGGGGGTACCACGATGACGAGCGGGGTCAGGGCACAGCAGCGCGAACAGACGCGGCAGACCCTGCTCCTGGAAAGCCGGCGGCTCTTCTCGACCCTGGGCTACGCCTCCGTGGGACTGTCGGAGATCGTCCGGGCCGCCGGGGTCACCAAGGGGGCGCTCTACCACCACTTCGGCAGCAAGGCGGAGCTGTTCCGGGCGGTGCTGGAGCAGGTGCAGCAGGAGGTCGCCGCGCACGTCGCGGCGACGGCGGACGCCCAGGAGCACGCCTGGGAGCAGCTCGCCGCGGGGTGCCAGGCGTTCCTCAGCGCCTCCACCGACCCCGCGCTCCAGCGCATCATGCTCGTCGACGGGCCGGCGGTGCTCGGCTGGCGGGAGTGGCGGGCGATGAACGAGGCCACCTCGGGCCGGCACCTGGCGGAGGCGCTCACCGTCCTGATCGCGGAGGGCACCATCGCGGCCCAGCCGGTGGCGCCGCTCACCCACCTCCTGTCGGGGGCGATGAACGAGGCGGCGCTGTGGCTGGCGGCGTCGGAGGACCCCGCCGATCTGGAGGACACCCGGCGGGCGCTGGCGCGGATGCTGGAGGCGCTGCGGGCGGAGTGAGCGCACGCACGCGCCGCCGCCGGGCCCGCATCCGGAACAGCTCGGTCCGGTCCGGTCAGGCCGCGGCGACGATGTCGATCCGGACCCCGCTGGGATCCGTGACGACCAGGTGTTTGCGGCCCGGGCGTCCCACCGCCCCCAGGGCCGCGAGCCGCGCCCACTCCTGCGGCCGGTCCTCCACCGTGAGGACGAGCCGTGCGGCGCGCACCGGCCGACGGAGGGCCTCGGGCAGGTCCGGATGCGTGTGGTCGAGCAGGGTGAGCTCGTGGCGCGGCGAGCCGGGCCGGCTCAGGCCGGCGTGCCACGGGGTCACGTAGGTGGCGGTGAAACCGAACAGTCTGTTGTAGAAACTGCGGGATTCCTCCGGCCTCGAGGTGCAGATCACGGGACAGAAGCTGCTCAGCATGGAACGCCATCTCCGTTCGCGTACCAACAGTACGCGAACTGAAGCTAGTGACGTACCGTCGGCATGTCAACACGGCCCGCCCCCTCAACGGGCGGGCCACGTCCCGGACATGACCCGCCCGTCCCCCGGCGGGCGTGACGCACGGGCGGGCCGCGTCGTTGGGATGAGACGACCGCCTACCCGCCCCAGAACGGTGCCGCGATGACCTCCTCCGCCCTGACCAGCTTCTATCCCGTGCTCTGCACCGAGCGGCTCGGCGAGTCCGCGGCGTTCTACACCTCGCTGTTCGGATTCGAGACGACCTACACCAGTGACTGGTACGTCAGCCTGCGGCGGCCCGAGCCGCCGCACTACGAACTCGCCCTGGTCGCCGCCGGGCACGAGTCCGTGCCGGAGGCCTTCCGCCGGCCGGCGCGGGGGCTGCTCCTCAACTTCGAGGTGGCCGACGTGGACGCCGAGTACGCGCGCCTCGTGGGCGAGGCCGGGCTGCGGCCCGAACTCCCGCTGCGCAGCGAGGCGTTCGGCCAGAGGCACTTCATAGTGGCCGCCCCCGACGGCGTCCTGATCGACGTCATCACGCCGATCGCCCCCACGGCCTAGGCCGGTGCGGTCCGCGTCCTGGGACGCGGACCGCACCGGCAGCGTGGGCGAGGCGCGTCAGGCCTCCACGTTCACCGCGGGGACGGCGGCGTCGGCCTCACCGTCGGAAGCGGCGGGGTCCCCGCCCGCTCCGGTGGCCGGCAGCTTGATGACGACCGCCACCAGCACGGCGGAGGCGAACGCCACGAGCGCCCCGATGCCGCCGATGAGGTTCAGGCCGTCGGTGAAGGCCTCCCGGGCAGAGGCCAGCAGGGTGGCCGCCGCGTCGCCGGAGAGGTCCCGTGCCGCCTCGACCGCTCCGGCGAGGGTCTCACCGGCGCCCTCCGGCGCACCCGCGGGGACGTCCACCCCGCTGCGGTACACGGCGGTCCCGAGACTGCCGAGCAGGGCCACGCCCAGCGCCATGCCGAGTTCGGTGCTCGTCTCGGAGAGGGCCGCGGCCGATCCGGCCTGCTCGGGCCGGGCCGATCCGACGACGATGTCCGTGCCCAGGGCGATCAGCGGACCGCCTCCGGCGTAGACGAGGGCGAAGCCGGTCACCACCTGGGCGATGCCCGAGGAGCTGTCGGCGAAGGCCAGCACCAGGTGACCGATGCCGGACAGGACCACGCCGGCGGCGACGACGTACGCGGGACGGTACCTGGCCGCCGCCATCGGGGACACCACCGCCGTCACGATCAGGGCGAAGGCCGCGGGCAGCAGGTACAGGCCGGCCGTCATCGGGGACAGTCCGCCGACGAGCTGGAGGAACTGCGTCACCGTCAGGTAGGTGCCGCCGGCCACGAGCATGCTGAGCAGCAGCGTCACCAGCGCGGTGCGGAACGTCCGGCTGCGGAAGAGGCCGAGGTCCAGCAGCGGGCTCTCCAGCGTGCGCTGCCGGCGGACGAACACCACGCCGAGGGCCAGCCCCACGACGAGCGCCCCGAGCGGGACCGGACCGACCCCCTCGTTGGCGATCTCCTTCAGGCCGTAGATCACCGGCAGGATCGCGGCGAGCGACAGCAGCACGCTGGCCAGGTCGAGCCGGCCGGCCTCCTCGTCACGGTACTCCGGCAGCAGGGCGGGACCCGCCACCAGGAGCAGCGCCATGATGGGCACCCCGAGCAGGAAGACCGAACCCCACCAGAAGTACTCGAGCATGGCGCCGCCGACCACCGGGCCGAGGGCGATGCCCACCGAGAACATGGTGACCCAGACCGCGATCGCCACGCCGCGCTGCCGCGCGTCGGCGAACATGTTGATGATCAGGGCGAGGGTCGAGGGCATCAGCGTGGCTCCGGCGATGCCCATCGCCGCCCGCGCCGCGATCAGCGTGGCCGGTCCGTCGGCGAAGACGGCGGCCAGGGAGGCGAGGCCGAACGCGGCCGCGCCGATGAGGAGCAGCTTGCGGCGGCCGATGCGGTCGCCGAGCGTCCCCATCGTCACCAGGAAGCCGGCGATCAGGAAGCCGTAGATGTCGATGATCCACAGCATCTGCGAGGCCGAGGGGTTCAGGCCCTCGCTGATGTGCGGTACCGCCAGGTGCAGCACGCTCACATCGATGGACAGCAGCAGGGTGGGCAGCGCCAGTACGGCCAGGCCCAGCCACTCCCGGGGTCCGGCCAGTAAGGGGGTCTCAGCGTGGGTGCTCACGGTAGTTCCTTTCGGGGTGGTGCTCATCGGTGCCCGACACGGTCATAGGGCGGGGGTGTGGAGGGGAGCGTCCTCGGCGGGGGTGCGGAGGGGGGCGTCCTCGGCGGGGGGTCGTCGAGGGCGGGCACGAGGCGCGCGGCGACCGTCGCCGCGTTGGCGGGTGTGTAGAGGTAGAAGTGGCCTCCGGTGAAGGTCTGCCGGCCGAATCCGCCCGAGGTCTCCAGCGACCACAGGTGCATCCGGTCGTCGATGACCACCGGATCGTCGACGGCGCTGAGCGCCAGGATGGGGACGCGGGTGCCGGTCAGGGGGCGCCGGTAGGTCTCCATCGCCTCCAGGTCGGCACGGATCGCGCGGAGCGACGGACCCATCAGGTCGGCGCGCTCCGTCAGCCCCGGGGACATCCCTCCGATGTCCGTCAGGTGCCCCATCAGCTCCGAGTCGTCGCGCAGGTGCGCGAACGGGGGCTCGCTGGGGAAGCAGGGGGGCTGGCGGGCCGAGACGGCCAGCAGGGTGGGCGGCAGTCCCTTCTGCTCCATGGCGCGGGTGAGTTCGTATCCGAGCACGCTGCCGAAGCTGTGCCCGATGACCGCGTAAGGCAGCGGCTCCAGCTCCGCGAGGTCCCGCGCGAGGGCCTCCACCAGCGGCTCGACGCGGGTCAGGGGCGGCTCGTTGATGCGGGCGCCCCGGCCGGGCAGCTGGGCGATCACGCACTCGACGTCCTCGGCCAGCACCTGCCACCAGGAGCGGAACGCGGAGGGCCACCCGCCGGCGTGCGGGAGCGCCACGACCCGGAACCGGGGGCGGGCCCGGGGGCCCGGCACCGGGCCGGCACCGGCCGCCCGGCGGGCACCGCTGCCGACCGTCATCCACCAGCCGCCCATCAGGGCCCCCCGTTCGCGGGCACGGCCGCAGGCGCCGCGGCGGCCCTCGGCACGGCCCCGGACGAGGAGCCCGCCAGCAGCGGGTGGTGCTCCTCCAGGTGGGTGATCACCCGCTCCTGGTGCCGCTGGAGGCGCTGGCCGGGAAGGTGCTCCAGGGAGTGCAGGAACGGGTCCTGCGGGGCCGGCAGACCGGCGATCGCCGCCGCCGTGCCCAGGACCAGCATCGGCTGGTACCACGCCGAGTAGCCGCCTTCGTGGGCGAAGACGATCCTGCCCCCGGTCAGTTCGTCCGCGAGCCGGCACATCGCCGAGGTCATGGTGTGGAAGGTGCGGCTGGTGCACATCATCCGGCCCATGGGGTCGTGGCCGCTCGCGTCGACCCCCGCCGCCACCAGGATCAGGTCCGGGCGGAACGCCCGGGCGGCCGGCTCCACGATCCGGTCCATCACGGCGAGGTAGGCGCCCTCGCCCGAGCCGGCGGGCAGCGGCACGTTGAGCGTGCTGCCCGCTCCGTCGCCCGAGCCGGTTTCCAGGACGCGGCCGGACGCCGCCGGGAACAGCCCGTCCTGGTGCACCGATACGTACAGCACGTCGGGGTCCTCGTAGAACGTCCGCTGGATGCCGTTCCCGTGGTGGACGTCCCAGTCCAGGATCAGCACCCGGCGGGCCCCGCGGCGCTGGGCGGCGCGGGCGGCCACCGCCAGGTTGTTGTACAGGCACAGGGCCATCGCCCGGTCCGGCTCCGCGTGGTGGCCGGGCGGCCGCACGAGGCAGTACGCCCGGTCGAAGCGGCCCTCCATGACGCCCGTGGCGGCCTGCACGCAGGCGCCGGCGGCGAGCCGTGCGGCCTGTGCGCTGTGGTAGTTGACGTACGCGTAGACGCCCGCGTCACCCGCGCCGGCCGCCGAGGCCGCCTCGACCCGCTCGATGTGTTCGGGTACGTGCACGAGCAGCAGTTCCTCGTCGGAGGCCGGCGCCGGGGTGAGGGCGGTAAACCGGTCCATCACCCCGGACGCCTTCACCAGTCCTTCGGCACGCCGGAGGTCGGGGTCGACCGCGAACTGGCGCAGCGGCTCGATGCCCGGTCCGACCGGCACGTACCCCGATCCGGGACCGGGGTCGTGCCAGAAGCAGATCTCGTGGCTGTACCACGCGAGACGGGAGGGGCTCATCAGACGGACACGCCCAGCGAGGCCCGGCTGATCCCGGCGACCTTCTCGATGTACCGCAGGTAGTACTCGCGCTCCTCGTCCGGTGTGCGCTTGGTGCTCAGCGTCGTCTCCAGCAGACCGAGCACCTCCCCGGCCTCGGTGGTGGTGAGCCGCCGGGCTCCGACCTCCTTCTCGAAGGTGCGGATCCGCGCGGTGGGCTCCACCACGCCGGACGCGAACTCGCCCTGGTCGGTGCCGTGGTTGCGGGTCGAGGCGATGGTCTTCAGAACCGCTCCGAAGAACGCCGTGGTGTCTATGTCGGTCATGCTCGTTACCCCCTTGGTTGCCGTGCGGCGCTCGGCGCACGGTGGTGTCCGGCCATTCCTGTGGAGCGTTCGCGCCGGTCGGCGCTCAGTGGATGAGGCCGCAGGCGCGGCCGGCCTTCTCCAGCGTCACGACGGCCGCGTCGAGGTCGGCGTCCGAGTGGCTGAGGTTGACGATGGTCCGCAGCCGCGGCAGCGTGCGCGGCACGGCCGGGTAGACGATCGGCTGGACGAAGAGGCCGTCGAGCTGGCACAGCCGGGCCATCGCCTTCGCCTGGTCGGCGGTCGTGCAGATGATCGGCACCACCGGTGTCTCGCTGGCCAGGGTGTCGAAGCCGAGGGCGCGCAGCTGGTCGCGGTAGCGGGTGGTCTTGGCGCGCAGGTCCCGGGTGAGGGACGGAGCGGCCGCCATCACCTCGACCGCCGCCTTCGCCGCCGCCACCTGGGCGGGGGTCGCCGCGGCCGAGAACATCCAGCCCCGGGCGTTGTTCTTCAGCGCGAAGACGAGGTCCCGGGACCCGGCGACGTAGCCGCCGGCGCTCGGCACCGTCTTGGAGAGGGTGCCCATCTTGACGTCGACCCGTGCCGGGTCGATGCCGAAGTGCTCGGTGATGCCGCGGCCGGTGTCGCCGAGCACGCCCAGGCTGTGCGCCTCGTCGACCATCAGCGGGGCGTCGTAGCGCTCGCAGAGTTCCACGATGCCGGGCAGGTCGGCCACGTCGCCGTCCATGCTGAACACGGCGTCGGTGACGACCAGCCGGCCCGCGTCGCCCGCCTTGCGCAGGGCGCGTTCCAGGTCGGCGAGGTCGTTGTGGGCGTAGGTGATGACCGAGGCGCCGGACAGCCGGTACCCGTCCAGGATGCTGGCGTGGTTGTAGACGTCGCCGATGACGAAGTCGCCGGGGCCCACGAGAGCGCCGACGGTCGCCACGTTCGCCATGTAGCCGCTGGAGAAGACGATGGCGTCCTCGGTGCCCAGGAAGCGGGCGAGGGCCAGTTCCAGCTCTCGGTGCAGGTGCAGGGTGCCCGCCAGCAGCCGCACGCCGTGCGCGCCGGTGCCGTGCCGCTCGACGGCGCGCAGGACCTGGTCGTCGATGTAGTCGTGACCGACGAGTCCGAGGTAGCTGTAGGAGGCGAAGTTCAGGAACCACCGGCCGTCGAACTTGATCCGGGGGCCCGTCGCCTCCTCGATGACGGGCTCGTAGAAGTACTCGTCCTTGGCGACGAGCAGGCGGTCCTCCGCCGACAGGGCGTCGATGCGGCGGTCGAGGAACCGGCCGTCGGGAGCGTCGGCCAGCCGGCCGGGGAGGGTCCGCCTCGGTATCCGGTCCGCCGCGGGTGCGGGGGCGGGCGCGGGGGCGGGTGCTGCGGCCGGTGCCGGGGCGGGGGCGGGCGCCGGGGCGGGGGTGGGCGCCGGGGCGGGGGCGGGCGGGGCCTGCGGCACGTCCCTGAAGCGGTCCCAGTCGGGGACGAAGGAGTCGGCGGGGGCCGGGCCCGCGGCGGCCGCCGGGCGCTGCTGCGGCACGGTGGGGCGTGCCGCGCCCGCCGGAGCCGCCGGAGGCACCTCACGGACCGGTGCGGGGGCGGGCCGGGGCACCGGAGCGGCGGCCGGTGCGGGGGCGGCGGCCGGGGCGGGGGATGCGGCCGGGGCGGGCCGGGACGCCGGGGCGGGAGCGGTCCGCGGGAGCGATTCGAGGTGGGTCAGCAGCGCGCCGACGTTGGTGTGCTCGAAGAACACCATCGGGTCGATGTCGAGCCCGTCCGGGGTCAGTTCAGCGGCCAGCTCGACGGCCATCATCGAGTCCAGGCCCAGTTCCAGCAGATCGTCCTCGGCGGCCACGCCGTCGACGAGCAGGACCTTGCCGATCGCCCGGGTGAGCGACGGCCACAGTCCGGTTTCGGACGTGGGAGCAGTCATGGGTACTTCCCTCGCTTTCGCGGCGGCGGACAGAACGTAGTGGGCGGGTGGCTGGCCCAGGACCGTACGGAGCAGGTCGATGCCGTCGTCCTCGGTGAGGGCCGGGACGCCGTGCGCGGCGGCCTTCGGGGCGATGGACTCGCCCATGCCGACGGTCCACAGGCCCCAGCCGAGGCTGTACCAGGGCCGGCCCTGGGCGCGTTGGCGGGCGGCGTAGCCGTCCAGGTAGGCGTTGGCCGCGGCGTAGGCGCTCTGGCCGAGGTTCGCCCGTACCGCCGCGACCGAGGAGAACAGGGCGACGAACGGGGGCCTCTCGTCGCCGGAGACCAGGTCGGCGAGCGCGTGCGCGCCGCCGATCTTGGGCCCGAGTACGGCGTCCACCTGCTCCGGGGTCAGGCCGCGCGCCAGTCCGTCGCGCAGCACTCCGGCGCCGTGGAACACCCCGTCGTAGCGCGCGTCGGCGGGCAGTGCCTCGCGCAGGGTCCGGACGTCCGACGCCACGACGGCCAGGTCGCAGCGTTCCGCGAGCCGGTCCAGGCGTTCCCGGGCCCCGCCCCGGTCGGGCACGGTCCGCCCGGCCAGGGTCAGGTGGGCGCAGCCCTGCTCCGCGAGGAACTCCGCGACGCTCAGCCCGATGCCGCCCATGCCTCCGGTGATCAGGAAGCGGCCGCCCCGGTAGCGCTCCGGGCCGGTCGCGCCCGTGAGCGCGTGGGGCCGTACGGAGGGTTCGTACCAGGTGTCGCCGCGCCGGGCGAGTTCCGGCCGGTCCTGGCCGAGCGCCGTCCACACGGCCGCGGCGTCCTCGCCCTCCGGGCCGGCCCCTTCGCCGGGGCCGAGGTCGAGGAGGCGGACCCTGCTGCGGGGGTGCTCGACCCGCAGTGTGCGGCCGAGGCCCCACAGGGCGGTCATGAAGGGGTCGACGAGGTCCCGCGCCGTCACCTGGTGGGCGCCGGCGGTGACGATCAGGAGGGCGGGCATCGGCGGGCGGGCCGCGAGCCGGCGCACCAGCGCGAACACCTCCTGAAGGGCCCGTGTCACCTCGGCCCCGCCGGTGAGCCCGCGCGGTGCCACGTAGACCACCTCCCGGACGTCGGTGCCGGCCGGCAGGGCGTCCTCGCCCTCGGCCGAGAGCTGCGCCGGGGTCAGGTGCAGGACGCGCCGGCCCTCCGGGCCGCGGAGGGCCCCCGCGGAGACGACCAGTACGGACCCCTCGGCCGCCTGCTGCGGCGCGGAAGCCGGGCCGGTCTCCCGCCAGACGACGGTCTCGATCGACGGCACCACGGACGGCCCCACCGGCGCGACCGGCGCGACCGGCACCACCGGCGCCTCCGCGGACGGCTCCGGCTCCCGCTCCGGCTCCGCCGCCCCGGCGCTCGCCGACAGCGCGGGTCCGGCGGCTTTGAGGGTGATGCGGTCCAGTTCCAGCAGCACCTCCCCCTGCTGGTTGCAGACCGTGGCCCGTCCCCGTACGGCACCGCCCCGGCTCCCGGCGTCGGCCGGCTCGTCCCGCTCGACCAGGGCGATCACCGTGCCGGAGATCCGCCGGCGGGCCACCAGCCTGCCGACGTACCAGGGCAGGCACGCCCCGGCCGCACCGCCGTCGAGCATGCCGAGCGCCTGGAAGACGCTGTCGAGCAACGGCGGCGGCACGAAGGGCGACACCGACGCCGTGTCCGGGCCGTCGGAGGCCCTGAGCATCAGCAGCATGCGGTCCGCGCCGCGGTGCGCCGACCGGATCACCCGGTAGGCCGGCCCGTACGCGATCCCGCTCGCCTCGCGCCACGCGTCCACGGCCGCCAGCGGCACCTGCTCCGTGCAGCCTGCCCGCAGCGCCGCCACGTCGATGTAGCGGGGCGCGCGGAGCGGGCTGCCCGCCGCCCGGGCGCTGCTGTGCTCGACCGGCCCGCCGTCGTCCTCCGGGCGCACGGATCGGAGCACGCACCGGCCGTCCTCGCCCGTACGGACCTCGATCTCGGCACCGGCGCCCGCGACGAGCAGGGGCGCCCGGAAGGCGACCTGCGTCAGCGTCCACTGGCAGTCGGGGCGTCCGGCATCGCAGGCCGACAGCATGGCGTCGATCTGCGCGGCGGCGGGGACGACCGGAATGCCGCCGATCCGGTGGTCGTGGACGAGCGGATCGGCCGCGTTCAGGAGTGTTCCGAGGCCGCTCATGTGCGGAGGTCGAATCGTCCGGTGGCCTGGACGAGGCCGTTCACCTGGATGTCGATGCTGTGCTCCCCGGGGTAGTAACGGCGGGTCTGCACTTCCCTGATGGCGTGCGCCTTCTCCAGGGACCGCTGCTCGCCGGCGCCGAGTTCGAGTGTGGTCAGCTTGAAGACCTTCGGGATGCTGCGTCCGTTCTTGCGCACGTGGTGCACCACGTAGTCGACGGCGATGCTGTGCGGCCGCTCGTCGGTGTTCTCGATGTCGAAGCTGATCAGGAGGGTGTCGCCGAGCGTCACGGACCCGGGGGTGATCCGCAGCCGGGGCACCCGGACGTGCTCGCCGCCCGTCGCCCCGAGGATGGCCAGGGCCTGCTGGTCGCCCTTCTTCACGAGGGTGCGCAGCCCGTGCTTGACGATCCAGTTGGTCTCGGGGGTCGGGCTCTCCTCCAGCCACCGCAGCGCGGTCGCGAGCGCGACGTCGGGGTGGTCCTTGGAGATGTCGTTGAGGTTGTTGGCGACGGACTTGCGCACGTACTCGGAGGAGTCGCTGCGCAGCGGTTCGAGGATCTCCAGGACCGGCAGCGGGTCCTTGACGAACACGGTCAGGGTCCGGGCCCAGGGCAGCCGGGAGCGGACGCCCTCGGTCGCCAGGCGGCGCACGTTGTGGCTCGGGCTCAGGGCCCATTGCGCGACGCGCTGCATCGTCAGCACGTGGTGCTGTTCGAGGTAGGGGCGGATGGCGTACTCGCCGGTGTGCCGCTTGGTGATCTCCTCGATGGCGTCCAGCGACTCCTCGGGGTGGTCGAGCCCGTACTCCTCGACGAAGCGGGCGACCGGCATGAGGTACCAGCTGGCGTTGAACATGCCCTCGCCTTCGGCGAGTTCGTCGCCGAGTACGGACAGGAGGATCGGCAGGGCCGCGGGGTAGTCCGCGGGCAGGCGGGTGCGCAGTCCTTCGGCCAGGACGAGGACGCGGTCCTTCAGTTCCTTGCCGGGAATGCGCGCCTCGACCTCGGCCGCGTATCCCTCCACGTCGAAGCCGGGGTGGACGGCGCGGATCCTGTCGCCGATCAGGCGTGCCGCCTCACCGTTGAAGTGTCGCTTGAGTCCGTATTCGCTAGCCATGGTTCTGGTGCCTCTTCGTCTCGTTCTCGTTGTTCGTCGTGATGCTCGTGCCGTGCGGGTCGGCGGATATCCAGAACCGCTGCCGGGTGAAGGGGTAAGTGGGGACGGTGACCGTCCGCTGCCCCTTGCCGGCGTGCAGACCCGACCAGTCCAGATCGGCCGGGGTCCCGTTCACGTACGCGGCCAGCGCCGCGTGCAACTCGGCCTGATCCACACGATCACGGCGCAGGGTACTCAGCCACAACGGCTGCCCCTCACCCCACGAGGCACGCGCGAGCGGCGTGAGCTGCGGATGCGAGCCGATCTCCCACACCACACCCGCGCCCAGCCCGCCCAGCGTGGCCACCGCCTCGCTGAACCGCACCGGCTCCCGCATCGCACGACCCCAGTACGCGGGATCCGCCGCCGACTCCGGCGTGTGCCACCCGCCGGAGACACCGGAGGCGAACGGCAGCACCGGAGCCGCCAGCGGCGTGCCCGCCACCGCCTGGGTGAACGGAGTCACCGCGCCGTCCATCAGCGCGGAGTGGAAGGCGTGGCTGACCACCAGCGGCGTGGTCCGCAGCCCCGAACCCTGACGGAAGGCCTCCACCGCCTGCGCCGGCCCCGAAACCGTCACCACACGCGGCGAGTTGAACGCCGCGACCTCCACACCCGGATACGCGGCCAGCGCCGACACCACCGCGCCGGCGTCGGCGTGGACCGCCGCCATCGCCCCGTGACCCGGCTGTTCCTCCATCAACCGGCCGCGCAGCGCGGTCAGCCGCAGCAGATCCTCCAGCCCCAGCACACCCGCCGCCCACGCGGCCGTCAGCTCGCCCAGACTGTGCCCGGCCACGGCATCCGCGCGGACACCGACCGACTCCAGCCAGCGCACCAGCGCCACCTGCACCGCCACGATCCCCACCTGCGCGTACCGCGTCCGGTCCAGCAAGCCCGCCGCGCCACCGAACAGCAACTCCGGCAACACAACGTCCAGATGCGGCACCAGCAGGCCGGCGCACTCGTCCAACGCCGCCCGGAACACCGGCTCCGCCGCGTACAGACCACGGCCCATGCCCGCGTACTGCGACCCCTGACCCGTGAACATGAACACGTTCGGGGCGGAGACACCACCTGTGCGGGAAGCGGGAACCCAGCCCTCCGCCACACTCCTCAGGCCGGCGGCCAGTTCACCGGCATCGGCACCCTGCACCACCGCCCGGAAGCGATGCCCGGCACGCCCGGCATTCGCGGTGAAGGCGAAGTCCCCCGGCTCCTCCACGGACCCGGCTTCCAGTCCCTCGGCATAGGCGCCGGCGAGGGTCTTCAGCGCCGTCTCGTCGGCCGCGGTCACCCGCACCACGTACGAGTCCTGCGCCACCACCTCCCGCACCGGCACAGCCGGCGCCTCCTCCACGATCACATGAGCGTTCACCCCGCCCATGCCGAACGCGCTCACCGCGGCACGGCGCGGACCCTCACCCCGGGGCCACTCCACCGCACGATCGGCCAGATAGAACGGCGACTCCTCGAACCGGATGTGATCATTGGGCCGCACCACGTGCAACGACGGCGGAACCACACCGTGCTCCATCGCCAGCAGCACCTTCACCAGCCCCGCCAGACCGGCGGCCGGCTCCAGATGCCCCACATTCCCCTTCAGCGAACCGATCGCACAGAACTGCGAACGACCCGTCACACCACGCCACGCACGCGTCAGACCCTCCACCTCGATCGGATCACCCAGACCCGTACCGGTACCGTGCGCCTCCACCAGACCGATCGACTCCACCGGCACCCCCGCATCCCGCAACGCGGCGGAGATCACGTCCGCTTGTGCGCGCGGACTGGGTGCGGAGTAGCGGGTGGTGCGGCCGCCGTGGTTGACGGCGGCCCCCTTGACCACGCCCCGGATGCGGTCGCCGTCGCGCAGGGCGTCGTCGTACCGGCGCAGGACCACGGCCACGGCTCCTTCGCCCGGGACGAAACCGTCGGCGGTGCTGTCGAAGGCGCGGCTGCGGTGCCGGGGCGAGAGGGCCTTGAGGTCGCCCATGGAGCGGAAGTACTCCGGGCTGATGCCGGCGTGCACGGCCCCGATCACCGCGGTGTCGATGTCGCCGGTCCGCAGGTGCTGGAGTGCCGAGTGCAGGGCGACCAGCGAGGAGGAGCAGAGGGTGTTGACGAGTCCGCTCGGGCCGTGCCAGTCCATCAGGTAGGACAGCCGGTTGGCGATCATCGCCTCCAGGCCGAGGCCCCGGCCGTCGGGGACGCCGTGGCGCACCCGCTCCTCGTGATAGTGGTCGTGGCTGTAGGCGATCCACAGACCGGTGCGGCCGTGGGCGCGCGTGCCGATCCGGCCGCCGTCCTCCAGGGCCTCCCAGATCGTCTCGTAGACGATGCGCGCCTGCGGATCGATCAGAGGGGCTTCGCGGGCCGAGATCCGGAAGGGGGCCGGGTCGAACTCGTCCACCCGGTCCAGGAACGAGGCGTACGGGACCGGCCCGTCCGCGTCCCGCCAACGGCCCTCGGGCAGCGCCCGGACCGTGTCCCGGCCCTCCACGAGGAGCTCGGCGAAGGCCGTCAGATCGCCCGCGGTGGGGAGTCGGACCGCGGCGCCCACGACGGCGACGTCGCGCGGCCTGGATTCCGGGGCGGCCGCGGGCGGCTCGGTCACGCGTGCGGGCTCCGTCACGCGCGCAGTGGCCGTGGCGGCCGCCCGCGCCGTCGGTGCCGGCTCCGCGGGCCCGGGCTCCGCCGGCGGGGCCGGGGCGGCGGGCTCCGGAAAAAACGGCTCGGTGTGCGGAGCGGCCTCCCGCGGCTGGGCGGCCGGGGCCGCCAGCGCGTCGACGAGTCCCGGCTCCTCCTCCACGAGGAACTCGGCGAACTGCCGGGGGGTCGGGTACTCGAAGAAGACGGTCGGGTACAGGGACACGCCGTGTTCCTCGGAGATGCGCTCGCTCAGCTTGACCAGCGCGACGGAGTCGAAGCCGGCGGAGAGGAACTCCGTATCGGCGTCCTCCGTGGGGGTGTTCGTCAAGGCCAGGAACCAGGCGAGCGCCCGCCCGGACCGTGAAGCGGCAGGGGCGGCAGGGGCAGCAGGGGCGACAGGAGCCGCAGGAACGGTCGGAGCCTCGGGGGCCGCCGGAACTGCGGGGGCCGCAGGGCGGGGCGGCGCCGGGACGGGCGCGGGCGGCTGCGGCGCCGGCTGCGCCTCGGGCACGGAAGGCACGGACGGGACCGACGGCACCGACGGCACCGACGGCACCGCCGACTCGGGGGTCTCCCCCGCGCTGAACGCCCGGACGGGCACCCGCTTGGACGACATGTCCCCGAAGACCAGCAGGGGCGTGCCCGCCTCGTCGGTGACGGTCTGGGTGACCCGGCAGGCCTCGTCGTTCCAGAAGGCGATCTCCGTCCGTACGTACGCGGCGGCCTCCAGCGGTCCGAGGACGTCCAGCCGGCCCACCGAGAGCGGGATGAACGCGGAGGCGTCCGTCGCGCCGAACACGGGGTTCGCCGGGTCGATCGCCGCGACCGTCACGCTGTCCAGGAGCCCGGGGAACAGCTGGACGCCGGCCGGGTTCATCTCCCGCTGGCGGACGCCCTCGACGCGGGCCAGCGTGCCGCCGTCGGGGAGGCTCGCCACCCAGGAGATGTTCCGGTAGTAGCGGCCGTGGTGGTAGCCGATCCGGCGCAGCCAACGGTAGAGGCCCGAGCCCGCGTGCACCGTGGAGCGCGCGCAGTCGGCCAGCAGGGTGTCCAGGGGGACGGCCGGCCGCGGCCCGGAGGGCTCCTCCGTGACGAGCCTGCCGGTGACGTAGGGCTCCCCGCTCTCGCCGTCCTCCACCCTGAAGGCGCCGTCCGCGAGGACCCGGCAGACGACCCGGCGGGCCCGGGACGCGATGAGCGGGCGGTGGAAGAGGACGTCCCGCGCACCGTGGAAGGCTTCGCCGCGCAGCGCCGCGCCTTCGCGCAGGAAGTCGAACCACGCCACCCCCGGCAGCATGAGCGTCCGGTACACGGCGTGCTGGGCGATCGGGGCCTCGGCCGGGCCGAAGACCCGGGCGTAGGTGTACCCGGCCGCTCCTTCGTCGGACACCAGCTCGGCGGGCGAACCGGGTTCGGCCGAGCGCAGCGGCTCCGCGAGGTTCAGGGCCCGGCCGCGCTGCTGGGCGTGGGGCAGCAGGCGCTTGTTCCACGCCGCGCCGGTGGTCTGCTGGAACGCGGCCCAGTCGATGTCCCGGCCCGCCTGGAAGAGCCGGGCGGCGATGCCGGCGAGTACCCCGGTGACCTCCCGGCCGTCGCGGGCCCCGGCCAGGAGGGCGGCGGCGTCGGTGCCGGCCTGCTCCCCGGTGTCCTCCGTCCGGCGGGAGGGGTCCGTGTCGTCGCGCAGGACGTCGGCCAGTGCCCGCTCCAGCGGAACACGGCCCCGTACGAAGTCCCCGATCGCCCCCCAGCCCGGGGGCAGGTCGACCGCGTCCTCGGGCAGCCCCAGGTCGCGCAGGGCGATCGTGAGGGCGACGGCGGAAAGGATCCGCAGCAGTTCGCCGGTGAACGCGTCGAGCGGGGTGCCGGTGGCCGATTCGAAGAGGCCGACGACCTCGTGCACGGCCGGGGAGGAGGCGTCGAGGGCGACCAGCCACGCCGGCGGGGCCGCGGCGGATCCGGGGCGTACCGACACGGTGGCGCGGGAGGTGCCGGCGGTTCGGGAGTCCGGGGCGGCGGGCGCCAGGAGCCATGCGCGCAGGGCGTCGGCGAGCCGGCCGGCGTCCGCCCCCACGACGGCGATCCGCTCGGTGCGGTGCGGCCGGGCCAGGCGGGCGGTGGCGCACGCGTCACCGAGTCCGCCGGGGCCGTCCGCGAGGGAGGGCAGGAACTCCAGCCACTGCGCCGCCAGTTCGCGCAGCGCGTACGGGCTGTCGGCGGACAGCGGCAGCACGTGGACGGGCCCGGGCCGCCCGCCGTCCGCCGGGCCGGCCGGGGCCGGGGCCGGTACGGGGGCGGCCTCGGCCACGACGTGGGCGTTGGTGCCGCCGAACCCGAATCCGCTCACCGCGGCCCGGCGCACCGGCGCATCGGGCCAGGGCAGGCTGGTGCCGGGCAGGTGGAAGGGGCTGTCGGCGAGACCCAGGCGCGGGTTGGGCGACTCCACCGCCACGGCCGGGATGGTGCCCTCGCGCAGCGCGATGATGACCTTGGCGAGTCCGGCCAGGCCCGATGCCGAGTGCAGGTGGCCGATGCGGCGCTTGACCGAGCCGAGCGCCACCGAGTTGCGCGGGACGCCGTGCCGGGCGAACACCTCGGTCAGTGCCCGTACTTCGATCGGGTCGCCGATCGCGGTGCCGGTGCCGTGTGCCTCCACGTACTGGACGGTCGCCGGGTCGATCGTCCGGTAGGCCTTGTCCAGCAGGTCGATCTGGGCTTCGAGGTTCGGTGTGGTGACGCCCATGGTGCGGCCGTCGTTGTTGACGGCGACCCCGCTGACGGCTCCGAGGATGACGTCGCCGTCGGCCAGCGCCGCCGGCATCGGCTTCAGGACCAGGGCGGCGGCGCCCTCCCCGGGCACGTAGCCGTTGGCCCTGCTGTCGAAGGTGTGGCACAGCCCGTCCGGGGAGAGCGCCCCGGTGCGGGAGAGGAGGACGAAGGTCAGCGGGTCGATCAGCAGGTCCACCGCGCCGACCAGGGCGAGTTCGCAGGTCCCGGCCGCCAGGCTCTGGCAGGCCAGCCAGACCGCCGACAGCGAGGAGGAGCAGGCGGTGTCGACCACCAGGCTCGGGCCCGCCAGGTCCAGGCGGTCGGACAGCCAGGCCGCCGTGAAGTTCTGCGACCGCCCCCACAGTGCGGCGGGCCCGGTCTCGGCCGGGGACCCGGGCGTGCCGGGCGGGACCTGTCCCCGGCCCCGGTCGAATCCGTAGCCGTTCATGCGGGCGCCGACGAACACGCCCGCGTCGAGCCTGCGGCGCACTCCCCGGTACCCCGCGTCCTCCAGGGCACGGGCGCCGACCTCCAGCATCACCCGCTGCTGGGGGTCGAGGAACACGGCGTCCTCGGCGGTCATGCCGAAGGCCTCGTGGTCGAAGGAGAACGGGTCCACCAGGAACGCGCCCCGGTGGTGCCTGCCCTGGTGGGGGCCTTCGCCCCGGTACAGTTCGGGGGCCCACCGGCTGGGCGGGACCTCGCCGACCTCGACGCCGTCGCGGCCGAGCAGGGCCGTCAGGTCGACGACGTCCTCGGCGCCCGGGAGCCGTACCGCGAGGCCGATCACGGCGATGCGGGTGTCGAGCTCGCTCACAGTTGTCCTTTCGTTCGGCTCTCCGCTCGTGCGCGGCCCGGTCATCGCTGCCCGTCCCGCTGGAGCAGGGGGCGCAGCAGGGCGCTCAGGGCGGAGGCCGGCGCGTCGTCGTCGGCGGGGGCGGGCGGACCGCCGGCGGGCGGTGCCGCGTGGGCGGCGAGTCCGGCCGCGATGTCGTCGGCCGTGCGTGCCCGCATCAGCAGGGAGGGGTCGACGGTCAGGCCGCTGCGCTGTTCGAGCGCCGTGGTCAGTTCGGCGATCGCCAGGGAGTCGAGTCCCAGACCGGGCAGCGGGCGCTCGCCGGGGTCCTCCCCCAGCACGTGGACGAAGGCCTCCCTGACCCGGGCGCGCATCGCCTCGCCGTCGTGCCCGGCGCGGGCCGGTGCGGGGACGGCGGGAGCCTCGGCCCGCACCTCGACCGGGGCGGACCCGGCGGGCTCCTGGGGCCGGGGCGGGGTGGCGGCCGTGCTGCCCGGGAAGATCACGGCGCCGCCCGACCGGAGGTGGCCGGCGAAGGCGTCCAGAGCTTCCGCGGCCCCGATCGAGTGGGCGGCGGAGAAGGACTCGTCCGCCTTCATGCCGATGCCCGTCCAGTTGGGCCACGCGTGCGCGGTGACCGTGGTGACCGGGTCGGTCTCCCGCTCGGCGAGCGCCAGTTGGTAGGCGTTGGCGAGGCTGTAGTCGACCAGGCCGCGGCCGGCCAGGGCCTGCGCACCCGCGATCGAGGAGACGAGGACGGCGAAGTCGGCGCCCTCCTCCTTGGCCAGCCGTACGACGTTCAGCGAGCCGGCGACCTTGGGGGCGAGCACCCTTTCGGCGTCGCTCCACGGCCGGCGGTGCACGGCCCCGAACGGGTTGACCCCGCCGGAGGAGTGCACGACGCCGATCAGCCGGCCCCAGCGCCGCCCCAGCCGCCCGGCGACGGCGGCGAGCGCCGCGGGGTCGGACACGTCGCAGGAGAGGTACTCGACCTCGGCCCGCGCCGCCAGGTCCCGCAGGGGGGCGGAGTGGGCGGGGTCGACGGCCGACCGGCCGATGATGCCGATGCGCCTGGCCCCCCGGTCGATCAGCCGCTCGGTCAGGCGCAGTCCCACGGCGCCCAGTCCGCCGGTGACCAGGCAGTACCCGTCGGCGGGCAGGGCGTACGGGGCGCCGGCCGCGGCGGGGACGGAGTGGGGCGTGTAGCGGAGGCCCCCGCGGTAGGCGACGGCGGCCGTTCCGCCGTCGGCGTGGCCTGCGGTGGCCGCACCGGCCGCCAGGGCGGCGTACTCGGCGGCGATGTGGCCGGCCAGGACCTCGGCCGGGTCGGCCGGGTCCAGGTGGACGGTCACGGTGGGCTTGCGGCCCTCGGCTCCGGCGGCCCGTACGGCCATGGCCATGGCGGCCCGCTCGGGGCGCAGGCCGCCGAGTTCACCGGGGTGCACGGCGGCGTCGTGGAATCCGGCCCGGAGCAGCGTGCCGTGCGCCGGCAGCGAGGCCACCAGGTCGCCGAGTTCGGCCCAGAAGCCGCTCAGGTCGAGGGGCCGGCCGTCGCGGGCGTCGCGGCCGTCGCGGGCGTCGCGGGCGTCGCGGGCGTCGCGGGCGTCGCGGGCGTCGACGACGATGGCCGCGTCCGCCGGGTGGCCGGGCTCGACGACGGTCGTGCCCCGGTCACGGAGGGCCCGGGTCAGGGCGTGCCCGATCTCCGGGTCGGCGGTGACCAGGCGGACCGTGGCCGGCGCGGTGGCGGGCGCCGGGGTCAGGTCCCGGACGCGCCACTGGAGGCGTACCGCCTCGGCGGCGGGTGCCGGGCCGGGCTCGGCGGCCGCGTGCTCGGTGGTGTGCCAGTAGGACCCCCGCGCGAACGGATAGGTGGGGAGGTCCGTGACACGGGCGTCGGCGGCGGAGAGCGCACGCCAGTCGATGTGCGCGTAGCCGGCCCGGGCCAGCTCGGCGGCGCCGGCGGGCCGGTGCGGCGCCGCGGCCGTCCCGGTGCGGGCCGCCGCGGCTTCGGCGGTCAGGTCGATGTCGACGCGGGCGGGCGTGATGGCGCCGGCGGCGACCGAGCGCAGCGCGGTGGCGAGTTCGGCGGCCGTACGTCCGTGGACGGCGGTCTGGAACTCCAGCGGAGAGCGCCCGGTGTTGGCGGTGTGGCAGAGGTCGGCGGTCTCCCGGTCGTCGCGTACGGCGTCGAACCGGTCGGCGTAGGCGTCGGCGAGGTTGCGCAGGGCCGTCTCGTCGGCCGCGGTCACCCGCACCACGTACGAGTCCTGCGCCACGACCTCCCGAGGCGCCACCACCGGCGGCTCCTCCACGATCACGTGGGCATTGACACCGCCCATCCCGAAGGCGCTCACCGCGGCACGGCGCGGACCCCCACCCCGCGGCCACTCCACCGCACGATCCGCCAGATAGAACGGCGACTCCTCGAACCGGATGTGATCATTGGGCCGCACCACGTGCAACGACGGCGGAACCACACCGTGCTCCATCGCCAGCAACACCTTCACCAGCCCCGCCAGACCAGCGGCCGGCTCCAGATGCCCCACATTCCCCTTCAGCGAACCGATCGCACAGAACTGCGAACGACCCGTCACACCACGCCACGCACGCGTCAGACCCTCCACCTCGATCGGATCACCCAGACCCGTCCCGGTGCCGTGCGCCTCCACCAGACCGATCGACTCGACCGGCACTCCGGCGTCGCGCAGCGCGGCGGAGATGACCTCCTGCTGCGCGGCACTGCTCGGCACCGTCAACCCGGACGTCCGGCCACCGTGGTTGACCGCACTGCCCTTGATCACACCCCGGATCCGGTCACCGTCACGCAACGCGTCCCGCAACGGCTTCACCACCACCGTCACCACACCCTCACCCGGCACGAAACCATCCGCCCCCGCATCGAACGGCCGGGAGGCACCCGACGGGGACAGGGCCCGCAGGTTGCGCATCGCGACGTAGTGCAGGGGGGACATGGCGACCCGGACGCCGGCGACGATGGCCTGGTCGCATTCGCCGTCGCGGATGCTGCGCACCGCGGTGTGCAGGGCCACCAGCGACGAGGAGCACAACGTGTCGATCGTCATGCTCGGCCCGTGCAGGTCCAGGAAGTAGCTCACCCGGTTGGCCAGGAAGGCGTTGTGGTTGCCCAGGCCGCTGGGTGCGTCGAGCTCGGGCGCGATGTTGAAGTCCTTGTAGTGCTGGTAGCTGGCGCCCACGAACACGCCGGTGGAGGGGCTCAGTTGCCTCGGCGGCAGGCCCGCCGACTCCAGCGCCTCCCAGGTGGTGCGCAGCAGCCACCGGGCCTGCGGGTCGAGGACCTCCGCCTGCTTGGGGAAGAAGTCGAAGAACCGGGCGTCGAACTCCTCCACGTTGTCGAGGAATCCGCCCACGTCGGGCTCGGCGCCGCCGGCGTAGCGGCCCCAGCGGTGGGGCGGAGCCGGGTGGATCTCCTCGCCGGAGGCGGCGAGGAGCGACCAGAACCGTTCCGGGTCCGGGGCGCCGGGAAGCGCCAGGGCCAGGCCGATGACCGCCATGTCCTGGGGGTCCGCGGTCTCGGCGACCGCGGCGGCGACCTCGGCGGGCGCGGGAGCCGCACCCCGTGCGGGGGCCGTCTCGCGGGCCGTGTCGCGGGCCGTCTCGGAGGCCGTGTCCGGTTCGAACACCCCGTCGGCCGCGAGCCCGGCGACGTGTGCGGCGAGCGTCCGGCAGTCCGCGGCGTCCAGGACGTCCATCGGGCCGATCCGCACCCCGTACTTCTCCTCGATCTCGTCCGCGACGGCCGTCGCCAGCATGGAGTCGAGACCCGCGGCCGACAGCGAGGTGGTCGCGGTGACACCCGGGTCGTGCAGGACGGTGCGCATCACGGCGGTGATCGCCGCCTCCGACGCCGCGGTGTGCGGGGTGCGGTGGGCGGGACCGGTGGCCGGAGCGGAGGGGGACGGGGCGTTCCGGGACGCCGTCACCGTGCGGTACTCGATCCCGTCGAGCCGGACCAGCACCCGCCCGTCGGCGTCGAACAGGGTCGCGTCGCCGCGCCGGGTCCCGTCGCTCGCGGGCTCCGCGCCTTCCAGGAGGACGAACGCCGTGCGCGCCGGGTCCGCCCATCGGGTCGCCCGGCCGATGGAGACCGGCAGGTACGTGGCCGAGGGGGAGGCGGGATCCGCCAGGGTGAGGACGGCCATGGTCTGGAGGGCGGCGTCCATCGCCACCGCCTCCGCCTCCAGCGCGCCGTCGGCGGGGAGGCCGATCCGCGCGAGCACCCGGCCCGGCCCGTACCGCACCTCGGTGATGGAGCGCAGCGGGGCGGCGAGTTCCATGCCCTTCGCCGCGAACCAGGCGTAGAGGCCGTCCGGTTCCAGCGTGCGGCCGAGTCCGGCCCCCACGGCGTCCAGGTCCGTGGCGCCGGGTAGCGGCCCGGTCGGGGCGCCGGCCGTGGTGAGCCGGGCGATGACCCGGCCGGCGTGCCGGAAGGCGGCCGGGCCGGTGCGGGCGGGGTCGCCCAGGTCGCTGGTGAGGGGATGGGTTCCGGTCCCCCGGCCGGTGAAGGCGATCCCGGTCAGGACACCGCTCGACCGCAGGCCGAGGGCGAGGGGCAGTGCCCCCGGCACGGTGTCCTCGCCCAGCACCCGGTGGGCGGCCGTGAGCCGCCGTACGGCCGCGGCCACGTCCTCCGCGGCCTGCGGAGTCACGGCCTGCGGGGCCTGCGCGGGCGTCGGGACGGGGCGTGCCCCGAACGGGTGGGGCGGCAGGACCCGGCGGCGCGCCGGCGGGCCCGGGTACACCGCCGCCCAGTCGACGGAACCGCCGCCGACGTAGCGGAAGGCCGCAGCGCTGAGCCCCGTCGAGGCGCTGTCGAGCACCGCTGTGCCGCGGACGACGCTGCCGGCTGCCCGGTCCGCCAGGTCGAGCGCCCGTGCCAGTGCGGTGCCGAGCTCGTCGGCCGTGGCCCCCAGGAGCGCGACGCGGTGCGCCCGGTGGTCCCGTCCGACGGCACTGGAGCGGCACAGCGCGACCAGGTCGTCCTCCGTGCCCCGCAGCAGCGGCCGTACGTCCTCCATCCGCCGGAGCAGGGCGTCCGGGGTGTGACCGGAGAGGACCAGCAGGTACTCGTCCGGCCGGGCGGCGGTCGCGCGGGGGTCCTGCTCGCCGGCCTCCCCGTACGCGGACTCGCCGAGGTACTCCTCGACGACGATGTGCGCGTTGGTGCCGCCCATGCCGAAGGAGCTGACGCCCGCCCGGCGCGGCCCCTCCGAGGTCCACGGCCGGGGCGCGTCCGGGATCACGAACGGCCCGGCCGACAGGTTCAGGTGGCTGCTGGGCTCCTCGAAGCCGGCGACGGGCGGGATCTCGCGGTGCCGCAGGCACAGCAGCACCTTCAGCAGTCCGGCGAGCCCGGCCGCGGGTTCCAGGTGCCCGATGTTGCCCTTGACCGTGCCGATGTGGCAGGGCCCGTCACGGTCCGGATCGCCGCCGAACACCTCGGTCAGCGCGGCGATCTCGATCGGATCGCCGAGCCGGGTCGCGGTGCCGTGCGTCTCGATCAGGGAGATGTCCGCCGGTGCCAGACCGGCGTCGTCCAGAGCCGCCCGGACCACCGCGGCCTGCGATTCGCTGCGGGGAACCGGCAGGGCGCTGCCCCGGCCGCCGTGGTTGACGGCGGTGCCGCGGATGACGCCCCAGATCCGGTCGCCGTCCCGCTCCGCGTCCGCCAGGGGCTTCAGCATCACGGCCAGCGCGCCCTCGCCGGGGAGGAACCCGTCCGCCCGCTCGTCGAACGGCCGGGGCAGGCTTTCCGACAGTGCGCCGAGCTGGCTCAGGCTGCGGTAGTACCACGGGGTCAGCCCGACCTGGCAGGCCGCCACGATGGCGGCGCCGCAGTGGCCCGCGCGCAGCGCGGCGACCGCCTGCTGGATGGCCACCAGGGAGGACGAGCACAGGGTGTCGACGGTCTGCGAGGGACCGGTCAGGTCCAGGGCGTAGGAGATCCGGTTGGCCAGTACCGCGTTCATGGAGCCGAGCGCGGTGTGCGGGCCGACCGTCTCCAGTCCCTGCGCGTCGCGGTGGTGGGTGTAGGTGGCGCCGACGAAGACGCCGATGTCACGGCGGTCCGCGAGACCGCTGTCGTCCCGGACCGTCCAGGCGTGTTCCAGCAGCAGTTTCTGCTGCACGTCCATGTCCTCGGCCTCGCGTACCGAGATGCCGAAGAAGGACGGATCGAAGCGGTCGATGCCCGCGACGAAGGCGCCGGCCCGGCAGTAGGTGCCCGTCATCCTGGGGCCGCGGGGCTCGAAGTGGGCGTCGATGTCCCAGCGCTCTGCGGGGACCTCGGTGAACGCGTGCCCGCCGGAGCGGAGCAGCGGCCACAGCCCGGCCGCACCGCCGACCGCGCCCGGCAGGTCGCCGGAGACGGCGACGATCGCGACGTCCGCGTCACGGCCGGCGGACGCCGGCCGCCGCGGCGGCGCCGGACGAAGGTGCTCCGGGGAGGCTGCCGGGAGCGGCTCGGGTGCGTGGACGGGGCCGCCGGGGGCGGGGACGGGCCCGGCGGGGTCGGCGGGTTCCGGCGCCGCGACCGCGACGGCCGCGCCGTAGCGGTCGGTCAGGGCCTGGACCAGCTCCGTGAACTCCCCGTACTCCAGGAAGAGGGTCGCCGGGAGGTGGATGCCCCACCTGCGCGACAGTTCCTCCGACAGCTCGACGCTCATGATCGAGCTGGAGCTCAGGCCGTAGTCCGACAGCGGGGTGTCTCGGTCGAAGGAGGCGAGGCCCAGCCGCTCGGCGAGGAACCGCTCCAGCGCCTCGGCGACACCGGCCGCGGAGCCGGCGCCGGCCGCCACGACGTCCGGGGACCCGACGACCGGTTCCCGTACGGCGGAAGGCGTTCCGGGAGCGTCCGCGGGCTCCTGAACCGCGCCCTGCACCGCCTCCTCGTCGTCGGGCGCGAGGACCACGTCGCCGGCTTCCGGGTGGGCGACGACCACCTGACGGGGATCCTCCGGGGATCCCAGTACCGCGATCAGGGCGTCCAGTCCCTCCTCGGTGCCGAGGGGCCGGACACCGCGCCGCCTCAGCTGCTCGGCGACGGCGGTGCCCATGCCGACCTCGCCCCACAGCCCCCAGTCGACGCTCAGCCACGGCGAGCCGTACGCGTGGGCGAAGGCGTCGAGGTAGGCGTTGGCCGCGGCGTACCCGCCCTGGCCGAGGTTGCCGAACGTGCCGGAGACCGACGCGAACAGCACGGCGAAGTCCAGGTCCTGCCCGGCCACCGCGGCGGCCAGCTCGCGGACCCCGTCGGCCTTGGGCCGCATCACCGCGGCGATGTCCTCGCCGGTGGCGCTGCGGATGAGCCCGTCCTTGAGCGTGCCGGCCGCGTGGATCACGCCGTGCAGCTCGCCGAACTCCGACCGCATCCCGTCCACCACGGCCGCCAGGGAGCCGGGGGTGGTGACGTCGGCCCGGTAGGAGACGACCTCGCATCCGTACGCGCGCATCGCGGCGGCCGGGTCCTCGCCGGCGGCTGCCGCTCCGGAGCGGCTGACCAGCGCGACGACGCCCGCGCCCTCGCGTGCGAACCGTTCGGCGAGGGCCAGGCCCAGGCCGCCGTGCCCGCCGAGGACGAGGTAGCGGCCGCCCGGCCTGACCGGTCCCGGCCCGGGACGCGGCGCGGCGTGTGCCGACCGGTCGCGGACCCGGACGGGTACCCGGCGGACACCGTCCCGGTAGCCGACCTCGGTCGGAGCGGCGCCGTCGCCGAGTTCCGCCAGGAGTGCGGTGAGCCCGCCGTCGGAGGACCGCTCGATGTCGACGAGGCGCGGGCGCAGGCCCGGGTACTCGATGGCGGCGGTGCGCAGGAACCCCCACAGGGCGGCGCGCGCGGGCACCGGACGGTCCCCGTCCGCGACCGGCTGCCCGTCCCGGGTCACCACGAGGAAGCGGGACTTGCGCTGCCGCTCGCCGAGGGTCCGCAGGGCGGCCAGGCATCCGTAGAGGCCGACGCGGAGCTCCGTCTCCTCGCTCCGGACGCCGTCGGCCGCGTCGTCGGCGTTCCACAGGTGCACGACACCCGCGACCGGGTCCCCGACCTCCTCCCACAGCCGGCGGAACGCCTCCTCGTCCGGCTGCGCGAGCGTCAGCCGGTCACGGTCCTGCCGCTGCGGCGCGGAAAGGCCGGTGCCGACCTCCACCACGCGGGCGCCCTCGGCGCGCAGCCGCCCGGCGGCGCGCGCGCCCAGCCCGTCGGTGCCGCCGTCGTGCAGCACCACCCAGGTGCCGGTCACCGGCTCGGGCCGGGGAGCGGCGTCTTCCGGTGCGGGTCGCCAGACGATCCGGCTGATGGGCAGCGCGACGGATCGTGCGGGGGCCGCGGCGGCGGTCGGCCGCGTGACGGTGGTCGTCCGCCGCATCCGGAGCCCTTCGAACTCCGCGGCGACCTCGTTCGAGGGCCCCAGCACGGTCGCGTCGGCGGTGGCGTACGCTCCGTCGACGCCGGTCCGGCGCACCAGGACGGTCACACCGGACGACAGCGCCGAGAGGTCCGTGTGGACCCGGAGGCGGGCGAGGCCGATCGGCAGCATGGGGTAGGGGCCGTCGGCCCCCGTGAGGTCCTGGAGCGCGCAGCTGACGACCTGGAACACCCCGTCCACCAGGAGCGGGTGGGCGTACCAGGGCACGGGCTCGGCGTCGGAGCGCAGGGTGGCCCGGACCACGCCGCCGTCCCCGACGGTGAGCTCCTGGACGGTGCGGAAGTCCGGCCCGTACTGGAGGCCCTCGCCGGCCCAGCTGTCGTACAGCCGGGCCGGGGCGAGGCTCCGCGCGCCGGCCGGCTGCGGGCCGGTGCCGGCGGGCGGGGCCTGGACGTCGGCCGGGAGCAGCCGGCCGGTACCGGTGGACAGCGGCTTGCGCTCGCCCGCCACGACGGTGCTCAGCTCGAAGCGGGTCCGCGGCCCGAAGGTCACGTCGAGCCGGACGGGGGCCGCCGCGTCCTCGCTGATGGTGAGGGGCCGCAGAAAGGTCACGTCGGTGAGCTCGAGCGGTGCGAACGGTCTGCGCCGGGCGACCCCCACCATGGCCATTTCCAGTTGCACGGCGGCGGGCAGGAGCCCGGTGCCGGCGGAACGGTGCTGGGCTATGAAGGGCTCCTGGCCCGTGAACGTCTTCTCGTAGGTCTCGGCCGGGTACGTCACTGTCCCTCGCTCCGGTACTCGTAGTGACGGTCGAACAGCGGATGACTGACGGGACTCGTCGGGGTGTCTGCGGGGCGGGCCGAGGGGCGGGCGGCGGGCGCCACCAGCTCCTGACGGTTGAAGGGGTAGGTGGGAATGGTGATCGTGCGCTGCCCCTTGCCGGCGTGCAGACCCGACCAGTCCAGATCGGCCGGGGTCCCGTTCACGTACGCCGCCAAGGCCGCGTGCAACTCGGCCTGATCGGTGCGCTCACGCCGCAGGGTGGTCAGCCACACCGGCTGCGCCCCGTCCCACGAAGCCCGCGCGAGCGAGGTCAGCTGGGGGTGGGAACCGATCTCCCAGACCACACCCGCGCCCAGCCCGCCCAGCGTGGCCACCGCCTCGCTGAACCGCACCGGCTCCCGCATCGCACGACCCCAGTACGCGGGATCCGCCGCCGACTCCGGCGTGTGCCACCCGCCGGAGACACCGGAGGCGAACGGCAGCACCGGAGCCGCCAGCGGCGTGCCCGCCACCGCCTGGGTGAACGGAGTCACCGCGCCGTCCATCAGCGCGGAGTGGAAAGCGTGGCTGACCACCAGCGGCGTGGTCCGCAGCCCCGAACCCTGACGGAAGGCCTCCACCGCCTGCGCCGGCCCCGAAACCGTCACCACACGCGGCGAGTTGAACGCCGCGACCTCCACACCCGGATACGCGGCCAGCGCCGACACCACCGCGCCGGCGTCGGCGTGGACCGCCGCCATCGCACCCTGCCCCGGCTGCTCCTCCATCAACCGGCCGCGCAGCGCGGTCAGCCGCAGCAGATCCTCCAGCCCCAGCACTCCCGCCGCCCACGCGGCCGTCAGCTCGCCCAGACTGTGCCCGGCCACCGCATCCGCGCGGACACCGACCGACTCCAGCCAGCGCACCAGCGCCACCTGCACCGCCACGATCCCCACCTGCGCGTACCGCGTCCGGTCCAGCAAGCCCGCCGCGCCACCGAACAGCAACTCCGGCAACGCAACGTCCAGATGCGGCACCAGCAGGCCGGCGCACTCGTCCAGAGCCTCCCGGAACACCGGCTCCGCCGCGTACAGACCACGGCCCATGCCCGCGTACTGCGACCCCTGACCCGTGAACATGAACACGTTGGGGCCGGCCGCACTTCCCTTCCGGGAGGCCGGGACCCGGCCGGCGGCGACTTCCTTCAAGGCGGCCGTCAGTGCGGGGGCGTCGGCGCCCTGGACCACCGCGCGGAAGCGGTGGCCCGCCCGCCCGGTGTTCGCGGTGTGCGCGAAGTCCCCCAGCATCTCGCCCGATGCGCCGAGCAGTTCATCCGCGTAGGCGTCGGCGAGGTTGCGCAGGGCCGTCTCGTCGGCCGCGCTCACCCGCACCACGTACGAGTCCTGCGCCACCACCTCCCGAGGCGCCACCACCGGCGGCTCCTCCACGATCACGTGAGCGTTCACCCCGCCCATGCCGAACGCGCTCACCGCGGCACGGCGCGGACCCCCACCCCGGGGCCACTCCACCGCACGATCGGCCAGATAGAACGGCGACTCCTCGAACCGGATGTGATCATTGGGCCGCACCACGTGCAACGACGGCGGAACCACACCGTGCTCCATCGCCAGCAGCACCTTCACCAGCCCCGCCAGACCAGCGGCCGGCTCCAGATGCCCCACATTCCCCTTGAGCGAACCGATCGCACAGAACTGCGAACGACCCGTCACACCACGCCACGCACGCGTCAGACCCTCCACCTCGATCGGATCACCCAGACCCGTACCGGTACCGTGCGCCTCCACCAGACCGATCGACTCGACCGGCACCCCCGCATCCCGCAACGCGGCGGAGATGACCTCCTGCTGCGCGGCACTGCTCGGCACCGTCAACCCGGACGTCCGGCCACCGTGGTTGACCGCACTGCCCTTGATCACACCCCGGATCCGGTCACCGTCACGCAACGCGTCCCGCAACGGCTTCACCACCACCGTCACCACACCCTCACCCGGCACGAAACCATCCGCCCCCGCATCGAACGGCCGGAGCGCGTTGGACGGGGAGAACGAGCGCAGGCGCGAGCCGAGCTGGAAGTACTGCGGTGACATGGCCAGGTGCACGCCGGCGACGATGGCCTGGTCGCACTCGCCGTCGCGGATGCTGCGCACCGCCGTGTGCAGGGCCACCAGCGACGAGGAGCACAACGTGTCGATCGTCATGCTCGGCCCGTGCAGGTCCAGGAAGTAGCTCACCCGGTTGGCCAGGATCGCGTTGTGGTTGCCCAGGCCGGCCGCCGTCTGGACGACGTCCCCGACGACCGTGTCGCGGTAGTGCTGGTAGCTGGCGCCCACGAACACGCCGGTCGAGCGCTGGGGCCGTCCCGCCAGGCCCGCGTCCTCCAGGGCCCGCCAGGCCGACTGGACGAGATGGCGCTGCTGGGGGTCGATCCACTCCGCCTCGGCGGGTGACAGGCGGAAGAACCCGGGGTCGAAGTCGGTCAGTCCCCCGACGAAGCCGGCGCGCCTGAGGTAGACGGTGCCGGGCGTTCCCTCGGTCCCGTAGTAGGAGTCGATGTCCCAGCGGGACGCGGGCACCTCGGTCAGGCAGTCCTCGCCCTCCACGAGTACCCGCCACAGCTCCTCGGGGCTCCCGGCGTTGGGGAACACCCCGTCGAAGCCGATGACGGCGATGTCGTGCAGCTCGTCGTCACCGCCGGCCGGGGCGCCGGTCTCCCCGGCCGCCGGCGCGGGAGCCGGAACCGGCAGGGGGGCCGGGGCCTGGACGGGAACCTGTACGGGAACCGGGGCGGGGGCCGGGGCGGGGGCCGCGAGCGGCTCCGCGCGCTCCTCGGGAACGGTCGTCCGCGGACCACCGTCCGCGGCCGGAGGACCCGCTTCGGCGGGTGCCGCGGTGACCCCGTACTCGTCCCTCAGCTCGGCGGCCAGGCGCTCGACCGTGCCGACCTCGAGGACCAGCGTCACGGGGATGTCCACGTCCAGCCTGGCCCGGATGTCCTGGGCCAGCGAGACCGCGAGCATCGAGTCGAGCCCCTGCTCCTGGAGCGGTCGGTCCGTTTCCAGTTCGTCGGCGTCCAGTTCCAGGGCTTCCGCCACCCACCGGGCGAGCGCGGCGTCGAGGGCCGCGGCCGCCGGGCGGCCGGGGGCCGGCGCGGGACGGTGGCCGTTGGCCACCGGAGCCGGGACCCGGACCGGTACGGGTGCGGGTACCGGTGCCGGTGCGGGCGCCGGTGCGGCACGGTGGCCGTCCCGCGCGTCGTCTCCCGTGCCTCCCGGCGCCGGTGCCGGGGAGAGCCGCTTCCAGGTGATCCCGCGTGCCTCAAGGACGGGCACGTCCCCGTCGAGGACCACCAGGCTCGCCGTCAGCAGACCGGCGTCCGGCCCGCCGTCCCGGTCGCGCCGCGCGTACACGCGTGCGGTGTCGGGGATCCGGCCGAGGACGGTGAGCCGCTGGACGGCGAACGGTACGTACAGCCCCTGCGCACCGCACGCGGCGAGCGCGATCTGGAAGGCCCCGTCCAGCAGCCGGGCGTCCACGGCGCCGTCGGCCGGTCCGGCGCCGCGCAGCACACCGGTGGCCTGCCCGGCCGCGACGGACAGCTCGGTCACCGTCCGGAAGCCCGCACCGTAGTTGAGGCCGGCGCGCTCGAAGGCGTCGTACATCACGTCGAGCGCGACGGGGGTGAGGCCGTCGACGACGGCCGGCACGGTGAGCGAGGGCTGCTCCGGTGCGGTCACCCCGGCGGTGACGACCAGTGCTCCGGTGCCGTCGCGGAAGGCGACCGCGTCCCCGTCGAGCGCGGCGGTGAGGGTCGCGGGAGCCTCGACGGCCGCCCGGAAGGTGAGGTCGCGCAGGCCGAACCGGCCGCGGCCGAGGAGCTCGGCGACCTTGCCGGGGTACCCGGCTCCGGGCAGCGTCGGCCTGCCGAGGACCACGTGCTCGGCCGCCTCCGGGTGCTCCGTCCAGGTGTTCCCCGTACGGCCGGGCGCGGTCTCCCGCACGGCGGCGGCCTGCGGCTGCTGCTCGGCCGGCTCCAGCCACAGGTACTTCTCGGCCTGGGGCCTGGTCGGGAAGCGCACGCCCGACCGGCGTCGCTCCCCGGCGGGCAGCGAGGCGCCGTCGACGAACGCGCGGGCCGCCGCGTCGAGCGCCCGGCGGTCCGCTCCGGCGCCGAGGGGCCCTTCGTGGAGCCGTGCCGCCCGGGCGGCCACCCCCACGTGGAGGGAACGGACGTCCCCGACCCCGGCGAGGAACAGCTGCAGCTTGTCCTCCAGCTGCTCCACGCTGTCCGCCACGCACGCCAGCCGGTGGGACTGGGCCGGACGCTGCCGGCTCGCCCCGCTCAGCGCCGCGAGGGACGGGCAGTAGGCGGAGCGCAGCATCAGCACGAGCCGGTGGGCCAGTGTGCGCAGCGCCTCGTCCGATCCCGCGGAGAGGACCAGCAGGTGCGGTCCGGGCTCGTCGCCGTCCGCTGCCGTGGCGGGGCCGGCCTCGACCACGGCGTGGGCGTTCGCTCCGCCGAAGCCGAAGCTGCTGATGCCCGCGACGCGCGGACCTCCGCCCCACGGCTGGAGCCGGTCGGCCACGAACAGGGGCGAGGCCTCGAAGTCGAAGGAGGTGTTCGGGGTGGTGAAGTTCAGCGACGGCGGGATGTGCCCCGCCTGGAGCGCCAGGACGGTCTTGATCAGTCCGGCGATGCCGGCGGCGGGCTCCAGGTGCCCGATGTTGGTCTTCACCGAGCCCACGGCGACCGGCCGGCGGTCGGCGGGCCCGCCCAGGACGGCGTGCAGGGCTTCGAGTTCGATGAGGTCGCCGAGCTGGGTGCCGGTGCCGTGCGCCTCGATGTAGCCGATGTCGGCCGCGGTGCGCCCGGAGCCGGCCAGGGCCTTGCGCAGGACGGCCTCCTGGGCCGGCCGGCTGGGTGCCGTGAGGAAGCCGGCGCTGCCGCCGGTGTGGTTGACGGCGGTGCCGCGGATCACGGCGAGGACGGGGTCGCCGTCGCGTTCGGCGTCGGCGAGCCGCTTGAGGATGACGGCTCCGGCGCCTTCTCCGCGTACGTAGCCGTCGGCTCCGTCGTCGAAGGCGCGGCAGGTCCCCTGCGGGGACAGCATCCCGTTGCGGGCGAACGAGCGCGTCTTGGCCGGGGTGAGGACGAGGTTCGCGGCCCCGACGACGGCGGCGTCCACCTCGCCGGCCCGCAGGTGCATGGCCGCCTGGTGCAGGGCTACGAGGGAGGACGAGCAGGCCGTGTCGACGGTGAAGCTCGGGCCCGACCAGTCGAAGACGTGCGACAGCCGGTTGGCGACCATGGAGGGGGCCGTGCCCGTCGCCACGTGCGGGTCGCCGTGGCCGATGCTCCGCGCCACGATCTCCGGGAAGTCGCTCGCGATGGCCCCGACGAAGACGCCGGTGTCGGCACCGAGGGAGGTGTGGTCGTGGCCGCAGCTCTCCAGGGCCTCCGCGGTCACGCTGAGCAGGATCCGCTGGAGCGGGTCCATGCGGCGGGCCTCGCGGTCGCTGATCCCGAAGCGGGCGGCGTCGAAGCGCTCGACACCCTCCACCCAGCCCATCCGGACGTCGTCGGCACCGGCCTCGGACCACAGGTGGGCCCAGCCGCGCTTGCCGTCCGGGGCGTTCCCGACGCTGGAGACCCCCTCGACGAGGTTCTGCCAGAACTCGTCCGGTGTGGCGGCTCCGGGGAAGCGGCACGCCATGCCGATGACGGCCAGGGCGCCGTCGTCGGCGACCGTCCCGGCGGGCTCTACGGCAGGGGACACCGCCGGGGCCGGAACCGGGACGGAGGCCGCCGGGGCGGTCACCGCCGGCACGGTCGTGGCGGGCTCGGCCGGCGCGGACCCGGTGACGGGGGCGGCGGCGCCTTCGGCCTCCGGGCCGTCGAGCAGCCGCACCACGCCCTCCGCGCCCAGCAGCCGGGCCAGTTTGACCGGGGTGCCGGAGGCGAAGACCGAGGGAGCGGTGATGTCGGCACCCAGCTCGCGGCTGAGGCGGACGGCGGCGGCGGTGACGTTGACCGAGTCGCCGCCCAGGTCGAAGAAGTTGGCGTGCACGTCGAAGGCGGGCTGCTCCAGCGTGGCCGCGAACACGGCCGCGATCGACTCCGCGAGCGCTTCCGCCGTGACCCCGCCCGCGAGCGGCTCCGGGGACTCCACGGCTTCCGCGGCCTCGGTTTCCACGGCCTCCACGGCCTCGCCGTCCGCGGCCTCCACGGCGTCCACCGCTGTCTCGGCAGCCCCTTCGGCAGACTCTTCGGCGGAGGGGATGATCGTGTCGCGCGTCGGCAGCGGCAGCTTGGCGCGCGCCACCTTGCCGTTGTCGGTCAGCGGCATGGCGTCGAGGCTGACGTAGGCGTCGGGCACCATGTAGCCGGGCAGGGAAGCGCCGACGAAGGCGTCGAGCCGGGACCTGGCCGGGACTCCGTCGCCCACCAGGTAGGCGGTGAGCCTCGGTTCACCGCGTCCCTCGAACCGGGCCGCGACGACCACGGCGGCGGTGATGCCCTCGAAGCTCTCCAGCACCCGCTCGATCTCGGCGGGCTCGATGCGGTTCCCGCGCACCTTCACCTGGGCGTCGGTCCGGCCGAGCCACTCGATCGCGCCGTCCGCGTGCAGGCGCACCTCGTCGCCGGTCCGGTAGAGCCGGACACCGGTCACGGGGTGGACGGTGAAGACGTCGCCGGTCAGGTCGGGCCGCCCGGTGTAGCCGCGGGCGAGTCCGGCGCCGGAGAGGTACAGCTCGCCGGTCGATCCGGCCCCGCACGGCTCCAGCCCGGCGTCCAGGACGTGGAGTTGCATGTGGGGCAGGGGCTCGCCCAGCGGCAGGAAGGAGCCCACCGAGGTGACCTCGTGGCACGAGGTCCAGATCGTCGCCTCGGTCGGGCCGTACAGGTTCCACAGGGCCCGGGCCGGGGCATGGAGCCGCTCGGCGGTGGCCGGCGGCAGCGCCTCGCCGCCGGAGAGGACGGTCAGGCCCGGGTGCGGGGTCCAGCCGGTGCCCAGCAGCAGGCGCCACAGGCTGGGCGTCGCCTGGGCCACCGTGACGTCGGCGGTGAGCTCGGCCAGCCGGTACGGGTCCGCCGCGGTCTCCCGGGAGGCCAGGACGACGGTCGCCCCGGTCGTGAGCGGGAGGAGCAGCTCCAGCAGCGAGATGTCGAAGGCCACCGTGGTGTGCGCGAGCACGGTGTCCTCGGGCAGCACGCCGAGGCGTGCGCCGATGCCGGTGAGGAAGTTGGCCAGCGCGCCGTGCTCGACCTCCACGCCCTTGGGCTTGCCGGTCGAGCCGCTGGTGAAGAGGACGTAGGCCAGGTCGGAGGCCGCGACCCGCGGCGGCACGGCCTGCGCCGAGCCGTCCGCGCCGGGGATGCCCCGCGCGGGGCCGAGGGAGGCGCCGAGGGCGTGGGTGTGGTCGTCGGTGAGGATGAGGTCGCACCGCGCGACGTCCACGTACCGCTGGAGCCGCTCCACGGGATAGCCGGGGTCCAGGGGCAGGAAGGCCGCGCCGGCGCGCAGGATTCCGAGCAGGGCCGGGAGCAGGGCGATGTCCCGCTCCATGAGGACGCCGACCACCGAGCCGGATTCGATGCCCTCGTCGTGCAGGCGGGCGGCGACGGCGTCGGCCCAGGCGTCCAGGCCGGCGTAGCTGAGCGTACGGGCGCCGCTGCGGACGGCGGTGGCTCCGGGCCGGGCGGCCGCCGCGGCGGCGAACAGGTCCAGTACCGTTCCGGATTCCGGCGGGGCGGTGGCGGCGTCGGGCCGGTCGGCGGGGCCCGCCTCGGCGGGCCGTACCGCGTCGTGGGGTTCGGTACCGGTCCCGGCGGGGGGCTCCTCGCCGTGCAGGAGGGAGGTCAGGAGCAGGTCCTCGACCCGCAGGGCGAAGTCGAGCGCCTCGTCCTCACCCATCGCCGTCTCCCGGACGAAGACGGTCGCGGGGCCGTCCTGCAGGCAGAGCAGGGCGATCTCGGTGTGCGGTTCGGCGGACGCCTCCTCCCCCGCGTCGCGGTCCAGGACCATGACGCGGGTGAAGCTCGGCTCGTCGTCGCCGAGCGGCCGTCCGGCAAGGCCGAGCCGGAGTTCGAGGTCGGCCGCGTAGCCCTGGTGGGCCGCCGCCTCGTCGAGCTTGTCCCGCAGGGACCGGGTGGTGTCGCCGTCGAACCGTACGGGCAGGCGCGCGGCGGTGATGCCGTGGGTCCGGTCGGCGAGGACGCGGGCGGCCGAGGGCGACCAGGCGAAGTCGAAGACGGGCTCACCGGTGCGCTCCGCGATCACGGTGAGGAAGGCGCGGACCGCCGCGACGGCCTCCTCCCGCGAGGCCGGCGTGAAGGCCAGCTCGTAGCGGCCGTAGTGGGCGCCGGCCGCGGAGAAGTCGTCGGCGGTCAGCGGGGCCGGGCGCAGCTTCGCCAGTCGTGCGCGCCACCACGGCTCATGGGGCCGCAGCAGTTTCTGGGCCGCGGCGATGTCCGCCAGACGCTCCGCCGAGGCGGCGGGCAGCGCGGCTCCCGGGGCGATGCCGAGGCGCTGCGCGGCCGCCTGGCCGCTGAGCGCGCTCCCGTCGACGGCGGTGCAGTCGCTCAGCACGAGGTCCGCGTCGGGGGCGGCCAGGGTGATGGCGGAGTTGGACACCGCCAGCACGGTGGTCTCGGTACGGGCGTCCTCGCGCGGGATCAGCCTGACCTGCCGGGCGAACACCGCGCCCTGTTCGGTGACGAGGGTCGGTACGCCGAGCGGGTTGGGGAAGGAGCCGTAGTCGAGGGCCTTGGAGATCCTGACGGCCTCGGCGGCGGACGTACCGGCGTGGATGACGCCGCCGCCCGCCATGCGGTCGGACCTGCGGTAGAACCTCCGCTCGCGGTCGGCCGTGTCGACCGGCTCGGGGAGCGTGCGCGCGACCACGTGCGGGACGAGACCGGCGAAGAGCTCGATGCCCGCCTCGGCCGTCTCGTACGTGAGGGAGAGGGCGGTGGAGTGGTCGCGGACCGGGAACCAGCGCTCCAGCAGCACGCTGCCGGCGTCGACGGCCTCCGTCATCCGGTGCCAGGTGGCCGCGTGCCGGGACGCGCCCTCGTACAGGGCCCAGGCGGGGACGTGGCTGCCGGAGTAGCGGGGCAGCGGGCCGTCGTGGAAGTTGATCGCGGCGATCTTCGGCAGGTCGAGTACCGGGCCGGTCAGGATCCGGAAGTTGACCATGCTGAAGAGGTAGTCGAACGGCTTCGCCGAGAGGGTCTCGGTCAGGTCGCCGCGCGGATCGAGCACCGGGATCTCGTGGGCGCCGGCCCACGCCGCCACGGCGGGGTCGTCGCTGAGGACTCCTTCGATGCGGACGCCCGCGTCGAGGAGCTGTGCGCCGCACTGGGTGAGGACCCGGGTGCCGCCGATGAGGTAGCAGGTGGCTGTCGTACTCACTCCGCGGCCTTCCCGGGCTCGGCGGCGTCCTCGCCGCGGGCGTCGCTGTCCGGGTCCCCGGCGCACTCACGGGCGACCCAGGAGTCGATCTGGGAGACGACCTCCTCGTCGAGCGAGAGCTGCCCGGGCGTCCACAGCGGGTTCGACAGGCCGCGGTGCGTCCGCTCGCACATCTCCCAGTCCTCGTAGTTCGCCTTGTCCCACAGCGCGAACACGGCCTCGTGGGAGAAGTCGCTCTTGGCGGTCTCGGAGGGGTGGAAGAGCCAGAAGTGCCGGACGAAGCAGGTGCCGGCGGTCTCGGGCCAGACCCACTGCATCATCACGTAGTCGGCCGTGAACCCGAAGAGGAGGTTCGGCAGGATGGTGATCCAGTTGATCTTCAGGCGGTCGTTCTCGGGAACCAGCTCCATGGGCGTCCGGCCGCTGACTCCGGTCATGGACACGGAGTTGTAGCCGCCGCGGAGCGACTGCCACGCCCCGACGATGTCGCCCTTGAGGTCGTAGGTGCCCGCGTCGTCGAAGTCGGTGATGCGGTGCAGGTCCTTGTGGGCGGTCGGGAAGTGCAGGCTCTCGTTCACGTTGTGCGCGACGAGCTTCCAGTTCGAGGCGACCGGGTAGTCCTTCGCCTCGACGCACTCCAGGTCGGCGAGCTCGTAGACCTTCGCGAACTCGCCGAACTCGCCGAGCGAGGCGTCGAGGTCGGGGGCGTCGTCGGAGAAGGTGATGAACACGACCCCGTAGCGGACCTCGGTGCGCACCGGCAGGAGGCCGTTCTTCTCCTTCTCGAAGAAGTGGTCCAGGTAGGTGCCGTTGAGGCTCTTGAGCTTGCCGTTCCGGTCGTAGACCCAGCAGTGGTAGAGGCAGACCAGGCTCTGGCGCTTGCCGGTGGCCTCCTCCACGAGCTTGTAGCCGCGGTGCCGGCAGTAGTTGTGGTACGCCTGGATCCCGTCGTCCCCGTGGATGAGGAGGACGGATCCGGTGCCGATGTTCAGGGTGCTGTAGGCGCCCTTCTCCTTGAGGCGGGAGACGTGGTCCACCGGAAGCCAGCGCCGGCCGTAGATGCGGGACATCTCCCGCCGGTGCTGCTCCTCGCCGGTGTAGAACTCGTGCGACCGGCCGATGCCGCCTGTTTCGAAGTAGGGCCTTTCCTCGTCCTGGTCACTGATGAGGTCGAACATGCTGGACGCACGCGTCATCTGCGGGGCTCCCTCGGAGGGTGAAGCGCTTGGAGGCGATGCCGGACGCCGGGGGGACCGGGGCCTGTGCGGAGGCCGCACCGGAGCCCGCGCGGCGCGGGACGGCAAGGGGGCTGAACGGTGAGCGGGTGGCGTGGTACCGGACCCTCCGGCCGGACACGGCACGGAGGCGGCGGCCGGCGGGCCACCGGGGGCGACCGGGTTGGTCGCGCGGTGCGGCGGAGGGCGAACCGGAGGTCCGCCGGTCAATGCGGGGAATGCGAGGAGACCGGGAAGACCGGGGAGACCGGAGCGGACGGATCGGCAGGATCCGGGGTCCACCCGGGCACGCGCGGCTTCTGCCGGTGCCCGGGTGCCGCGGGGCGGGGGCGGCGGGTGCCGGGCGCCGGGCGCTGGTGACGGCGTACTCACCGAACCGCGCCCGGCCGTCGCTCCCCGGTCGGGACCGGGGCTACGGGACCGTCATCCGGCCGGGTCGTAGATCCGCTCGTCCTGCGGCGTGCCGGCGGCGTCGTAGAGCGCCTCGAGCGCGTCGGGCGCGTAGACCTCGTAGTCGGGAACGATGCCGCCGATCAGGCCGAGCATCTTGTCGGTCCACTCCTGCGTCTTGCTCATCGCCTCCATCGTCGCCCGGAAGAACGGCGGGAGTTCGGTGAGTTCGCCGAGGGTCGTCGTGAAGTCGTAGACGCCGGCGCTCTCCTCGTCGCGGAGCTTGTTGTACTCGGCCAGCGCCTCGTCCATCGGCCGTTCACCGGCCAGGCCCTGGTGGACGCGCTCGGCGAGGAGCTCACCGTGCAGGAAGCTGTCGGTGATGCCCCATCCGGTGTAGGGGTCCTTGTGGTAGCCGGCGTCGCCGACGAGCGCCCAGCCCGGGCCGTACGCGCGGCGGTAGTAGTTGTCCGGGTAGCGCATGGGCCTGAAGGCCTCTTCGCGCTTGCCCTGGTCGCGCAGCTGTATGCCCATCTCCGGGGCGACGTCGTCGAACACGCCCTGGAAGCCGGCCTCGACGTCCTGGCGGAACTCCTTGAGCTGGCGACGCGTGAGGATGACGGCCAGCATGTTCAGGCCGTCGTTCGTGGGCCAGGTGCCGAACCACTTCTCGTTGAAGCCGGTCCTGTGGTGCAGGCCCCAGTCCTCGAGCCCGCTGTAGTACGAGTAGTAGATGAAGCCCGACGCGGGGCGCACGTTGTACAGCTCGGCGCCGACCTTCTTGGCGACCGTGGAGTGGAAACCGTCGGCACCGATGACGACGGTGGCGCGGAACTCCTGCTCCGGGCCGTCCCCTTCGCGTCCCCGCAGGCCCGTCACGCGGCCGTCGGTGAAGACGAGGTCGGACACGGTGAAGTTTTCGAGCACCTCGGCGCCGGCCCGGCGGGCGGCGTTGACGAGGATCTCGTCGAGCACGGTACGGCGCGGGCAGTAGACGGCGTCGATGCCGTCCACCGGGTCGGCGAACCCGTTGAGCTCGATGCCCCGGTAGGAGTAGTTCATCGTGCGGAGCGCCGGGGTCTTGGCGGCGATGATCTCGTCGAGCAGGCCCCACTCCTGGAGCCGCAGCAGACCCGCCTGGTGAATGTAGTGGGTCGACACCGTGTCGCTGGGGAAGGAGGCCCGGTCCACCACGAGGACCCGGTGCCCCTGTCGGGCCAGGTGCATGGCAACCGGTGATCCGGCACAACGGCCGCCCACCACAATGACGTCGTACATACGAGTCCCCTCAGATGGTTTGAGGTGCTGAAACGCCGAGATCAGCGGCATAAGCGTGGACTGAAGGCTATGAACACCCGGAGATGCCGGTCAAGCATCGGCAATGTGCGGGTAATGACGGAATCTCAATTCCCTGTCAACTGGATTATCCACCCCTCTTAATTTGCGTCCGACTTGCCCGGTATTGCTGGCAATATCCCGCTGAGAATGTGGCGTACATCACACTTACGATTCAAACCGGAGGCAATAATTCCATAAAGGATCCACGGGTATGCAAAATTGAATTCTTGCAGATTGAACCAATGGAACCCGCAGGCCGCCTTCCGTTTACACGGCACCTTTACCGTTCTTGATCAAATACCCGAGAAGCGCATCTGACCTGGAGCAACGGGAGCCTCGGGAGGCCATGGGCCCCGCCCGCTCCAAGCCCGCACCGCCCGGCCGCGGACTCAGCCGTCCGTCGGCGGCGCGTCGTGGTAGGGGTTGCGCGGTTGCCCGACGGGCTTCAGGGCACCGACCTCCATGGCCGGCACGGGGTCCTCGACGGAGACGTGCCCGGCCCGCCAGACGCCGGTGACCTCGACCCAGGTGTCGTTGCCGGGTGCTTCCGCGCCGTGCATCTCCACGTGCAGGGTCCGCGCGTCGGCCGCGCAGCAGCTGAGCTTCAGGCGGTTGAGGTACCAGGTGCCCGGGCTCTTGCCGGCGGAGACGAACCCCAGCAGCCGGACCTCGCGGCCGCCCAGGGTCTCCGGCGCGTGCACGGAGCGTCCGATGAACTCCCCCAGCGCCATGGGGGTCACCCGCGCGTCGGCCAGTTCCCCGTAGGCGCTCCGCTCGACGGCGGACGCGGCCCCGTCCCGCGAGGCCGTGAACGAGCCGAGCGCGGGCGGGGCGACGAACATCAGGGTGAGGGCGGGTACGGCCAGGAGCCAGGCGACGCGCGTCGCACCGCCGTGGCCGTGCCCGTGACCATGCCCGTGGCCGTGGCCGTCAGGCCCTTCCGTGTCGTCCTCCCCCGGAAGCTCCCGCAGGCGGCGCACCAGCTCGACTCCGAGCCCCGCGAAGCCCAGGGCGGCCAGCAGGAATCCGGACGCGACGAGGTACGGCCGCAGCCCTTCCTTGACATACCGGAGGTACACGTCGCTGCGCAGGGTGGTGTTCAGCAGGCCCGAGCCCGTCAGCACCAGCAGGAAGGGTGAACCGAGCCCGCTGAGCAGGCCCGGCCGCGCCGCGCGGGCGGAAGGCCGTCCGGTCACAGGAGAACGCCTCCGACGAGTACGCAGCACAGGATCGCCACGACGAACGTGGCGGCGCAGAACCGCACCGCGAACGCCCGTCCGAACGCCCCCGACTGCAGGGCGATCAGCTTCATGTCGACCATCGGGCCGACCACCATGAAGGCGAGGCGGGCGGTGGGCGAGAAGCCGGTGAACGAGGACGCGACGAACGCGTCCGCCTCCGAGCACACCGAGAGGAGCACCGCGAGCACCGCCGCCACGAGGACGCCCAGCCACGGAGCACCGGAGAAGGCCTCCAGGACGGACGGCGGTACGAGGACGTTGAAGGTCGCCGCGGCCATGGCGCCGACGACGAGGAAGCCGCCCGCCTGCAGGAAGTCGTGCTGCAGCCCGCGCCGGAAGGTCTCCAGCCGGCCCGCGCCGGACGTGTGCCCCGCGGGCCGCGCCGGCATCCGCAGCCACTCGTCGCGCCCCCACCGGATCCACAGCCAGCCCATGACGAACGCGGTGACGAGCGAGGCAGCGAACCGCGCGGCCACCATCTCGGGCCGGCCGGGGAACGCGACCGCCGTCGAGACGAGCACCACCGGGTTGACGGCGGGCGCGGCGAGCAGGAAGGTCAGGGCCGCCGCGGGAGCCACGCCCCGCCGCATCAGGCTGCCCGCGACCGGCACCGAGGCGCACTCGCACCCGGGCAGCACCACGCCGGCGGCACCGGCCACCGGAACGGCGAGGACGAGGTTGCGGGGCAGGATCCGGGAGAAGACCCGGGCGGGGACGAACGCGCCGATGGCCGCGGAGACGACGGTGCCGAGGATCAGGAACGGCACGCCCTGCATGACGATCGCCACCAGCACGGTGCGCCACGCCCCGAACGCCTCAAGCCCGAAACGCCGCTCCAGCCACGGCCCGGCGAGCACCGCGACCACGACGGCCTCGACCAGGAGCGACCCGGCCGTCGCCCGGCGCCCTCGCCCCGGGCCGCCCTCACCGCCCTGCGAGACGCGAGGCGGCGGTGGTGCCGTCACCGCACTCGCCGAACCCTCGACCACGCTGCGCCCCTCGTTCTCCGTCCTCCGGGGCACGGCGGAACGCGCCCGGCCCGCCCGGAGGTGACCGGCGCGAGCGGGCACAGACTAGCTCACGAAAATCATATTCATCTATCATCCGCTGATCGAGCGGAGCGGGAGGGCCGGCACGAACACCGCCCCACCCCCGAACCAGCGGCCCCACGCACCCGCCCCCTGGGCTTCGGGCGGGTCGGAGACGGGCACCTTCCGCCCCGCACCCGAGTCGACCGAACCGGCCCTGTGCGCCCGGGCGTTCCGGCACCGAGGATCCGTTGACCGGGAGCCGGGCTGCTGACGGTCCGGTAGATTCGGCGACACGACTGATCTTCAGGGGAGCGGCAGAATGCCGCGCGTGCGACACGGGGGCAGTGGGTGCGGAGCGGACACGCGCAGGACCGTCGGCGGGAGTCCCTGCTGGAGTGCTGGCGCGCGATCGAGCTGTTCAGTCCGCCGACCATTCCGGCGCTGCCCCGCCGGCGGCCCGCTGCGCGCTCCGGGCCGAGGGACGAGCACGTCATCGACCTGACGCCGGAGCCAGGCCGGGTACCACCGCTACTGCCGTGGGCTCCGGACCATCCGGAGACGGGGGCACGGCGTGCACCACACGGCCAGATGTGGCGCCACGAGGTCTACTGCGGGGTCTTCGACCTGGAGCTGCTCCGCCAGGCGATGATCGCGGTACTGCCCGCCGGGACCGATCCCGACCCCGGCGTGCCACAGACCGAGCTGGTGCTGTCGGGCCAGAGCGCGATGTTCGCGCTGGTCCTGGACGATGAGGGCCGACCGCTCGAAGACACGTCCGTGATCTCCGCGTGCGCCTGGGCGACCGGCCGCCTCTTCGATCCGGGGCCGTCCACACCTGGATGGCTCGACGGGTTCGAGGAGCTCGACGACGCGTTCGGCGGAGCGATCGACGAGCTCACGGCCGCTGCCATCCCTTACGGCCCCACCGCCCCCGCCGCCGGGACGGCGTACGAGCGGTGGCCCGGCACCGAGGGTGCGGCGGGAGCACATGGCGCGGCCGGCGGGGGCTGGCAACGGCTGCTCGCCGAGATCCTGGGCGGCGCTGCCGTCGGCGCGGTCGGGGCCCTGTTCGGGGAGGTTGCCGGCACCGCGCTGCAGGGCGCGGCGGAACCCCTGGTCCGCCGTGCCGCGGACTGGGTCGCGGCCCGCCGGACCGCGGAGGAGCAGGTGGAGTCCGGGCGGCCGGACGCCGCCGGGGGCGTTCCCGAGGGAGCGTCGGCCGACGCTGCTGACACCTCCGCGGATCACGGGGCCGGCGCCGGTCCCCGGGCCCTGGGGTTCGCGGATCTGGTCGCCCTGACCGCGCAGATCTCCGACCTGTGCGGGGTGCAGGACCACCTGCGGCCGCGGGTGATCCGGGTGCGCAGCAGGCTGGTCCACCGCCCGCGGGACCCGCAGGCGAAGGCCGCCGCCGCAGCGCCGTTCCTGAACAGTCTGCTCCCGCCCGATCTGGCCCGGGTGTCCGCGGCCCTCGGCAAGGGCGTCGGCCCGGCGCTGGGGGCCTACCTGACCGAGTTCGACGCCGTCGCCGTGGAAGTGCGGACGGACGTGCGCCTGGAGCGCGGGGTCGTCCTGGAAGGGGTGGCTCCGGACCTGGTTCCGGCTGGCCGCTGGCCCGCGCCGGCGGATCGCCCGCTCGCGCTGAGCCAGCAGTTCGCGGTCGACCGCATGCTGGCCGACCGGGCGGGTACCGAGGGCGGGATGTTCTCCGTGAACGGCCCGCCGGGCACGGGCAAGACCACGATGCTGCGCGACCTGGTGGCCGCACTGGTCGTCGAGCGGGCGGCGGTGCTGGCCACCTTCGACCGGCCCGGGCAGGCGTTCACCGGTCCGGCGTGGCGGGGCAGGGACCGCCAGGGCAGGCACGCCCGGTTCGTGTCGCGGCTCGACCCGCGGCTGACCGGGTTCGAGATCGTCGTGTCCTCCTCCAACAACGGTGCCGTGGAGAACATCACCGCCGAACTGCCCGGCATCGACGCGCTCGGCCCGCACTGGCGGGCCGGCGCCGACCACTTCTCCGACCTCGCCTCCGCACTCCTCGGCGGGCCGGCCTGGGGTCTGGTCGCTGCGGTGCTGGGCAACAAGACCAACCGCAAGGAGTTCGGCGACCGGTTCTGGTGGGGCCGGCTCCCCAAGAAGGAGACCGACGCCCGTTCCGCCGCAGGGCTGCCGCCGCTGCGCGGCATGCGGGATGTCCTGAGCGACTGGATCCCGCCCAAGCCGCAGCCCCGTGGCCGTGGTCCCGTCACCCCGGCGGACGGGGCCGCGGCCGCCGGGCCCGCCCGGCCCGTGCCGTCGTGGACCGATGCCGTCGCCGCGTTCCGTGCGGCCCGGGCCGAGGTCGAGCGGCTGCGCGCCGGGCGCACCCGGCTGGCCTGGGCCCTGGCCGCCGTCGAGTCCCCGTCGGCCGGGCAGCGGATCGCGGACCTGGAGGCCTCCGTGTCCCGGGCCGATCGGCAGGTCGCCGCCGCCACCACGGTCCTGGACCGGGCCGGCGCCGCCACCGCCGCCGCCCGGGCCGCCGTCGCGGCGGCCGAGGCCGGACACCGGACGGCCTCCGAGCACGTGCCGCGCGCCCGCGGGGAGCTGGCCACCGCCCGCGCGGACCTGGCGGCCGCCCGTGAACGGGCCGCGCACCACCGCGAGTACGTGACCGCGCTCACCGCCCGCCACGACGCGCCCCCGGCCGTCGAGCGGGGCCTGCGCGGCGGGCTGCGCCGCCTGCTGCAGAGCACGGCCGCACGGCAGGCCGCCGAACGGCAGCGGGAGCACACCCAGGCCGAGATCGCCCACCTGCTCGTCCAGCAGCGCGCCGCGCTCGAGGACTCCCTGGAGCGGGTCGCCGCGGCGGTGCGCGCCGAGTCCCTGGCCGCCGACCGGCACTCGCGGTCCGGGACCGCCGTCGACGCTGCCGCTGCCGGTCTCACCGCGGCCCTCGACCATGAGCGCGCCGCGAGCGCGCGGGAGGCCGCGGCAGCCACCGCCCTCCGGCACTCCCGGCAGGCCGCCGACTCGTTCCGCCGCGACCTGCGGGTCGCCGTGAGCGAACTCGACGGCCGCCACCGCGAACTGCGGGAGGCGGCCCGGACGCTGCGGTCCCTGCCGCTCGGCTGGCAGCACCTCGGCGAAGCCGAGCAGGAGTTGGGCTCGCCCTGGTCCGACGAGGCATGGTCCACCGCGCGCAGCGACCTGTTCCTGCGCGCCCTCGACCTGCACCGCGCCTTCGTCGCCGGGGCCGCGAAAAGGGTCCGCGGCAACCTCCAGGTCCTGATGGAGCTGATGGCCGGCACCAACGGACACGTCCCCGACGAGGAGGTCGAGTGCGCCTGGCAGACCCTCTTCCTGCTGGTGCCCGTCGTCTCCACCACGTTCTCCTCCGTCGGCAGCATGTTCGCCCGCCTCGGCCGGGAGTCGATCGGCTGGGTCCTCGTCGACGAGGCCGGGCAGGCCACTCCGCAGGCCGCCGTCGGCGCGTTGTGGCGGGCCCGCCGTGCCGTGCTGGTCGGCGATCCGCTCCAGCTCGAACCCGTCGTCACCATGCCCACGGCCCTCCAGCGCCGGCTGCTGCGCGCCTACGGCGTCGACGAGCACTGGCTGCCCTCGGCCACCTCCGCCCAGGCCGTAGCCGACCGGACCAACCGCTACGGCACCTACCTGCCGGCCCCGGGCACCGACGACGAGCACGTCTGGGTGGGCTCGCCGCTGCGGGTGCACCGCCGCTGCGAAGAGCCGATGTTCACGGTCAGCAACGAGGTCGCGTACGGCGGCCTCATGGTCCACGGCACCAGACACGAGGCGTTCCCCGATACGGAACGGGACGGCCTGCTGCCCAGCCGGTGGCTCAACACGGACGATCCGAACCGCCCGTCCGACGCAGCGTGGGGCGAACGCGACCGCCGCGCCTTCGAGTTCGTCCTCGACCACTTGCACCGGCAAGGCGTCGGTGTCGAGCGCGTGCGCGTCATCGCCCCCTTCCGGGCCCTCGTCGCCGAATGCCAGAAGGTCTGCCGCGGCCGTGAGGGCTGGACGTCCGAGCTGATCCAGGAGCGCTGCGCCACCGTCCACCGGGCGCAGGGCAAGGAAGCCGACGTCGTCGTCCTCGTGCTCGGCGGCGGTCGGCCCGGCGCCCGCGACTGGGCGGCCCGCACCCCCCACCTGCTCAACGTGGCCGCGAGCCGCGCCAAACGCCGCCTCTACGTCGTGGGCGAGCGCAGCCTGTGGGCCCCGCTCCCGCACTTCGACGTCCTCGCCTCCGAGCTGACGGAGTTCCACCACCTCCGCGACCGCGCCACCTGGCCGCCGGATACCGCGTAACCGCCGACGAATCGGCGCTGACTCCAGCCGGTCGTGCACGGGAAGGATCGGTTACCCCGAAGATGGTCCTTCCTGAGCCTCTGCCAGCCCCTCCGGCTGACGATCACCACCGGACCGGCCTCGTCCCTCGGCGGGTCTCGGCCGATCCACCTGCCTCGCAAAACCGCAGGTCAGCGCACCCGTCCGCGCGGCTTCAGGCGCGTGGGCGGGAGCTCCGGAGCGGGGATCGGAGGACCGTCGTAGCCCTTCACTTCGCCGAAACGATCGCCCTCCATCCAGTCCTGGCGGGCCTGCACGATCTCCTCGTTGGAGCGGCCGATCCAGTTCCAGAACCATTGGATCTCTGAGTATTTCCCCAGGTCAGAGCGCTGCGAGCCCCTGGAAGTCAGTAAAAGTCAGCATCAGCGCCTCTCCTAACGGAACGCTTCTGCGAAACGCGACTACGCATTCCCTGCCGCTTACCCGTGGAAGCAAGCATCCACGGGCACCCGTCTGCCTCTCGTGGTCCTTCAACGCTTGAGCTCAGCGTTGGTGTCACCAGCAGCCTGGGCGCGCGCGATAGCTCCTCCGACGCCCTATGCGCCCCGGCCCGGCACGAAGCCTGACCGTCTCCTCCGTGACCGACGACGGCATCGACAGACTTCCTGCGCGACCTGTCCGACGGCTTGCGCTGATGTCCTCCGGTCCTCAAAATCGACAATCCCGTCGCAGGCAACGTGCACATTGGCGGCCGGACCTGCTTCTCGTGCCGCCCTACTCCAACTTGGGCGCGCCTGTCGCCTCCCGAGACACCGAAGTGCAACCAGTCCTCATGTACTCCGCAGCTCGCTGCGATTCCCCTGACCCCTCCGATTGCCCTCCGAAGGCTCTGGATCCGGCGCTAAGGACGGTCAGCGGGCGAGTCAGGCCGTGGACCCGCGGGACGGTTCGGAGATGCAGCACCCGCTCCTCGCCGCTGTCGCCGCAGCAACTTCTCGACGATTCCGAACGTGTACACGGGTGAGTCGTGAGAGGTTATCCTGCGGTATGCGGCCGCGAATGGGGGCGAACATGCTGTTCGAAGAGCTGACGGCACTGGCAACAGAAGGCGGACAGGCAGTGGTCCGGTCCGTGGGCACCGCGTTCTGGCCCGTGACGCAGCGTCGCACCGCGGAGTTGGTCGGCCGCGGTGATGCCGAGCGCGTGAGGGCGGAGATCGTGCGGCTCGATCGCACCGCCCAAGCCCTGACACTCCCGCCGTCAGGCGATGCTGGCGCGGAACGGGCGCGGCAGGAAGGGCTATGGGCTGGACGGTTCGAGGCTCTGCTGGGCCACCTCGAGGGGACCGAACAGTCTGGTGCAGCAGCAGAGTTGCGCGCGCTCCTTGCGTCCCTCACCGCCTGCGTCGCCGACATGGCCATCGACACCGGCAACGCGACGGCCCGCGATGGCGGCAGCGCCATCACCGGAATTCGAAACGCCGGCGGTAGCCGTCCCGGCCCGTCGAGGGTCGCGCGCACCGGAGACGCCGAGGCCACCGGACCTTCCTGCGCCGTCACCGGAATCATCAACGAATAGGCCGTCCCCAGGACAGCCAGGCGCCTCATGCAGAGCATTTCGCGCATTCTATACGCACTGGCATCGCTCCCCGGAACTCATCACCGAGCCCCCGTTAAGCGGCAATCAGCTTTTGAGAAACCTGCTGCCTCGTCTACCTCTGCAACGTGGCCTAGCAGCGAGATCTTCTGGCCGACATAGGCGCGTTGGCCGACCACAGTGAGGGCGGCACCAAAGCCGGTGTAACCGAAATTCCTCTTACTGCCGTCCTCCTCCTTACTCACCAAGGACTACCCTTCTCGACTATGGCATATATCCGTCGAGCCTTGGGAGTGTTCGAGAACGTCATGGGCGAGGACTATCGCTATAAGCTGTCCTCGCAACACCCTTACTACGCCTATCTGTCGGTGCGCGATCCGGCGCGATCGGTACAGCTGTTGGAGCGGGCGCTGCGGGACAGCTAGCGGGTGCGGGACAAGGAGTTCCGGTCATAGCGGCGTCCGCATCAGACTCGACGCAGTCGCCGATCGCAACGGACAACGAGGTAAATCATGGCTGGGCTCACCCATCACCCCCCCGCTCGCCGACACAGCCCTCCCCTCCCGCCGGCTGCAGCAGTGCTTGAACTTCCGCCCCCGCCGCATCATGCATGGACACGGCGCATTCCTGCGTGGCCGCACCACCGCGAACGGCACGGCTGCGCCAACAGCCTGCCCGAGGAGGATGGCGCGCTCAAGGTATGTGGGGTCGTCCGCCACCATACCCGGAAGGTTGCGGCCAGCGATGACGATCAGCGAGCCGTGGTGGGCCTGCTCGTACCAGTGAGGTAAGAAGTTGAGCGGCAGCCCCGGCAGGAGGTCGCCGTGAGGGCTGCTGAGGGTCATTTTGTTGTCGACCAGGCGGGCCTGGAGGTCCCGGCCGGGGACGGGTGGCAGGTCGCGGAAATCAAGGGGCTTGCCGCCGTTATTGGTGTACAGGGTGCGCAGGTTGGTGAAGCCCGACTCCAGGAAGAGCCGGAGGATGACGTCCTCGATGCGGCGGCTGCCGTTGATCGCTCCCCAGCCGCCGTGGCAGTCGAGGACGATTCCGGCGCGGTCACCGCCGAAGAGGATGCACTCGGCGTCGAAGCGATCCGGGGAGCGATCGGGGGCCGGGCCGGTGAGTTCGATCACGTCGGACAGGTGGCAGTGGGAGTGCGCGAGCCGGACCATCAGTTGGTGGATGTCCGGGTGGCGGAGGTAGAGGAGTTCGGCCTCGCCGGACTCGTCAATGATCAGATTGCACACAGTGCAGTACTGCCTGGAGGTGGCAAACCGAAGCGTGAGCGACTCCAGATCGAATGCGGCCAGCGCCTGCCGCACGGTGTCGGAGATCCGCACGCTGCGCAGCCGGGGCAGGGCAGGGGACGGCACCACGGCGTCGTCGCGACCGCCCCGGAGGACGCGAGCGCGGAGTGATTCGAGGACACACAGGTCGACCGGGCCGCCGCCCACGAGCTCCACGGGGCTGGGCACGGTGCCATCCGGGTCCGTCTCGTGGTGGAGTGCACTCAGGAAGACCAGGGTCTCCCCCGCCTCCGCCCAGTTGCCGAGTGCTTGGTGAAGCACGAAGGCCTGCCGGGCGCGGGAACGCGCGGCCTTTGATGCATGGACGGCCTTCTCGGCACGGGCCAGGTTGAACAGGCAGGTGGCGCGCAGGGGGCCGTCATCGAGACGTTCGCTGATCTCCAGGGCCGTGCGGAAGGACGCGGCTGCAGCAGGGTGGTCGCCGGTCTTGGCATGGCAGGCACCGAGGTTGCTGTGCAGGGATGCCAGCACAGTGTCCATGCCGAGCTTTTCGGCGAGCGGGATGTTCTTGGTCAGAAGGGCGACCGCTTCGTCCCGATTGCCAGTATGCAGCATGCAGCCTGCAGCCTGCGCGCGGGCGGAGAGGAGAACATGGAGATCTCTGTGCTCGGCAGCGGCCCGCGCGGTCTGTTCGTACTGATCGGCAGCTTCGGCCCACCGCCCGGCCCGTGCGTGGATATTACCCAGTGCCATCCGGCAGTGCAGGACGCCGTTGACGTCGTCGTGCCGCTCGCAGTCGTTGAGTGCCCTGGTGATCGCGGACAGGGCTTCGGTATGCAGGCCCCGTCGCGAGTGGAGGACGGCCAAGGCGCATGTCGCCCGGGCCCGGGTACTGGGGGAGGCGACATCGCTGAGGCCGGAGACCACGGACCGCAGCATGCGGCCGCCATTCTGCCACTGACCCGCGACGACCAGGGCTTCGCCCAGAGCCGCCCGCACCTGGGCAAGTACCCGACTCTCGTCCGTGGCGGCGAGAGCCTGCTCCGCTTCGGTCAGTAGGCGGACGGTGTCTCCGATCCTCCCGCGGTGCCACAGCAACTGGGCTCGCTTCTGCAGGACATCTGCCTGGAGAACTGGGCTGCCGGACTCCTGGGCCATGTCCGACGCGACCTTGAACTGCGACTCCGCCGTGTCGTAGTGCCCGATGCCGCCACTGTACGAGGCGAGATAGGTCAGGGAGCGCGCCGCATGCTGATGGTCGCCGATTCCGATAGCGAGCTCGGCGCACTGCGCCAGGTACGTCGCGGCCCGGTCGAGGTCAGCTCGGTGCGCGGCAACCTCACCGAGCCGAAACAACGCCCGAACCTGGCCCTGCACGTCACCCGTCTCCTGATGGATGGACAGGGCAGCCTCGAGCGGCTCGGCCGGAGCCGACCCCGGCCGGGCGCTGGCCGGGATCTCCGCGAGGTCCATCAGCGCCCACGCCTCCCACTCCCGGCTGCCGATGGCCCGTGCCCGTTCGATGTCCCGGACGGACTCCTCCGCCGCCTCCACCACTCGTCCCGTGCTGCTCAGCAGTCTGGCGATCGACCGGGTGGCAAGCATCTCGCCAAAGCCGCTGCTCCGGCTCAGGTCCCGGCTGTTGCGCAGGTAATTCTCGGCCCGGCGGGTCTGTCCGACCGCCAGGTACGCCTTGCCCAGGTTCCCTAGGGCGAGCACGAGTGCCTGATGATGCCCGACGGTCCGCCAGTAGCACAGTCCGCTTCGCAGGTACTCAATGGCGTCGCGGGGGCGGCCCAGGTTGATCAGCAGCGTCCCCAGGCCGAGCTGCGCCATGAACAGATGCTCGGCATCGTTGGCCGCGCGCGCCGTTTCGGCGCAATGGTTGTACAGATCCACCGCATCCTGGCTCTCGCCGAGGTGCCCGGCAACCACAGCCCGGTTGTGCAGCGCGGTGGCCGTCCAGTTAGCGTGTCCGGCCAGCTCCCCGGCCTCTTGTACACACTGGTAGACGCGGTCCAGCTCCTTCCAGTGGCTGGCCACCCGCAGATGCTCGGTAAGCACGAAGGCGAGAAGCAATAGGTGGTCCCAGGCCTCGTACTGCCGGGCCATTTCGACGAGAGCGACCGCGCCCGGACGGTCCGCGTCCAGCGACCGCAGCGCTTCGGTACTACTTTCGGCAGGGACGGTTGCCTCCTCGTCCAGGAAACCGATCGCATCGGTTGACGACCTCACGCGGACGGCTGTGACGAGACAGGCGTGACGAACGACATCCGCCCGTTGCGTTCCCGACCACGGCGCGGACGTCAGCCGGGCGAAGCGGTGCTGAATTTCGTGCATCACGAATCGGTCGTCGTCGATCTGCTCGATGAGGCTGAGCTCGACCAGCGAGTCGAGGAGCGCGGCCGTATCCGTGAGGTTGTCGTCGTCGACCTCGTCCAGCGGAGGCTGTGCGATGGCCGCTGCTACGACATCGATAGTGAACGACATGTGCGGCAGGACGCCGAGAGCGGAGAAGACCTGCGCCTGGTCGCGTTCGAGCGCGTCGAAGCTCTGCTGGAACACAGGCTGCAGCGCGGTCTGGCCGGCGACGAGAGCCTTGACGCTGCGGTCGGGGTTGGTGATCTCGGACAGGTAGCGGTCGGCGTTCACGCGGGGCCGGCGGGCCAGATGCGCCGCGGCGATGTGCAGGGCGAGCGGGTGACCGGCACACGCCGCAGACAGCGCGGCCGTCTGCTCGCCTGTCAGCCTGCCGGGGCCGGCAACCGACCGTACGAGCTCCTCGCTGGGCGCGGCCGGTAGTGGACCGAGGTCGATGAGGCGGACCAGGCCGCTGAGCCCGCTGAGCTTGATGCGGCTGGTCCCCACCAGCGCGAACGGGCCGTCGACGGAGAGGATCTCAAGGAGCGCCTCCTCTGAGACGATGTCGTCGACGAGCAGGAGGACGCGCTTGTCGGCGAGCGTCGTCCGTAGCAGCGCCAGCTGCTGGTCACGGCGGTCCGGCAGAGGAGGCTCGGGAGGAATGAGCACGTGAAGTATCGATGACACGAGGTCCGTGGAGCCGGTCGACAGCGCGAGATTGATGTGGAACTGGCCGTCCGGGTACCGCTCCGCAGCCAGCCGAGATATGCGCAGGGCGACGTCGCTCTTCCCGATGCCAGGAGCGCCGGTCACCACAACCGCCGCCCGATCGCCGCCCTCCCCGCGCCGCAGCATGTCTAGGCCTGCGGCGATCTCCGCCTCGCGCCCGAACAGGCGCGGGCGCCGTTCGCCGGGCAGGACGGAGTCCTGTACTGAGCGGGATTGTAAGGACGGCAGTGTCACACGGACGTCGCCCGCCACGTACCCCGTGATTGCCACCCCACCGTACGAGGCGTACGCCGCCCCCGTCGCCCTGACCGAGACGGAGCCGGGTGCGCTGGCCGCCGTCGCCTCACTGAGTCCGGTGATCGCAGTGCCGCCGTCCAGCGCGCGGGCGTCGCCGCTGTCCCGCACCTCCGCGCCCGGCCGTGCGTCGCCCGATCTGTTCTCGTCCGCCATCAACCCGCTCCCCCGAGACTAGCTGTAGTCAATCCCGGTACCGGCACTGCTGCCAGACCCGTCAGCCGTCGCGTCACCAGTCCGATCCACCCGCGCCGATCCCGTGCCCGCCCCACCGGGCCTGCGGATCCCGGTGTGCGCCGACCCACCACCGGACGCCTTCGCCTGGCCGGAATCCGTGGCCGAGTTCCCCTGCCGCGGCTGCAACCACGCCCACACGAGCGCTGCGACTCCGGTGCCGACCTGCAACGACGCCCCGACCAACTCCCCAGTCCCTGGGCCGGTCAGCAACCACACCATCGGCGTAGCCGTGATGCAGGCCACCCCGACCACGATCAGCATGATCTTCCACGGCTGTGTCACACCGTCCCGCCTTCCCCCTGGCCAGCCATTCCGCAGGTATAGCAAGGACGTTCATGCCGTTGCCACTGGTTCCGGCGGTCCGGGTTGCCCGCGGTCGCACCTCGAGCGAGCCGTGCGAAGGTGAACAGGGGGTCGGATCGCTCACTCGTGGCTCACTGTGCAGCGTGCTCCACGTGAGCGCGTCCGGATGCGCCAGGGATGCCAGCTGCCCGCCGACGTGCCGCAGTGCGCGCTCCCTGCCACGCCGGGGCTCGTTAGGCCATCCTGGTGACATGGCGACCCTCCCGAAGGCTCCATGCCCTTCTTGCTCCGTTCCGCACGCCTTGCTGCCTACCAAACGGATCGGGTACGGATCGGTCAAGGACCACAAGATCGAGCCCCGGTCATTGGTGCTGTGTCCGGGCAGCATGGTTCACGTTGCTTATGCCGAGGCGCGAGCCTGGCAGCTCGAGTTCGAGCGCGCACGGCAGGAGGCAGCGGCGCCGGCCGCGGTGGAAGAAATGCTCTTCGAGGGATGATGCCGTGAGTGACGGAGAGGCGTCGCCGACTGGCAATGCTGGTCCTGAGCGTCGCGTTGCCGGGGCCGTTGTGGTTCATGAAGGCCGAGTACTGCTCGTACGGCGACGGGTTGTAGAGGGCCAACTCTCATGGCAGTTCCCGGCGGGCAAAGTCGAACCGGGTGAGTCCTTCGATGAGACCGCCGTCCGCGCGACAAAGGAGGAGGCCGGCCTGGACGTGGCCGTCGTTGGCCAGCTGGGCGAGCGGATCCATCCGATCACCGGTAGGCATGTGTCGTACACCGCCTGCGAAGTAGTCGGCGGGACCGCGCATGTGGCGGACGCTGATGAAATCGCTGAGGTCGCGTGGGCGACCCTCTCCGAGATCCCACGATACGTCCCGTACGGACTCTTCGAGCCGGTCCAGCGATACCTGGACGCTGCCCTTCAACCTTGACCGCGGCTACCAGGACGCGATTCGCTGCTGTTTGATCACGCCCGCACGTCGGAGACCTTGAACTGGATTCCACCAACGTCCATCCCCGCCTCTTGCCGTGGCCTCCCACCGCACCGGACCACAAGGCCGAAAGCCGGTCAGTAGAGCCACACCAGCGGGACCGGACCTCGGCGCCGTCACTCGATCGGCGAAAGCCGCGCCATAGCGCTGAGACGTACGACAGGCTGGTGCGGTACGCATTCGGCATCCCGAGGCAGGAGCTCACGAGCGTGTCCGCGAGCGTTGCAGCACATGACCAGGCACCCCTTCCCACGGCACACGACGTGCCATTGGGCCCGCTGGCGGGAATGGACGTACCGCTGTGGCACACGGCGAGCGGCTCGGTGCTCCATCTGTCGGCGGAGTGCGGGGCGTTCCGTACTTCTCCCCAGCGGGCTGACGTCAGCCTGCGGGTGCCGGATCGTGGCAGCATGGCCGACGTTCCGGAGCCCGGGGGGTGCCGGCGTTGCCCCAACCCGTTCCCCGACTACTACACGCAGGCCCGCCGTCTGATCTCACGCATGGAGGAACTGGCGACACTCGCGGGCCGGCTCTCCTCCAGGCATGACCTGGAGGCGTACTGCGACGTCCTCACGTTCGGGATCCACGGTCCGGACTGGAGCAACCCGAAAGACGCCCACCGCCTCCTACGGAAGCCGCTCTCAGCACTGGGCGCTGCGCGTGATCGGTTGGCAGAACTCCATGCCGACGCCTACCGCAACGGGAAGGCTCAGGAAGAGCTGCTCCTGATCGGGACGGCCGCGCTCCTCGACTCCGACTTCCGACGCCGCCGGCCCGGGAAGTTCCGGCTGCCCTGGCAGGAGACCTGGGAGGAGATCTGCGAGCGGGCCCTTGACGCGCAGGAGGTGAAGGCCTCGTCATCGGGCACGGCACGCTATGGCTACCAGTCCGGCTTCGACCGATGGTGCGAGAGCTGGCTCAACGCCCTGATGCGTCTCACTCCTGCCGAGCAGAACGACCACGCCTCCCCAGTCGCGGCACGTTGGGCGCGCGCGTACGCCGCCCTGGAGCGTTCGATCAAGCGCGACCTACAGGACGAACCGTGGGTGGTCAGGCTGACCGATCAACTGCACCACGCGGGGCGCGGAATGGTCACCGGCATCGCCGCTTCCATGGCCGAACCGGTGGTCGTGGCCTACGACGGACGCGAGGGGATCGATCTTCCGTGGCCGGCCCAGTACCTCCTCTGGACCCAGTATCCAGGCGGTGTCCGCCCGGCCGGCTCCAGCCAACACCGTCTGACGGCAGTCCCCCGGCTCTTCACCCTCCTTGATGGTCTCTCGCGCCGATCCCTGCGGTTGATCAGCGACACCGAGTGGCACGACTCGCCCCCCGTGTACCAAGAAGCCATCGACAACGTCCCCAAGGCCGCGTTCTCGCCCGACGCCCACTGTTGGTGGAACACCCAAGCAGCCGGGCGGCTCCCCCACTTCCTGTCCATGGCGCGCACAGACGCCGCCTCCGCGCGGCAACAGGCACAACGCGAACAGGCACCTTGGCGGTGAGGCGGCCACAGCCTCGGGCCCAACGAAGCCTGCCGAACCGGCCACGCCGCGAACTGCACTCTGGTTGGGTGGCTCAATGGAGCACCAGGAGTATCTTGGCCACCGCCTCATCGAAGTAGCCATTCTTCCCGCGAGGGTGGTCTACCTCATCGCTGAAGGCAGCACGAGCGGTTTCCGGGCGGCGGTGCGGGCGGCCACCCAACGCTGGGGCGGCATGACCGAGCCGATCATCGAAGCCTCTACGGATGCTGGCACCGTCGCGACAGCGGAGCTGGTCCGAGTCGCGGATGTCCAAGCGCTCGTCAATGTGAACGTCGACCCTGGACGTGCTCAGGAACTTGCCGACTCCTGGAATCTTCCGCTCGTGGCCCTCGACGCCATGGGCTCGACAGGAATCTGGCAGTTCACGAGCCGGCCTGAGGCTGCCTGCCAGAGTCTGATCGGTCCGGCAGCGGACACCTGCTTCCGGGCAGATCCGGAGGGACCGCTGTGGGCCGTGGCAGTGGCGGGCATCTACGACGCTCCAGACGAAGCCGCATTCCAAAGTCCCGTGATCCCCGCGCAGGACACTCTCCTAGGCGCCGCACAGAGCACCGGCGCCACGGCCCTACAGCAAGGCATGGCCAGCTTTCAGGAACACCAAAGCTCAAGTCAGAGCGTGCATGACGAGCTGCCGATCGTTGTGGTCATTGCCCGGCCGGACTCTCTGCCCGACGTCCTGTGGTTTTGGAATGCTCGTGCTCTGCGCTTGCACGTACACACCGAGATGCCCCTCTTGCTGTTCCCCGACGATGCGCCGAAGAACTGGATCAACTTCGCGCGCGACATCCGGCTGGCACAGGCCCACTCGGTGCTCCGAGTTCAACCGGACGTCGTCTTCATCAGTCAGAGCGTTGCGGAGGATGAACTGCACGAAGCGGCGCATCAGGCCGGTCTTGTCGCATCGATCGACCATGAACTCCGCCACAGCCGTCTTGCTGAGGCTCCTGAGCCTCTGACCTACGCGATCAATCTGGACGTCTCTTCAGGATGGCTCTTCGATCGCCGGTGGGGTGCCATGAAGCGCAGTGGTTTCCACCAGTTCGCCGGGCCGAGCCGGTTCGACGTCAAGCTACCCGTCACCCTGCGGCCCCCGGCAGCCGGTCTTCTCCGTCTTGCCGGAGAGCCGTTCAACGGTCTTCCAAAGCATCCCGTGGTCGCTCGTATGATCACGGAACAAGGCCGGGGTCAGATTCGACTTCCGGCGTCCTGGCACGGTGACCAACTACAGATGCCCGTTTCCCTGCCGTGGCTGGACTGGCCTCGGCTGACCCTCACCATCCCGAAGCTGGTGGAGGTCGTACCTCGGCTCCTGAGCGAAGCCGCCAACCGATTCGAGCTGTCGACGCCGGGGAAGATCGGCGTCACCATCGCCCAGCAGTCCGACGTCAGTGCACTTCTCGACCTACTCGTTGTGGAGTCCCTCACCGCCCTCAAGACCGAGCGAACCGAGCACTTCATCAAGGCTCTGGACCATCGCATTCCGGGGCGCATCCTGCTCGAGGACGCCAAAGAGCTCGCCCGCGAATTCGGTGGACGCATGGACCGGAAGTTCCGTTCCGCTACGAACGCCCTGAACAACTGGCGGCCCCAACAGGTGACTCCCGCTCTCGAGAGGGCGTGTGAGCAGGGGTGGGCCGAGCGCGGGCTTGGACTGGACTGCGAGCAGTGCAGACTACACAGCTTCATCCCTCTACAAGCGAGCACCGGCCAGGCCGTCTGCCCTGCCTGCTCGGCACCGGATCGGTACGGGCGGGACAACGGTAAGTCCGTCGAGATCATGTATCGCCTCAACGGGTTCATCGACCGAGCCGTTGACAACGGTGTGCTCACCCACCTGCTCGTCGTCGCCGCCCTGAAGGAACGTGCCCCCGATTCACACTTCCTCCCCGGCGTCGACGTTGTCTTCGAAGATGGCGACACGAACGAAGTCGACATCTTCGGTGTCTACGAGGGAAAGGTCCTCGCAGGCGAGGCGAAGGTCAGCGCCTCCGAGTTCGCCAAGGAAGGCCAGATTAGCCGTGACGTCGAACTCAGCCACCGCCTCAAGGCCGACGTGCACGTCATGGCGGCAATTGACATCATCCCCGAGCCGCTCCTGAAGGAAGCCCGGGAACAGTGCAAAATGGCAGGTCTCGAACTTCTCGTCCTGCATGAACCCGACCTCCGGCCTCGTCTGGCGGAAGCGCGCAGCGAACGGGACCGCCAGGTTGAGGCCCAGGCACGGGCGCGACAAAGCCGGCGACGAAAGCCGTAACTCGCCCCGCTATGGGCGCCCCCTGGCGCAGGGCATCAGGCGACGTCGCCGCGCGACGCTTCAGGGTGCCGTGTTCAAGCGGAACCGGCGCCATCAGCCTGGTGAGCATCTCGAACCGGGCGAGACCTGCGAGGAAGGCGCCGCCCGCGAGGCGAAGGAGGAGGCCGGCGTGGACGTGGTCGCTGTTGCGCCACTGGGCGATCGGGGCCATCCCCTTACCGGCCGGCAAGTGTCATACACGGCCTGCGAGGGGCCGGTGGGACCGCGCAATGTGGCGGACGCCGATGAAATCGCCGAGGTCGCGTGGGTGACCCTGCCGGGGATCCCGCGGTACACCCGTAAGGACTCTTCAAGCCGGTCCAGCGATACCTGGACGTCGTAGTCCGATCCTGACTGCGGCTGCCAGGGCGAGAACGCTCGGCACCCCGCAGCGGCAGTCCATGGGCGGCGCCCTCTCCTGGCGGCCCACACACCGGTGGGATGTAGGGCCCGTGGACGCGGTCACACGATCTCAGAGAGGCCGCCCCGCGCGAGCATCCAGTCGCCTCGGACCCGTAGACCTCCGGCATGCACACGGTGTTCCGGCACGGCCTGGGGGAGGGACCGGACAGGCAAGGCGTTGTCACTTGTGCACAAGATCTGCCACGCACACTTCATCGACGAATCGCACAGCGGGCCGGATCCAAAGTCGCGACCGCAGGAACCGGCGGCGCAGCGGCAGCCGGCACTGCCCTTCGCGGGCAAGAGGACTTACCTAACGCGCAGGGGAATCTAACTACTCGTCAGTAAAGTCAGCAAAAGGTCAGCATCCGTCCGACCAAACTTGGTGACAGCCTGCGACACGTGAGACTCGACCGTCGGCACGAGAGGTTCTCGCACCGCGTCCAGCGACCTCCCCGGCTAAGTCATAAGTGGAGGGTCGGGGCCAACCACCACACCCGACCCTCGCCCCACATGAACAAGCAGGTCAACGCACTCTCCCTCTGGGCTTCAGGTGCGTCGGCGGGAGCTCCGGGGCAGGAAGCGGAGGCCCGTCGTATCCCTTCACTTCACCGAATCTCGACCCGTTCATCCAGTCTTCGCGGGCCTGCGCGATATCATCGTGTGACCGCCCGATCCAGTTCCAGAACATCACGATCTCCTCCTCGAACGGCTCCCCTCCCAGCAGCATCAGGCCCGCGTCCGAGGCCGCGCGCAGGGGGAGTTCGGTGCGGCCGCAGCCCAGGTAGAGCATCGAGCCCGGGAGGACCGGGACGCCGTCGACGTGGGCTTCGCCGGACATCGACAGGACCGCGTACTCGAAGTCCGGGTCCAGCGGGAGGCGGGTCTCGGCGCCGGCCGTCAGGGCGAGGTCCGCGCCGACGATGGGGGTGTACGCGGTGCCGGGGGAGGCCGCCGTGTCCAGGGTGCCCAGGATGACCGTCGCGTCCAGGCCGGGGGCCGTGACCCGCGGGAGGTCCGCGTGGTGCTGGAAGTGCGGGGCGACGTCGCGGTGGGCGTCGGGGAGGGCCACCCACAGCTGGGCGCCGTGCAGGAAGCGGGCGTGGGGGCGCGGGCTCTCCTCGGAGTGGCTGATGCCCCGGCCGGAGGTCATCAGGCCCAGCTCGCGCGGGCGGATCGTGGCGAGGCTGCCGACGCTGTCGCGGTGCAGGACCTCGCCCTCGTGCAGCCAGCTCACGGTCTGCAGGCCGGCGTGCGGGTGGGGGGCCACCTGCATGCCGGGTTCTTCCGCGATGTCGTCCGGGCCGTAGTGGTCGACGAAGCACCAGGCGCCCACCATGCGGCGGCCCAGGTTCGGCAGGAGTCGGCGGACCTCGGTGGACTCCCCGAGCTTGACCGTGCGCGGGCTGAGGAGCTCGCGTACGGGCTCGGCCACGACGAAGCCGCGGCCGCCGCAGGCGGAGAGAGCGGGCTGGCGATCGAGATTGCTCATGCCGCCAACTTAGCGGCGTGCGGGTGGGGCGGCGCTGCTCCTTCGCGCGGAATGTCAGGGCGCCGAGTGCGGCCCGACACGGACAGCGGGCCGTCTCGGCTAGCCTGGGTCCCGATATGAACCGCCTGACCACGCCTTTCGGCTCCTACGAACTCACCCGCTTCCCCGCCGACCCCCGCGACCGGCTCCGAGCCTGGGACGCCGCCGACGAGTACCTGCTGCGCCACCTCGACGCCGGTACCGGCGAGCGCGGCCCGGTGGACCTGGCCGGCGCCGGGCAGATCACGGTCGTCGGCGACCGCTGGGGCGCGCTGACGACGGCCCTGGCCGCCTACCACCCGACGCAGATCGCCGACTCCGCGCTGGCCCGGGCGGCCACCGAGGGGAACCTCGACCGGGCCGGGATCGGCACCGCGAAGTCCACGGTGACCCTGCTGACCACGCGGGACGCGCCGCCCGCGCGGATCGACGTACTCCTCGTCCGGGTCCCCAAGAGCCTGGCGCTGCTGGAGGACCAGCTGCACCGGCTGGCCCCGCACGTGCACGAGGGCACCGTCGTCGTGGGCACCGGCATGGTCAAGGAGATCCACACCTCCACCCTGAACCTCTTCGAGAAGATCCTCGGGCCGACGCGGACCTCCCTCGCGGAGAAGAAGGCCCGGCTGATCTTCTGCACCCCCGATCCGGCGGTCCTGGCCGCCGCGGGCGCCTCGCCGTGGCCGGTGACCTACACGGTGGACGAGGACGGCGGCTCGGGGGCCGGGCTGAAGACGGTCAACCACGCCGGGATCTTCTGCGCGGACCGGCTGGACGTCGGTACGCGCTTCTTCCTCCAGAGCATCCCGACCAACACCGACGGGGCCCGCGTCGTGGACCTGGGCTGCGGCAACGGTGTCGTCGGGACGGCCGTGCAGGTCGCCGACCCGGACGCCGAGGTGGTCTTCACCGACGAGTCCTACCAGGCGGTCGCCTCGGCGCGGGCCACGTACGAGGCCAACGTCCGCCCGGGCCGGCGGACGGCGGAGTTCCTCGTCGGCGACGGCGTGGCCATGCTGGCGCCCTCCTCGGTGGACCTGATCCTCAACAACCCGCCCTTCCACTCGCACCAGGCGACGACGGACGCGACGGCGCTGCGCATGTTCGCGCAGTCCCGCAAGGCGCTGCGCCCGGGCGGGGAGCTGTGGGTGGTCGCCAACCGGCACATGGGCTACCACACGCACCTGAAGCGCCTCTTCGGCAACTGTGAAGTCGCCGCGAGCGAACCGAGGTTCGTCGTGCTGCGGGCCGTCAAGCGCGAGGCGCGGCCCCGCCCCATGTGACCTGCCGGTACACCCGCCGGTAGGTCCTACACTCGGCCGCGTGAGCACCGAGGCGCAGACGGACGGCAGGGCCGGCGACGGGACGGACGGCACGGCGGACGGCACGGGCGGGGGGCGGCGCTACCGCCGGGAGGACGTGGCCCGGGCGGCGGGGGTCAAGGTCCGCAACCTGCGCTACTACCAGGAGCGCGGGCTGCTGCCGCCGCCGCGCCGGGAGGGCCGGATCGCCTGGTACTCCGACGACCACCTGACCCGGCTGCGGCTGATCAGCGACCTGCTGGGGCGCGGGTACACCGTCAACGGCATCGGCGAGCTGCTGGCCGCCTGGGAGCACGGCGGCGGGCTCTCCCAACTCCTGGGCCTGGAGCGGGAGATGACCCGGGACTGGGTGCAGGAGGAGCCGGTGACCATGACCCGGGCCGAGCTGCGCGAGCTGTTCGGCCCGGGGGCTACCGCCGAGCACACCCGGCGGGCGGCCGAGCTGGGCTACGTACGCCTGGACGGCGAGCTGGTCACGTATCCGAGCCGGCGGCTGCTGGAGGCGACGGTGGCACTGGTGCGGCAGGGGGTGCCGCTGGGGGACATCCTGGACGCGGGGGACTTCGTGCAGGTGCAGGCGGCGGCGCTGGCGGACCGGTTCGTTGCGCTGTTCCGGCGGCACGTGATCGGCGCGGAGGGGCTGGGGCGGCTTTCGGCCAGCCAGCTGGATCACGTGCGGGAGGCGGTTTCGGCCCTGCGGCCGGTGGCGGGCGAGGTGGTGGCCACGGAGTTCGCGCGGGCGATGGGGCGCCGGGTGGAGGCGGAGGTAGCCGAACTGCTGCGTACGGAGCAGTAGGAGTCGGCCTAAAGGGTGCACTCGCACAACCTTGCCAACCACCATTGGCACTCTTACATTCAACTCGTCGGTGACAAAGGTGCACAGCCGAGATAAGGACCATCTCATGGCAGATTCACCGAACTTATCGGAACCCGGGCCCGGCTCCTCCCCGGAGCCGCCCGGTGACGAGCTCGTCAGAGACGGCGGCCGGGTCCGCTGGCGCAGGTTCGCGCTGCTGACCGCGCCCGCCGTCGCGGTCACCGCCGGCCTCGGCATCGCCCTCGCGGAGGGAGCGCTCGCCGCCTCCTTCGCGGTGTCGGGGCAGCAGTTCAAGGTGTCGGCACAGAGCCTGGAGGGCGAGGGCTTCGCCCAGTACGGCAGTGTCGACGTCAACGCCCGCCAGGAGCTGATCCCGGTGGCGGTCACCGCCATCAAGGAGGCGAAGCTCCACGACCTCTGCCAGTCGGTGGTCACCAGCCTGCCGGTCATCGGGGACATCTCCCTCAACCTGACCGCCGGCAAGAAGGCCCCCGTCGAGGCCGCCAACCTGTTCGTGGACGCCACCCAGCTCGCCGGTGACGCGGAGTTCACGAACATCGAGATCGGGCGCGACGCCTCCACCCTCGACAAGGGCCCGGCCGAGGCGCAGGGCATGCAGGACCTGTTCGCCCAGCAGGCGGACAAGGTCAGCATCAGCAGTCTCCAGCAGACGGCGTGGGCGACCAACGCCGGCACCTTCAAGCTTTCCGGGCTGAGCATGAACATCAGCAAGGGCAAGAAGGAATGCTTCTGAGCCGCTGGCGGCGGTGGCGGCGCGGCAGGCCCTTCTGGGGCGGCCTCTTCGCCGTTCTGGCGGGGGTGTGGATCAGCGTGCTGCCGCTGGCCCCCCTGAAGATCATGCTCCAGCAGGGTGTGGCGGGGATCCCGTCCGTCCTGATGGGCCTCGTCATGATCATCCTCGGTCTCACCGCCTGGTTCTCCCCCGCCCAGCGCACCCTCGCCGGGATCCTCACCACCCTCGTCGCCACCGCCGCTCTGGTCCTGTCGAACCTCGGCGGGTTCCTGATCGGCACCCTGCTCGGCATCGTCGGCGGCGGCATGGTCTTCGCCTGGCAGCCGTACGCCGACCCGCGCGCCGGGGGCTCCGCCGCCCCCGCCCGGCCCTCCCCCGCCGGGAACTCCCCCACTCCGCACCCCGATCCCCAAGGAGCACAGCCATGAGCCGTACGCGTACCGCGTTCGCCCTCGGGATGGCCGCCGCGGCAGCTCTGACGGTGGCCTCGGCCTCCGCCACCGCCGCGCCGTTACCGGCGGCCGGGTCGACCACCGTCACCCCGGCCGGGCACGCCTTCAAGGCCACCCTCAGCGGGAAGGCCACCCTCAAGGCCGGTTCGGTCACGGTGACCTGCACGGTCTCCGTGTCCACCGGCTCGGTGCCGGCCGCCCCCGGCAACCAGAACCCGGCGGGCCCCGTCTCCTCGCCCATCTCCCCGCCGACCTACAGCTCCTGTACGTCCAGCATGCCGGGCGTGACCCCGACGGTGACGACGAGCGGCGCCTGGGCGGTGTCCATGCAGAACGGTTCCCCGGTCACCGCGACCATGACCGTTCCGGCCGGCGGGCTCGTCCTCCAGACCACCGGTCTGGCCAACTGCACCGTCACCGCGGCGCCCGCCGGGGCGGCGACCGTCCCGGGGAACTGGGCGAACGGCGCGCCGTCGAGCCTCACCTTCACCAACGCGACCGTCCCGGTCACCGTCACCGGCGGCTTCGGCTGCCCGACCAGCGCGACCACGTCCACCTTCAACGCGGTCTACAAGGTCACCGACGTCACCGACCCCTCCCAGCAGATCACCGTCACGCCCTGACGGCTCCCGCCCCGCGTCCCCCGCTCCCCGGGCCGTCCCGGAGAGCGGGGGAAAACGCGTTGCACGGCCCGGCGGCCCCGGGCGAAGCTCGGGGCATGTCACAGAACACCGATCGGCACAGCACCGGTCAACACGGCACCGACCAGAGGGAATCCGCGGACCAGGCACCGCGACGCGGGGTCGCCGACCTCTTCTCCGGCGGACGTCTCATCGCCATCCCCCGCAAGGCCGCCCGGCGCGAGCAGCTGCTGGAGCACCTCAGCGAGACCCTGTTCGCGGCCGGCCGGGAGTACTCCGAGCCCGAGGTCAACGAGGCGCTGCGGACCGTGCACGAGGACTGCTCCGCGCTGCGCCGCCATCTGATCACCTCCGGCCGGCTCACCCGGACCCGCGACGGCAGCAGCTACCGCCGGGCGGTCACCACCCGGTAGGGGCGCCGGCTCGCTCCCGTCCGCTCTCCGGCGGGCTCCGGTTGCGCGCGGCCCGCCGATGGGGTTCGTTCGAAGGGGACGCCCGGAACGGGGTGAGCCGCTGTGATCTTCACCGACCGCGCGGACGCGGGACGGCGTCTCGCGGACGCGCTGCGGGACCTTCGAAAAGAAGACCCCGTCGTACTCGGGCTGCCGCGCGGCGGCGTGCCCGTGGCCTTCGAGGTGGCACGGGCACTGGGCGCTCCCCTGGACGTGATCGTCGTCCGCAAACTCGGCGTCCCGCACCACCGTGAGCTGGGCTTCGGCGCCATCGGCGAGGGCGGGGTGCGCGTCATCAACGAGGACGTCCTGGGCCGCAGCCGCGCCTCGGCGGCGGAGCTGGCCGAGGTCGAGCACGCCGAGGAGGCGGAGCTGGAGCGGCGGGCGCACCGGTTCCGCGAGGGGCGGGCCCGGGTGCCGCTCGACGGCCGCACGGTGATCGTGGTCGACGACGGGATCGCCACCGGCGCCACGGCCGCGGCCGCCTGCGAGATCGCGCGCGCCTCGGGCGCGGCACGGGTCGTCCTGGCCGTTCCGGTGGCCCCGCCGGACGCGGTCGCGTGGCTGCGCGGGCCGGCGGACGAGGTGGTGTGCCTGTCGTCCCCGCCCGCGTTCCGCGCGGTCGGGGAGTGGTACCGGGACTTCTCCCAGACCCCGGACGAGGAGGTGGTCGCCGTACTCGCGCGGGCGGCGGCCCCGCCGGAGCCGGAGTGAGTACGAAGCGGCGCCGGGTCACTCCGGGGCCTCGGGGTCAGCCCCGGAAGGCCTCCAGGAGCCGCAGCCAGACCTCGCTGATGGTCGGGAAGGCCGGGACCGCGTGCCACAGCCGGTCGACCGGCACCTCCCCCGCGACGGCGACGGTCGCCGCGTGCAGCAGCTCGGCGGCGCCAGGACCGACGAAGGTGGCGCCCAGCAGCACCCGCCGGTCGAGGTCGACGACCATCCGGGCCCGGCCCCGGTAGCCGTCGGCGTACAGGCCCGCGCCGGAGACCTTGCCGAGGTCGTGGTCGACGGCACGGACCCGGTGGCCCGCCCGTTCCGCCTCGGCGAGCGTGAGGCCGACCGCCGCGGCCTCCGGGTCGGTGAAGACGGCCTGCGGGAGGGCGGCGGTGTCGGCGGTGGCCGCGTGCGCGCCCCAGCGGCCGGTGTCGAGGGCCGGGGCGCCCGGGTCGGCCGCCCGGGCGGCGATGGCGGCGCCCGCGATACGGGCCTGGTACTTGCCCTGGTGGGTGAGGAGCGCGCGGTGGTTGACGTCCCCCACGGCGTAGAGCCAGTCGTGGCCGGTGACCCGGCAGGTCTCGTCGACCGGGATCCAGTCGCCGGGGGTCAGCCCGACGGTGTCCAGGCCGATGTCCTCGGTCCGGGGCGCGCGGCCGGTCGCCATCAGCAGCTCGTCGCCCTCCAGCAGCTCGCCGCCCTCAAGGACCAAGGTGACCGGGCCGGCCGGGCCGTCCCGCACGACCGCCTCCACCGCCACCCCGGTACGGACCACCGCGCCGGCCTCGGTCAGGGCTTCGGCGACCAGCTCCCCGGCGAAGGGCTCCATCCGGGGCAGCAGCCCGGAGCCCCGCACCAGCACGGTGACCTGCGAGCCGAGGGCCTGCCAGGCGGTGGCCATCTCGGCGGCCACCACCGAACCGCCGACGATCAGCAGCCGGGCCGGTACTTCCCGGGCGGAGGTGGCCTCACGACTGGTCCACGCCCCGGCTCCGGCGAGCCCGGGCAGGTCCGGGACCACGGCCCGGCTGCCGGTGGCGACGACCACGGCGTACCGGGCGGAGAGGACGTGGTGCACGCCCTCGGGGCTGGTCACGGCGACCTTGCGGATGCCGTAGAGGCGGCCGTGGCCCCGGTAGAGGTGGGCTCCGATGGATTCGAGCCAGTCCAGCTGGCCGTCGTCCTTCCAGTGGCCCGTCCAGTAGTCGCGGTGCGCGAAGACCGCCGCGGAGTCGAGCGGCCCCCGCACGGCCTCCGCGAGCCCCGGCACCCGGCGGGCGTCGGCGCGGGCGAGCGCCGGGCGCAGCAGGGCCTTGCTGGGGACGCAGGCCCAGTACGAGCACTCGCCGCCGACGAGCTCGCTCTCCACCAGGGCCGTGCTCAGCCCCGCGGCGCGGGTCCGGTCGACGATGTTCTCGCCGGCCGGTCCCCCGCCGAGCACCACGACGTCGTACTCCACGGCTTCGGTCATGCGGTCCAGTGTCACCGCACGGCCGGGGCCGTGTCCGGCAATGTCAGGCTTCCGGCGCGCCGGGCTCCGCGGCCCCCTTCGCCGCCTCGGCGATCTTCGCCCGTACCTCGTCCATGTCGAGGGCGCGGGCCTGGCCGATGATGTCGGTGAGCGCGGCCTCCGGCAGTGCTCCGGGCTGCGCGAAGATCGCCACCTGGTCCCGGACGATCATCAGCGTCGGGATCGAGGTGATCGAGAAGGCCGCGGCCAGCTCCTGCTGGGCCTCGGTGTCGACCTTGGCGAAGAGCAGGTCGGGGTTGGCCTCGGAGGCCTTCTCGTAGACCGGGGCGAACTGGAGGCAGGGGCGGCACCAGCCCGCCCAGAAGTCGATCAGCACGAACGGGTTCTCGCTGACCGTCTCGTCGAAGTTCTCCTTGGTGAGCTCGACAGTAGCCACGGTGTCCAGACCTCCTGTTTACGGGTGTCCTGCTGGAACGAACGGCTGCACCGCGGCATTCCGGCTCCGGGCGTCAAGCACTAGAACGGGTGACCGGGCGGGGTGGTGCGGGCCGTGGTCCAGCGCAGCTCGGTGAAGGCGTCCAGGTTGGCCTCGCCCCCGAACCGGGCCCCCGTGCCGGAGGCGCCGACCCCGCCGAAGGGGGCCACCGCCTCGTCGTTGACGGTCTGGTCGTTGACGTGCGCGATGCCGGTCGGTATCCGCCGCGCCAGCTCCAGGCCGTGCGCCGCGTCGCCGGTGACGATGCCCAGGGAGAGCCCGTACGGCCCGGCCGAGGCCAGCTCCACCGCCTCGTCCTCGGTCGCGAAGGAGCGTACGGGCGCCACCGGGCCGAAGACCTCCTCGGCGTAGGCCGGGGTGTCGTCGGCCACGCCCGCCAGCACGGTCGGCCGGTAGAAAAGGTCCCGGTGGGTGCCGCCCGCGACGAGCTTCGCGCCCTGCTCGACGCTCGCCCCGACCAGGCCGTGGACCCGTTCCAGCTGGGTCCGGTCGAGCAGCGGCCCCAGGTGCACGCGCTCGCGGAAGGGGTCCCCGACGGCGAGGGCCTCGGCGCGGGCGGCGAGCCGTTCCACGTACTCGTCGTACAGGGAGGTGTGGACGAGGTGCCGGCCGGCGGTCATGCAGATCTGGCCCTGGTGGAAGAAGGAGCCCCAGGAGGCCTGCGCGACGGCCGCCTCGACGTCGGCGTCGGCGAGGACGACGAGGGCCGAGTTGCCGCCCAGCTCCAGGTGCGCCCGCTTGAGGTGGCGGCCCGCGAGCTCGCCGACGGCCCGGCCTGCCGCGGTGGACCCGGTGAAGGAGACCACCCGTACGCGCGGGTCCGCGACCACCGCGGCCCCCGTCCCGGCCCCGCCGGGCAGCACGTGCAGCAGCCCGGCCGGGAGTCCGGCCGCCGCGAAGACGGCGGCCAGGGCGAGGCCGCCGCTGACGGCGGTGCGGCGGTCCGGCTTGAGCAGGACGGCGTTGCCGAGCGCGAGCGCGGGGGCGACCGACCGTATGGACAGGATCAGCGGCGCGTTGAACGGCGCGACCACCCCGACCACCCCGGCCGGGACCCGGCGGGTGAAGGAGAGCCTCGGGGCCTCGCTCTGCAGCACTTGCCCGGCCGGGCGCGAGGCCAGAGCGGCGGCCTCGTAGCACTCCTGGGCGGCGACGTGCAGTTCGAAGTCCGCCTTGCCGGGGATGGAGCCGGACTCCCGGACCAGCCACTCCCGCAGCTCGTCCGCGTGGACCGAGAACAGGTCGCCGGCGCGCCGCAGTACGGCCGCCCGCTCCAGGTGCGTGGCCCGCGCCCAGTCGAGCTGCGCGGCCCCGGCCCGTACGGCCGCCTCCGCGACGTCGGCGGGGGCGGCGAGGTCGACGGTGGCGAGGGTACGGCCGGTCGCCGGTTCGACGACGGGGGCGGTACCGCCGGTGAGTGTGGGTCCGTCCTGCCAGAGGGTCGGATCGAGCAGCGGCATGGCGCGTGGCCTCCGGGTGGGGATGGGCGGGCGGGGCGGGGGGGGCGGCAGCAGGCGCCATCGTGCCAGACCGGGGACGTCATCTCTGTTCTGTTATTGGGCAGTTGACGAACCCCCGTGACCGGAAACGATCGACGGGGGTCTGCCAGGGCGGTGTGCCGAGAGAGTCAGCGCTCCAGGACGAGGGCGATGCCCTGGCCCACGCCGATGCACAGCGCCGCCATGCCGGTGCCCGAACCGGCCGCCGCCAGCTGGTGCGCCACCGAACCGGCCAGCCGGGCGCCCGACGCGCCGAGGGGGTGGCCGAGGGCGATGGCACCGCCGCGCGGGTTGACCACGGCGGGGTCCAGCTCCGGCCAGGCCGCCAGACAGCCCAACGCCTGTGCGGCGAAGGCCTCGTTCAGCTCGAAGGCGGCCAGGTCCGCGAGGGAGCGGCCCGCCTTGCCGAGGGCCCGCTCCACGGCGTCGACCGGACCGAGCCCGAAGAGCTGCGGCTCGATGCCGGTGACGGCGGAGGCGCTGATCCGGGCGAGCGGTTCGCGGCCCGTGGCCGCCAGGCCCTCCTCGTCGGTGAGCAGCAGGGCCGCCGCGCCGTCGTTGAGGGGGGAGGCGTTGGCGGCCGTGACGGTACCCGAACCGTCCGTCCGGAAGGCCGGCTTGAGGCGGGCGAGCGCCTCGGGGGTGGAGTTCTCGCGGATGCACTCGTCGCGCGGGAGTTCCACTCCGGGGAAGGGGACGACCTCGTCGTCGTACAGGCCGCCGGCCCAGGCGGCCGCGGCCTTGCGGTGGCTCTCCAGGGCGAAGGCGTCCTGTGCCTCGCGGGTGATGCCGTGCTTCTCGGCGACGAGCTCGGCACCCTCGCCGAGGGAGACGGTCCACTCGGCGGGCATGAGGGGGTTGGTCATCCGCCAGCCGAGGGTCGTGGACCACATCTGCTGGTGCCCGGCCGGGAAGGCGCGCTCGGGCTTCTGCACCACCCAGGGGGCGCGGCTCATCGACTCCACGCCGCCGGCGATGGCGACGGAGGCGTCACCCAGCGCGATGGCGCGGGCCGCCTGGATGACGGCTTCGAGGCCGGATCCGCAGAGGCGGTTGACGGTCACACCGGGGACGCCGACCGGCAGCCCGGCGAGCAGCACCGCCATCCGCGCGACGTCGCGGTTGTCCTCGCCGGCGCCGTTCGCGTCGCCGAAGACGACGTCGTCGATGCGGGCGGGGTCGAGGTCGGGCGTACGGTCCACCAGCGCGCGCACGACGTGCGCGGCGAGGTCGTCGGGGCGGACCCCGGCCAGGGCTCCGCCGAACTTGCCGATCGGGGTGCGGACGGCGTCGACGACGTAGACGTCGCGGACGGTGCGGATGCTCATGGGGGCTCTCCTGGGCGGCTCCGTACGGTCGGCGGCGGGCCGGTGCCGGTGTGGGCACCGGGACACACCCCCGGGCGCGCCCGGTGGGGCGCGCCCGCAGTCTCCGCCGCGGCATCACCGCCTGTCAACGGGCCCCTGCGGTTGCCGTCGCCCCGGCCGGTTGGCGGGGTGAGGGTGCCGTGCCTGCCCCGCCGGGCGGTGCCCCTGCCAGGCGGCTGGGTGCGGGTGGGGTGGCTGCCGGGCGGGGGCGGGTGGGGGAACCAGCCCGCGCAGCGGCACACCCACCCGCGGACGGGCCCACCTGTCAGGGCGTCGAATCGCGCGGCACCGCCACCGCCGACATCAGGTCGTGCCGCTCCGTGATCCGCGAAGGATCCCGTACCGCCGCGTCCACCAACCCCGCCAGCCGCTCCCCCGTCGGCATCTCGATCCGCACCGTGCTCAGCCTCGGCCGCAGCAGCCGCCCGAGCAGCAGGTCGTCCGCGCCGATCACCGCCACGTCCCCGGGGATCCGCAGTCCCGCGTCCTCCAGGGCCCGCATCAGCAGCATCGCGTACTCGTCGTTGTACGCGAACACCCCGTCCAGCCCGAGCGCCCCCCACCGCGCGGCCAGCGCCGCCGCCGACTCCTCCGTGTAGGCCAGCGGCAGGGCCCGTACCGCCTCCGTGCCCGGCACCGAGGCGGCGCCGGCGAGGCGGGGCGCGGAGAACAGGTCCAGGCCGTCCTCCTCGGGTACGACCACCCCGATCCGGCGGCGGCCGCGTTCCACGAGGTGGGCGGCGGCGCGGGCGCCGACCTCCGCCTGGTCCATGACCAGCGCGTGCGCCCCCGGCACCGTGTCCGGGCCCAGGGTGATCACCGCGCGCGCTCCGGCGCGTTTGAGGGTGGCCACGTTCTGCGCGGACAGCGCGATCTCCCCCAGGGAGATCACCGCCACGGGCCGCAGTTCCGCCCAGGCGCGGGCGGCCTCGTCGCCGCCGAGACCGAGGCTGCCGTACTGGACCACCGTGTAGTCCAGGCGGCGCAGGGCGCGCTGGAGTTCGTCGAGGAAGCGGCTGTAGAGCGGCCCGACCGGCACGTGGGAGGTGGGGAGCAGCACGATGCGGGTGTGTCCGGCACGCAGGCTGCGGGCGGCGGCGTGGGGTACGTAGCCCAGTTCCTCGGCGGCTTCGCGGACCCTGCGCCGTGTCGGCTCGCTGATGCGCACGGCTTCGGCGTTGTTCAGGACGTACGAGACCGTGGCGCGGGAGACGCCCGCGAGCCGGGCGACGTCGGCGCTGGTCGGCACGGGTGCGGGGGCGGGTGGGGTGGCCGGCGCGGGCCGGCCCGGGGGGTTCGGTGAGTCAGACATGGCCGTGGCATCTTTCCAGACCGATTGCGCACGGGGGCTGGCGGTTGGCCGGAAACGGATGCTACACAGTGCTTACTCGTTTCAGTGACACGTGTAACCAGCTCCTCGCCGGCCCCCTCCCCCGACGTGCCGCCGCCCCCTCGCACCTCTTCGCACCCCGCCACCGCGGCGGGGCGGCGCGCACCCTCCACCCCTGCCCAGGAGGGCACCATGGCTCTTTCCTCCCACGGCACCGGCACCGCCGCCGCCACCCCCGACGGACCCTCCGACGAACGCGGCCTGCTGCCGCTGCTGCTCGTCGGCAACACCGCGATGTACGCCCTCTACGTCGGCGTCGCCGGCATCCTGCTGGCGCTCCAGGTGGAGCGCGTGGACCCGGCCGACAAGGTCGCCAACTTCGGCCTGATCGCGGGCGTTTCCGCGGTCTTCGCCACCGTGTTCAACCCGGTCGCCGGCGCCCTGTCCGACCGCAGCGGGCGGCGCAACCCGTGGATCCTCGGCGGCGGGCTGGCCGCGGTGCCGGCGATGCTGCTGCTCGGGCTGGCGGACACGATCCTGCTGATCACCATCGCCTGGTGTCTCGGCCAGGCCGTGATGAACGTCTACCAGGCCGCCATCACCTCCGTGGTGCCCGACCGGGTGCCGGTGGGCGCCCGGGGCAAGGCCTCGGCGGCGGTCGGGCTCGGCCTCCCCTTCGGCTCGGTCCTGGGCGCCCTGGCCGGGGCGGCCTTCTCCGAGGACTTCCGCACCGGTTACCTGGTGTTCGGCGCGATCGTGGCGGGCGCGGCCGTCCTGTTCACGGCGTGCACCCGCGAGCGTCCGCTCCCGGCGCGCGCGCCGCTGCCCGTGCGGGCCCAGCTGGCCGCCTTCGCCGGAGCCCTGCGCGACCACGACTTCCGCTGGGCCTTCATCGGGCGGGCGCTGCTCGTGCTCGGCTACTTCGCGGTGAGCGGCTACCAGCTGTACATCCTCCAGGACCACACCGTGCTGCCCGAAGGGATGGCACCGGAGGCGGCGATCGCCCTGCTGATGCCGCTGACGAGCGTGGCGATGGTCGTCTCCACGGTGGCGGGCGGCTGGCTCTCGGACCGGCTGGACCGGCGCAAGCTGTTCGTCGGGGCCTCGGCCCTGCTGTCGGCGGTGGCGCTGGTCATCCCCGCGTTGTCGGCGAGCTGGCCCGCGATGCTCGCCTTCTCCGTGGTCAACGGGCTGGCGTTCGGCTGCTACATGGCCGTGGACACCGCGCTGGTGACGATGGTCCTGCCGGCGGCGGAGGACGCGGCGCGGGACATGGGCGTGCTCAACATCGCGAACGCCGGGCCGCAGATCGTCGCCCCCTTCGTCGCCTCCGTCGTCGTCTCGCTGAGCGGCGGCTACACGGCCCTGTTCGTCGTCGCCGCCGTGCTCGCCGTGGCGGGCGCGCTGGCGGTACGGCCGATCCGCGGCGTCCGCTGAGCCAGAGGGAGGTCCGGTGCGGTACGTCGCGAGGCGGAGGGGCACGGCTCGTACGGGGCGTACTCCCGTGGTCCGGCAACGCCGCGAGGTGCCGTGCCGGGCGCCGCGGCCCGGTGCACCCTTCCGGTCAGAGCGCTGGAAGGGCGGGCGGTCGCCGTACTCCGTGGCCCGGAGCCGCGGGGCGGGGGGAACGGGGTGCTCAGCAGGGTGACGGCCTCGTCGGCGCGGCCCAGTTCCACCAGGAGGGGCCCGAGGGTCTCCCGGTGTTCCGCGGGGTCCGCCTCCAGGAGGGCGACGGCTTCCTCCGGGCGGCCGGCGCCGGCCAGCAGCCGGGCCAGCTCCTCCACCGGGTACGGGCGCTCGCCCTCGGGGTGCGCGCGGGCCTGCCCGGCCGCCTCGTCCAGCCGTCCGCAGGCCGCCGGCAGCGGGCCGCGCAGCCGGAACAGCTCCCATTCCTCCTTGCCGCGAGGGGACTTGAGGGCGTCCAGGTGGGCGAGGCCCTCCTCGGCCTGCCCGGCCCTCGGCGATGAACAGTCCGCACAGCTGGTCCAGCGCGCCGTCGTCGGCGCTGTCCCCCGCCCGCATCACCTCGACGGCCTCGCCGCCCCGGCCGTGCCGGGCGAGCAGTTCCGCGAGCCGGGGCCGCGCGTGCCCCCGGTTCCGTTCCACGTGCGGCCGGTAGACCTCGACGGCGCCCGCCACGTCCCCCCGTTCTTCCAGGAGTTCCGCCGGCCGCCGGACCGCCGCCGGGTGCTCGCCGTCGGCCGCGAGGGTGCGGAGTTCGTCGATCCGGCCGTGCCGTACGAGGAGTTCGGCGAGCGGTCCCGGCCGTTCACGGGGGCCGGGCCGTACGCGTACAGCATCTCGAACGCCTCGTCCGTGCGGCCCTGCCGCTCGCGGACGGACGCCAGCAGGGTCGCCGCGTTGAACGGCTGCACGTCGCGCGCACCGCACTCCGGGCTGCCGCACCGCCCGCACGGGCGGCCCGGTTCGAGCCGGTCCGCCAGCAGCCGCACGACCTCGTCGCCCCGGCCCAGTGCGACGGCGGTGTCGGCCAGCGGCTCGGCCAGGTACCAGTCCGCGGTGTGCGGCAGGAGCAGGGCGTACGCCTCCTCCCCCCTGCCGTGGCGAACCAGCAGCGGTGCCAGCGCCCGCAGGGCGTGCCGTTCCCCGTCCCGCGCGAAGGGGTGCAGGAGGCCGATGGCCTCCTCGCCGCTGCCCGCCGCGTCGAGCAGCGCGGCGGCTTCCTCCGCCGCCGTGTACCAGCCCGTCGCGACGTACGGGGCCAGCACGGCGAGGGCCTCCTCCGTCCGGTCCTGGCCGGCGAGGCGCCGTGCCCAGGCGCGGGCGCAGAACCAGTCGCCGTCCCCGGCCAGGGCCTGCGCGCGCACGATCCCGGCATGGCCGAGTGCGAGGAGCCGCTCGACGAGGTCGGACGGCACGCACTCCCGGTGCGTGCGGGTACGGCGGTCGAGTACGGCGGCGTCCATGCGCCGCACACCAGGGGGTGTGGAGCCTTCGGGCGGGCCCGGCTGGGGCGGGGTGGAGCCGACGCGGCCCGCGGGCGGGCCTCAGGTGAGGACGATGACCGTCGTCATCAGGGCGAGCGCCGCCATCGCCGCCTGGGTGTCCCGGATGGCGGAGCGGACGCCGTCGGCCGCCCACTGGCCGTCGGCTATCTCCGCCATCCGCGCGGCCACCGGCTCGCTCGGGCCGTCGGGGAAGGCCAGGCCGTGCAGTCCGGCGGAGTGGATGAGGGCGATGAGGCCGGCCGTGCGGATGTCCGGCTCCTCGCCGTCCAGCACGACGGCCCGGAGCCGGGCGCGCAGTTCGCGCTCGGGCGTGCCGTCGGCTTCCGGGTAGCGGCGCACCGGGAACATGCCGAGCACCTTGCGCTTCTGCTCCACGACCACCCCGCGCTCGCAGAGGCGCGCCACGGCCGCCGCGACGCCCTTGGGCTGGTCCTTCGACAGCCAGTCGGTCACCTGGTGCCTGCCGCGCCCGCCCAGCCAGGTGGCCATCAGGTCCATCCGGCCGTCGAGCAGCGGCTCGCCGGTCGGAGCCCGGTCCGTCAGTTCGAGGCGCTTGCCGCTGACCGAAACCCTTTCGGCCAGGACCAGTTCGAGCAGGAGCCCGCCCGCCACGGCCCATCCCGTCGCCTGCCACTGCTGTGCCGAGCCCGACTCGTCGTCCAGCGACAGCAGGACGACCTCCTCGGCCAGTGTGATCGCCATGTCGTTGCCCCCGCGTCCGTGATCCGCTTCTCAGCAGGTGAGACGCCCCGGGGCCGGGAGAAGTTCCCCGCCGCGCCGGTGCTCGCGCGGGCGCGGCGGGACCGCGTCAACAGGGCGGTGCGGAGGGGGCGGCGCGCGGCCACGCCCGGCACGCGGAGGGGGCGCGAACCACTAACCTCGCCGCCATGACGGCACTTTCGCACCACGGCAGCAGCCACGTCGAGCAGCCCGGCCGGGACGGCCTCACCGCCACCACCGAGGCCGATCCGCGCGCCATCGGTCGGGTCCGCACCGAGTACGCGCCCGATCCGGACGGGGATCCGGACCCCGGCGAGATCGTGTGGACCTGGGTCCCCTTCGAGGAGAACGACTGCCACCCAATACGCCGCCGATCACTCGCTTGTCCCCTGACCTGCAAATACGAACCGAAATGGCCTCCCGGAAGACTCTCCGGGAGGCCATTTCGTTGTGTCCGGGGGACAAACGGGGGACATCAGGCTAAGCGGCCGTCCAGCCCTCGTTTACTTCCGCGCTTCCTTCGATGAGCCTGAGCTCATGTCTGGCTGCGGACTGGGATGAGGCGCCGCTTGTCGTGTGCTGCGACTGCGCTCGCGGCACAAGGGCAACGGGAGCGTCGGCTGCCTCCTTCTCGAATTGCGGCATAAGGGTGGAGTAGGTGTCGGCGGTCAGCGCGAACGTCGCGTGCCCGAGGAGCGCCTGGATGGCCTTCATGGACAGGCCGGCTGCCAGGCTGAGCGATGCCGCGCAGTGCCGAAGGTCGTGGAGTCGAACGGGCGGCATGTTTAGGCGTTTCAGCAGCCTGTCGAAGACCTTGGACACGTTGTCCGGGTGCCAGGGGGCTCCGTTGTCCTGGGTGAAGACGTAGCCGCTGTCGACGTACGGGCCGTACTTCTCTGGGTTCTGTTGGTGCTTGGCTTCCCACTTGACCCGCTTGGCCTTCTGCACTTCGCGCCACACCTTGAGCAATTCGTGGGTGGCGGAGTCCAGGGCAATGGTGCGACGGCCGCTGCGACTCTTGGGGGTCTCCTCAAAGAGCTTGTGCGAGGTGTCGGAGACGAGTTGTTGCACGATGTTGGCTGTCCCCTTCGCCATGTCGACCTCGGCCCAGGTGAGCCCTGCTGCTTCGCCGCGGCGCGGGCCGCGGAACACCAGTAGGTGCCACATCACGTACATGCGGTGGCCAGCGGCGGCGTCCAGGAACTGGCCGGTGAGTTCAGGGGTCCAGACCATGACGGAGCTCGGCCTCTCGCCTGTCTCGCGCCAGCGCGCCACGCGCTCGTCTGTCCACACGAGTGCCCGAGGCTTTTCGTACTTGGGGATCACGACTTCGTCAGCCCAGTTCTCTGTGATGAGCTTCTCCATCACAGCGGCCTTGAGGGCGGCAGAGAGCGCGTCGAGGATCCTCTTCTGCGTCCCAGGCCCTGTGTCCTGGCGAGGCTGGGTGCGGGCCTCCTTGAGGTCCTCTTTGGCTTCGTCCCACCGCTGGCGCAGTTCCGGGGGCCTGGGCCTTGGAGCCTGCCGCCACGCCTGGCGAGCAGCCTCGCAAGCTGCCTGGGCCTGTTCCGCGTGGAGGCGATTCGCCTCTTTGACCTTGTTGTAGGCCCAGATGTCTTCGAACATCGCCTGGATGTGGCGGGTCCTGAGTTCACGCATGGTGAGCTGGCCGAGGGCTGGGATGTAGAGGCGCTCGATGAAGTCGGCGTAGTCGCATCGAGTTTTCCTCTTGAGGTCGACTCGGTTACTCAGCCAACGTCGCAGAAACTGCTCGACGGTCTCGCGGGACTCGACCCTGATCCCGTGGTTTGCCTCACTCCAGAGCTTCTGTGCCGCATGCTGTGCTGCCGCGCGGGTGAGGAAGCCGCCTTTGCGGGGCCGTCGGCGTTCACCGCGGGGGCCGTCGGGAAGGTTGACGTAGTAGTACCAACTGCCGTGGTCTCTCTTCTTCAGTTCAGGGCAGCGGGTTCCGAGCTCGCGAGTCTTGGGGTTGCCGTTGGAGTCCAAGACCGGCTGCCCGGCGTCGTCGAGTTTCGGTTCGGTGCACTTGCACCGCTTGTAGATGCTGCCGCTGAACATGACGTTCCCCCGGATGGTGTTGGTTGTCCTTACGTGTCCTCATCTTTCTGTAGCGAGCGGGACGCCTCCTTGGGCACCGTAGGCTTCTGGTCAGGTGGCGCGGGGAAGAAGGATGTGTCCATCTATGTCCTCATCTGCTCTTGCCGACAAGGGGCGACAGGCCCACGGCGCACGGTCGGCTCCGATGACCATGACCGAGCTGCTGGCGCTTCCGCCGGCCGTGAGCGTGAGCACTGCGGCGCGCGCCTTGGGCATCGGCAAGGACAAGGCGTACGAGCTGATCAAGGCGGACCGCTTCCCCGCACAGGTGATCCCACTAGGTGCGACACGCAGGGTTGCGACAGCGTCACTTTGGGATGCGCTTGGCGTGCGCCCATCAGATTCACGGTGACCTATTCAGAGAGGCTGCCCACCAGAAGCGGAACCCGACCGCCCCGCGTCCGGACGCTTTCGGCAGCGTGACCGCCCTCCGATCCGATGAGATCCCAGTCACACAGCCGCCTTCCTCGGGGGCGCTCACCTGCCGGTATGCCTCAGTCAGAAGACTGACGGTGAGTCGAGAGTTGGGAATGACAGGCGTTGGCCTATTAGATAGAGATCGGCACCTCATCGATAGGCGATCAGGGCGGGATCGATCGGAGAGCAGCGGGACATGGCGAGGCTGTGCGGATACGCCAACGGCGGGGGTGGACTCGTCCCCGCCGAGGCGCAGTTCCTGCGGCGCGCAGCGTCACGGCTCTCGGTGGTCAATCCGCCCGAGGCACAGAACGCCGTGGCCGAGTGGGTCAACCGGGAGGGTGGCCGTACGGTTCGCGGCGGACTCTGGCGCGGCGAGACTCTGATGAAGACGCTCTCCAACCCTCGGATGGCCGGCCTGGACAGTGACGGCCGTCCGATCGAGGGCTTCGGGGAGACTGTCCTGACCCCTGAGGAGTACCGCGCCCTGCTGGCGGCGCGCTCCGAGATCCGTGGGGAGCCCGCCGAGCGGCGCGACGCCTACGACTACCTCCTCACCAAGGGCCTGTCCGACTGCGACGAGTGTGGCTACGACCTCTCCGGCGGGCGGGTGCACTCTGAGGCTGCGCCGGGCTACCGCTGCCTGCCTCCGACCGAGCACAGGGCTTCCTGCGGCAAGATCCGCATGGATGCCGCCAGACTTGAAGGCGCGGTGGCCGAGGAAGTCCTCGCGGACATGCTGCGCCCGGGGCAGCATGAGGCGCTGCTCCGGCTCCAGCAGGATGCCCGGGATGAAGCCGATCGGCTCCGGGCTCACATCGAGAGCAGTGACGAGCGATTCGCCGCCCTGAAGGCCATGCGGCAGCAGATGCTCCTAAGCGCCTATAAGGCAGCGGAGAAGGCAACCAAGGACGACCTTGCGGCCGCTCGGACCCGGTTGCGGTTCCTGGACCAGATCGCCGGCGTCCCGCTGGCGGATGCGCACGATGTCGTTTCGTGGTGGAACTCTGCCCCGCGTGCCTCCCAGCGGGCACTGATCATGTTGTCCGTGACGAAGGTCCACGTCCTTGCCTCGGGTGGGGGTCGTGGGCACGACCCGCACGGTCGCATCCGGATCGACTGGCGCACCTCGGCCGTCTGAGGCGGATACGGCATGACGGGCCCGACCGGTGCATGGTCGGGCCCGTCATGGTTCTTCGGATCAGCTCAGCCAGGTGTAGACGGCGCCTGCGACGCTGGCGCCGAGAGCAGTGCCGACCAGGACCTGAGCGAGGGTGTGATCCCGGACGGCGACCCGGGACCAGCCGACGAGCCACACCAGGGGGTAGGCCGCGAGTACCCACGGGCCGTAGGCGAGAGCAGTCAGCACGACGGCTCCGGAGGCGACGGCCGTGTGCACGCTGACCTTCCAGACGGTGGTGATCGCCAGGATCGCTATGAGCGTGGCGAGCATCGCCAGTACGACCGCGGTCATCTCGCGCGGCGCGTCGAGGGTGATCATGAGCGTGATGCAGGTCGCCACCGACACGATGACGCCGGGCAGGACGATCAGACGGTCTTGGCGGCGGCGGACGTGGCGGTCGCCCCAGTAGCCGCGTCGCTGGCCCCATTTGATCCACAGCATGGGAACGACCGCGCACAGAAATGCGGCAATCAGGCCCCATGCCACTCCCGGCAGTCGGCCGGCGTGCCAGCCCATCAGCAGGGTCACGGCGATGATCCAGGTGCGGGGTTCGAGGACGTCGGTCCCCAGGACGGCGAGTGGGCCTCTGGTTCGTGTCGTCACTGTCACGTCGGCTGACGTTGCGGCGGTCACGTTGGCTGCTCCTGGTGTCTGCGGGCGAAGGCTTCAGCGCGCGGATCGCGGATGGCCCGCGCCAGGCCGAGCGCCTTGTGGACCTCGATGTCGAAGTCGGAGTGCTGGTCCGCGTCTGCCTCGACGTTCGCGTCCGAGAGAGGCTCGGCGCCTCGGAGGACGGCCAGGCGGGCGGTCTGGAGCCACATGGCCTCGGTGAGTCGGCTGGTGTCCTCGGAGCTCAGCCCGAGTGCCTCGGCTTCGCTTCGAGCTCGTGCGACCAGGTCGGTGGAGACATAGGCCCGCAGGATGAGCGCGACGTCCCAGACTTCGATGAGGCATCGGTGGAGCTGGAGGCGGGGGCTGCGGCCGACGGGCCGCTCCAGGACTACGCCTGGGGCGACTTCGGTGAGGGTGGCCCAGAGCGGGCGCACCTCCCGCAGGGCGCGTCGGTAGGTGACCGATCGCGTCAGGACTCCCAGTGCCGGGACGGAGTTGCCGAGGACGATCAAGGCGATGGCTGTGTACTCGACGAGGTCGGCGATGGTCTGCGCGGCCTGATCGGACGCGATGAACTCAACGCCGAACAGACGCGTGGTCATGTGTGCGATGCGCCAGGTGGTGTAGAGGGCCCCGAACAACGTGCCGGCGCCGAGGAGTCGCAGCCCGACACGAAGCGCAGTACCGGCTGCCCGTTGGCCGTAGGACCAGAACAGGGTGGAAGCGACCGTCATCGCGGCGGTGAGGTAGCCCAGGAACACCAGGCAGTAGCCGGTGCCTGCCGCCTGCCCCAGGCTGGCCTCGAAGATGTTCTCGACTTCGGTCGGGCGCGGCATGTGCGCGAAGAAGGTCGCCAGCAGGGCGGTACCCACGGCAGCGCAGCCATAGAGCAGAGGCCGGCCCCATCGCAGCGCGCTGGGCTTGGCCATCGCGATTACGAAGAACAGGATGGCTGTGCTGCCGCCAATGCCCAGCGTGTGCTTGAACAAAGTGGCCAGGTTGTTGATGCCCGTCGGTTCAAAGAGAACCGCCTTGACCTCGGGACGTCCGATCGTATCGGCCACCGCGATACAGGTGAATGCCGCCCACAAGGGCCGCTGCCGGGGTATACGGATGGCCGCCGGAAGACGCCAGAAGGCCACGACCCAGAGGGCTATGACAATTGCGAGTTTGATGGGTTGAACTTTCTTACTGAGTGGGGTGGCCGAATGCGTCGGAGAGTCGTTCCAAGACGTCTGATCCATCGTGCGTCCGCGAACGCGCTTCAGTCCGACTGGCCTTCTCGTGAATGAGGGTGGCCAAATTCTCGGCGTCGGCTTCTTCAGGGCCGGTGTATTTCGTTCGCCCCAGGAGGGCGAACATGGCGCCTGGGCTGATTCCCATGTCCTCGTCAAGATCGGTGGTGGCGCTGGCGGCGGCTCTGATGCGGGCGGCTTCGGCTCGCATGATTGCCGCTGCGGGAAGCACTGGCTCGGGTGCGCCGAACGCCTGCCCGTCGTGCAGGATCGAGGACATGGCCTGCGCAGTAAGCCGTATGTCTTCGTCGCTGGCCCGAGTCTGAAACTCGAACTGCGGGCCCTTGTGCTCAAGGAACATGTGGGCCAGTTCGTGAAGGACTATCTGTGTGCGCAGGATGGGGCTGGCCGCAGGCTTGTAGAAGATGTGATCAGCTTCGCTCGTGCTCATCCACATGCCGCACGGGATGTCTGGGTTGATCTCCTGAAGCTCGGCGATGATCAGCGGCCGGCCGCGATCTTGGGCGACGACCTCAAGGAAGTCGTGCAGTTCGAAGGGCCTGGGCATTTGCAGCTTCGCGACGATCGCCGCGAGCGATTTGCTGTGATGGCGGCGCTTCCACCACATGGCTGTTCCTCAATTCCGGCCCTTGGCCGGACCCTCTTGCTTCTGTACCTTGGCGCGCGATCTGACTGTGCGCTGCGGCAAGGCTAACCGCCCGCCGGGCCCATTTCGGGCGGAGAGTTCAGCCGCTAGTCCGCCAGTTCACGTCCGCCGGCGGCTCTTCTTCTCCTTCACCTCCGGCAGGCCTTCAGAGTCACGGACTCCTTCGACGATGCCTCGGATGCCCTGCAATGCCTTTACTGAAAGGCCGTTGAGGCGAAACGCGATGGCTCGGACGTCACCGTCTTCCATGACCTTGGCCAGGTCATCGGTCGCCTGGGCCCGCTCGGCGCCTTCCTTGATCTCCCTCATCCGACGGTCCGTGACTTCGGCCACATGGTCGTCAAGGAAGTAGGCGACAGGGACGCCGAAGAACTTCGCGAGGGCCCTCAGGCTGTCGACCCCGGGGTTGCGGGTGGTCCCGTTGCGGATGTTGCTGATGCTCGTATGCGTGAGAGTCGGGTCCCCTTCCTGCGCAGCCTCCTGGATCCGCCGCGCGATCTCGCGAGGGCTGAAGGGTTCCTGGTCTGCTGGGTGCAGCTCCTTGATCAGGTGGTCGAGCCTGTCCGCGATCACGCCACGGTCGATGTGAGCCTCCTCACCCATGATCGTCCTATCTGCTCTCGCCCCCGCGGGGGACGCCTCGTACTGGTCCACCGAAGGATAGCCAATCTGCTTTACGCCCTGACACCCGGACCCGCGCATCGCTGTAACGTTGACTTGACACCTGTCGATCACGGGACGAATGTTCTGCTTGTACCGACCCCCAGGTGATCGCGGCGCTACACGCCGTGGGCACCCTTTCAGCGGGACCGAGCAGCCATGCCCAGGCGTCGCAGCTCCGGGCCCGAAAACGGAGTTGTCACCCGTGGCGCAGTTAAGCCACCCCGCCCGCCCGCGAGGCGGCTCTCCCCTCCTCGATCACACCGAGGCTCAGCACAACGCCGCTTGGCACTGCCGTGCCGGCTGGATCGCCGACAGCGGCGACCGCCCGGCAGGCACTCCCAGCGGCTACCGCCCGGAGCGCAGGCACATCGCGCATGCCGCCGGGTAAGGCAGTAACGCGGCGCCCGCCCAGGTCGGGTGCCGACGCTAACCGAGGCCGGGACCCGCGCAAGGCCTCCTCGACCGACCCTTGGGGGGCACGTGATCGACGCGCAGCGCATCATCGCGCTGTCTCAGCAGCCACGGCAGGGAACTGCGGCCGGCAGGCCGGCCGAAGTTTCGTCCACCCTGGCGGTGCTGAGCGATCTGGGGCATACGACCGAGCCGCTCGCGCGGCCGATCGCGTGGAGCAGTGCGGCATGCCTGGAAGCCGCCGCTCGAACCGAGGCGACAGGCTCCCCCGCGGGCCTGTGCAGGTCCTGTCCGATTCGGGGCGCCTGCGCCTCCGCCCTACCGGCCGGCGCCCCGGCAGAGGCGCGTGATTGGCGCGAGCGCGCCCGTGCCGGGCAGCTGCTCGCGGCATAGGTGAGCGATCCCGAAGGGGCGCCGGGTGACCCCGGCGCCCCTTCGTCATTCCGCCGCCCAGATCGGGCATGAAGCTGTGTCAAGGGTCACACCCCAGTGGATACCTCAAGCTGGACACCTCCCCCATGGATAGTAGAATTAAGATATAAGGTGAGGGCGGGAAGCCACACCAACTACCTCTTGGAGAACGCAAGATGTCCACGATCCGCACCGTCAAGATGTCCCAGGTCCGCCGCAACCCCAACCAGCCCCGTGAGTACTTCAGCGAGGAGGCCCTCAAGGAGTTGGCCACCTCGATCGAGAACTACGGCCTGATCACCGCCATCGAGGTCCGGCCCGTCGACAAGGGGTACGAGATCGTCTCCGGTGAGCGCCGCTGGCGGGCGCACCAGCTCCTGGAGAAGGCCACGATCAAGGTCTCGGTCATCTCCGAGAAGGACGACCTGCGCGCCTTCAAGCGGTCCGTGAGCGAAAACGTGAACCGCGAGGACATGACGCCCTTCGAGGAGGCCAACGCCTACCAGCGCATCCTGGACGAGGAGGACGGCGCCACCGAGAAGACTGTGGCCAAGGACTTCGGGAAGACCGTCGCCTACGTGAAGCTCCGCCTTCAGCTCCTGAACCTCCGCCTGGAGTTCCAGAAGATCGTCTCCGAGGGGAAGATCGGCACGCAGGCAGCCGTACAGATCGCGCAACTCAGCCTCGCCAACCAGGGCGCCATGTTGGCCAAGTTCGCCAGGGGCGAGTTCGAAAGTGACAACGCAATCGTGCACTTCGCCTACGCGATGAAGCAGCAGCAGAACCAGGCCGTGCTGATGATCACCGAGGAGCTGACGCCGGAGCAGAAGGAGAAGCGAGCCGCAGCGAAGCGCAAGACGAAGAGCACCCTCGACAAGATCGAGCAGATCCGCGTGCTGCTGGACGAGATCGGGGGCACCAGCGAACTCAAGCTGGCCGAGGACCTGGAGGGCGAGGTCGGCAAGCGACTGGAGCAGCTGGACCGGGTGGCCGAATCGCTGGCTAAGGCGCGGTTCCAGCTCAAGCAGGCCAAGGCTCATGCGGAGGCCCGGGAGGTCCTGGTGAACCCGGAGGCCGAGGCCGAGGAGCACACGGAGCCGGTCGCGGCCTGATGCCGACAAGGGCGGGGCATCGAAGCCCCGCCCCTGGCTTCACCCTGACCAGCACGAGGAGGGAACAATGAACGACAGCAGCAGCGCGCCGCGCGACTGGACGAGCATGACCACCGCGAACTTCGACACCAAGGCTCCCTTGACGCTGGCCGTACCTCCGGGGCCGACGCGCATCACGGCGACGCAGCACCGATTCGGTACGGACGCCCTGTTCGGCGAGGAGCCCGCGGCCCCGGCTGCGGGTCGCACGGCGAAGGCCCGACGAACTCCGGGCGCCGGGCAGGCGGAGCTGTTCGATGCCGCACCCTGACACGGTACGGGAACGACTGGGTGCTGACGCCTCGGCCGCACCTGGAAGGCGGCTTCGGGTACGCCTCGCACAAGGAGACCCCCTTTCCAGGCACTGGGGAGTACGGCTACCTCACCGCGTGGGAGGCGGATCTGCCGATCGCGCGGGTTGCGGGCAGTCCCTGGGGCTCCATCCGGGCCAGGGCGCACGGGGCGCTGGTCCTCGAGAAGCGCGGGCGACGAGTGGTCCTTGACCCGGTCGTTGCGCCGAGGACCCTCACCGTGCGGCAGTACAAGGACTTGAAGCTGCTGCTCCTCGGGGCTGGTCAGGCCCACCTCGTAACCGGGCCCGCCGGGGAAAGCCACATCGAGGCCGGACTCACTCGCATCCCGCCCGCCGCTACCGCGCTCCTCATGCGGCGCGGCTGGGTCGGCAAGGTGCCGGGAGGCAGCGGCGTGCGGGTCTCCGCCGCCGGCCGTACCGCCATGGCCTGGCGATGGGCTCGGGCGAGGCGCCTGAACCGCGTCGCTGCCGGGCTGTACGTAGACGCAGCACTTGATGCCGCCGAGAACTGGACACCCGAAGGGTGGACACCCCCCAATAAGGTAGTAGAATAGAGATAAGAGGAGGGGGTGAGCCCCTCACGATCGAGAGGTTCACATGCCCGTCTTCAATCCCGTCGACTGCGCCGACATACTCGGCACCGACGCACCCGAGTGCAGCAACTGCGAAGGCGCCGGAAAGGAGATCTACCTCCACGGACCGCACGAACAGGTCAGGCAGTGCGAGGACTGCCGAGGGATCGGACGGCGACTCGACTGCCCCGCCTGCGAGGACGGAGTCGCCCCGGACGGCGAAACCTGCCCAATCTGCGACGGCTTCGGCGCCTATTTCTGACCATAAATAGGCCATCACGAAAGGGAGCATCATGACCCTGGGAGACGCACTCACCCAAGAGGCGCTCACCATCGGCACCGCCTTCAGCGTCAGCTCTACCGACACCGGCGACCTCCGCCTGACCATCCAGCTGGAGGGTGGTGCCAACCAGCACTTCGAGCGGCCCGCCGCCGGCGGGGACACCGACTGGAAGGCCGTCGACTTCGAAGCCGCCGGGAGCGGCTGCATGTTCAACGAGCCCGTCACCACACCCTGGGGCCGCGGCCTTGAACTCCTCGCCACACCGCAGGAGGCCTGAGTGACTGGGGAGCCCGCCAAGGGCGCCGCCGTCACACCGGCAGCCCCTCCACCCCCCGGCCAACTATCCCCGTTTGGCGAGGTCGTGGGCCACGCGACCGACCCGTTCACCGGCACACGACTCATCCGAGTCCAGTAGCCAGGGCGCGCACGGCCCACCACACACACCCAGGCGAGGTGATCATCGTGAACTAGATATAGGCCATCACCTATTTCCGTGTTACGGTCTGATCGTCAAGCCGCAGGCACGGCACGACACCCACCCAGCTTCCGGACGGGCAGCGACACCCCGCGCCCAGCCCGCCCGGACCGGCTCGCCCGATGCGAGCCACCCCCTCCGGCCGGGACCCGCCCCCACCGCGGGTCCCGGCCCACCCATGGAGACCCAGATGCCTACAACCACGCCCCTCGACGAGCAACACCTCATCGAGCAGTACGGGCACCCGCTCACTGAACTGCTCAGCGAGCGATACCGCGTTCAGGACGTCCTCAAGGAACGCACCCGTCGAACCGGCCGCACAGTCACTCCACCCCCGGCCCGCCAGCGACACCCGGACCCGATGGCCACGCACCACCGCCGAGTCCTCGCCTCAGCCATATCGGACTGGACCTACCGGCCGCGCACGTGATGACCGAGGAGCAGTTCCGCCGCCGGGTCCGCCAGCTGGCCGCCATGCGGGGATGGACCCTGGCCTACCACACGCACAACTCACGCCGCAGCGACGCCGGATGGCCTGACGAGGTGTACGGGCACCCGGCCGCCGGCCGGACCCTCTTCGTCGAGCTGAAGACAGACACCGGCCGCCTTCGGCCCGCACAACAGGAATGGCTGCACCATCTGGCCGCCTGCGGATTCGAGGTCGCCCTGTGGCGGCCCCGCGACCTGGCCCAGATCATCGCCACCCTCGCCCCCAATGGCCCTCGCGCCACCCTGCCCGACACGCCCCGACCCAGAAAGAGCCCATGAGCCCCAACCCGTCCAACCCTCCGGTCCCCGGCGCCATCTGGTGTGACTCCTGCGAATCGTGGTTCAACCCGATCACGAACACCTGCCGCTGCAACCACCGCTGATGACCACCACCGAAGCGACAGCCGCGACCTCCGCCGCCCTGGCAGAGATCGCGGCACTCGCAAGCCGCCTCTGCGACGACCTCGCCGACGAGCAGTTCGCGACGGCAGCCCGCATCCGGGCTCTCGCCGAGTCCGTCACGGCCACGAACGGAGAACACTGATGCACGCCCGCTTCGACACGCTGCCGGACGACGACACCGAGGCCGGCCGCACTGCCCGCGCCCTGCGCGAGCGCCCAGGCGACTGGGCGCACATCTCCGACCACGACCTCAAGGCCCAAGCCGCGAACCTGGCCTACCGCATCCGGCAGGGCAAGATCAGGGCCTTCCGGCCCGCAGGGGCTTTCGAAGCCACCTCCCGCAAGACCGGGGAGTCGAGCGGAGCGGTCTGGGCGCGCTACGTCGGCGCCCCCGCGGCGAAACGCCCGTAAGGCCCCGGCACAGCCCCGCGCCGGCATCTTCCCAGGGCGGACCGGCCGCTCCCTCGGCGCCCGACCAGAACCGCTCAGGTGGGACTCCACTCGTCGACGGACGCCGGCCACGAGTCGGCGAGACCGCCTTCACCCGCGCTGCGGTCGATATCCGCGTGAACGGTGGCGCATGCCCCTTCGCCCGGCACGGCGTGCGGCCCCTCCGTGCTCGACAGCCACAGGCCGGCGATCCGTTCGGCGGCCACCGCTGCCGTCTTCATGTCCTGTGCCGTGATCTCAATCCGAACGAGACCCGGCGGCTCCACCTCTTCGATCACGTGGTGAACAACGCGCGGACCTGGTTGGCGTAGCGGTCATGCGGCAGGGCTGCGATCCCGGGTCCCTCCCGGTCGCTCTTCCGCACGTGGCGTCTCCTCAGGGGCCAGGTCTTCCCGGACGCGGATACCCGCACAGATGTGCCACCACTTCACGGAGCCGATCCAGCTTGCGCCAGAAATCGAACACCTGGCCTAATCGAAGTATGGCGCTCCGCTTTCCCAACGATCTCGTGCTCACCCAGGTGCGGGTCATCCACACCTACGCGGCCCTCGCCCAGCATCGTGGCGTAGGCCGCACTCGGCTGCGGCGCGCGCTGATCCGTGAGCTTCCCCTCCTGTACTCCCACCCCTACTGGGATACGCACTCCTATGCCGACCTCGTAGAGCTGCGGCGTACAGCCAAGGCCCGAGCGTGGGTGGAGGCGGCGTGAGTGTCCAGCGCACGCGTCCCCGACCAGCGGCGGGCGCAGGGCCGAGAGGATCCTGAGCCCTGGGCTCCGATCATGATGCGCCTCCCCGACCGGCGCCAGCAGCTGGAGGTCAGGCTGTACGAGCGACGGCGGGAGGATGATCAAAGTCCGTGGATGTACCGAGTCGGCGCACCGCTATGGCAGTACGCCGGCGACGGCGAGATCGAGCCGGTCGAGATCCGGACCTGGGTGACAGCCGATGTCCTGGCGCCGATCAAGGGTGTGGACCTGTCGGTCGTGGCAACGCACCGGCCTCCACGTGATCCGCCACCGTACCGGTGGGGCTGGGTAGCTCGGCCCAAGCAGGGCGGCCGTGGGCTGGTCATCCATGATCATGACAGAAAGTGCGCTGAAGGGGGTGGGCCCGAGCTGGGCATCGAGGAAGCCCTCGACGCCATGCTCCGCCCTGGCGCCGAGGCGTGCACCACCTGCGAAGCGGCAGCTGTCCTGGTGCCGATGCTCCAGTTGGGTCAGGGGTACGTGTAAGCCGCCCAAGCCATCGACTCGGCCAGTTCTCGGCACTCCCCTGGGCCTGTCGCCGGACAGGCGGAACACTGGCGGAACGCCCATCGCCGAATCCGCGAAGCGGCGCCCATCTCCGTGTGACACCGTGACCCGCTGGGGGGCCTGATGGTCATCGTCTCCGAGTCTGCACTCAAGCGCGCCCGCACGAGGAAGAACTTCACCTTGGAGGAAGCCGCCGAACTCCTCAACGCCATCACTGGTGGAGCCACGGACGCCTCCCTACTCAGCGCATGGGAATCCGGCCGGCGTAGGACCGGCACGAAGAACCGGAGGGGCCTGTGCCAGCTGTACGAGGTGCAGTCGGAGGTCCTCTTCGCCCACCAGGACGGAAAGAGTCCAGCAAGTCTGCTGGAGGCGAGCGGCACCGACGTCGTCGTGCGCCTGTTGACCCGCTACGCCGATCTCTTGGACGCGATGGTCGAGGTGGCCGGCGACGCCAGGGAACACCTGGTCGTCACCGGCTCGCGCAGCCGGGAGAAGGTGTACCTGGACGCGATCGAGACGGCCGTCGCGCAGAAGCCGGATCTGATCCACTGCCGGGTTCTCTACGGTCCGCCGCGACACCCCGCGATGACGGAGCACTTGGTGCGGCTGCTCGAGTTACGCGACCCCACCGACCGCCACAACGGCGTCAAGAGCCTGAGCATCGGGCTCGTGGAACCGGCCACCGCCCTGGAACGCTTCTTCGTCGCCTCCGAGCGGGCAGCGGTGGTACCGCTGCCCAGCTTGCACGGGGCTGACGGCTTCGACTGCGGCGTGCTGCTGCGCGGGGAAGCAGCCCTGGGGCTGGTTCAACATGGCCGAGAAGCGTGTGCTTCCGCCCGCCCAGTGGAGACGATAGAGGCCGTTCGTTCCCTGCCGGTGCGGCACGGGGGAGCTCTGTGGCAAGGAGAAGCGTGAGCAACGAAGTACAGGCCGCCGCACTGCGGTCCGCATCCGTGATCGAGCTGGCCCAGAACCTGATCCGCGAGCCGAGCCGAGGCGGCATCGACGGCTACGAGCCGGTGCTCACCATCCTGGAGGACTGGCTGACCGGGCAGACGCTGCCGCACCGGCGGCTCCATGACGAGGACGGACAGCTGGTCGGCCTGCTCGTGGAGATCGACGGCGGCCGGCCCGGGCCCTGGTGGGCGTTGGACGCCTGCGTGGACACCGCGCCGTACGGAGACCAGAACGCGTGGACGTTCCCGCCGACCGAGGGCAACGTGGCGGAGGGCTGGCTGCGGGGCCGTGGGGCGGCGGACTCGAAGCTGGCTGCCTCCATGTTCTGCCACATAGCCGCAGACCTTCGTGACTCGGCGGGTACCTTCGCCGGCGGCCTGGCGGTGCTGCTCGATGTGGACGAGCACACCGGCGGGTTCGGCGGTGCCGTCGCCTACCTTGCCGACGACCGGGCCGTCCGGCCCGAGGGCGTCATGATCGGCTACCCCGGCATGGACGAAGTGGTCCTCGGAGGGCGCGGCCTGTGGCGGGCCACGATCTCCGTTCACGCCCCGTCGGGGCACTCGGGATCAAGCCGCACCGTCGTCGGCGCGATCAGCCGGGCAGCTCACCTGGTGGGCCTCCTGGATGCCGCCGAGCTGCCGACGGCAGCCGCCGACCGCACAGGGTTCCCGCTGCCGCCGAAGCTCACCGTCACGGCGTTCCACGGCGGCGAGGGCTTCTCGGTGCTGCCAGACCTCTGCTCCCTGAATGTCGACGTCAGGCTCACCCCGGCGTTCGACGCCGAGGCCGCCGAGACGCTGGTCCGCAAGGCAGCCGCGGAGCTCGACGCCGCACTCCCCGCTCCCCTGCCCACACACATCGAACCCGTAGCGGCCTGGCCGCCGTTCCGGCTCCGCGACGGCGAGCAGCCGGCCGCCGCGCTCATGGCGGCCGCGCACCAGGCCGGGATCAGCGCGGCGCCGAAGGTGGCCGGACCGTCCAACATCGGGAACCTCCTCGCGATGTACGGCATCCCGGCCACGGCAGGCTTCGGGGTCCCCTACGAGGGGCTTCACGGGCTGGATGAACGGGCGGACCTGTCAGAGCTTCCGCGCGTGTATGCCGTCTACCAGCGGGCGGTGCACGATCTGCTGGGCCTCGCCTGACCTCGGCGCATCCCAGATCCGTCCCAGATCCCTCCCAGCAGCCTCCAAGGAACTACCCAACTCCGTCTCTGTCAGCGGCAGTTGAAAGGCGATGTCATAGAGGAGTCCGAACGGACGTGCCACCTCGAACCAGCGGCACACCGCTCGGCTTCCCTATCCGATCTGAGCCATGGAGGCATCAAATGCCCGAGATCCTCGCCACCGACGAAACCCCGGTGTACGTCACCCCCGCCCTGCAGACCCTCGGCACCGTGACCGAGGCGACCCTCGGCTCCGCCGGCAACGACAACCCGGACGACACCCAGTACTACGAGTAGTCCCGTGCGCCGCGAGGGCGCGTACAGGTGAACACCAGCGCCCGGGACGCAGAGGTTCCTGCCCTGTGTCCCGGGCCTGCCCCTGTCTGGGTCGGCGTACGAAGAGGAGGAGGGCATGAGGTACACCGCAGGCGTGTTCGGCCACGGACCGCACGGACTGTATGAAGCGGGCCTGTGGCGGCCGCACGGCGGGCAGCAGGTCAGCCTGGAAGGCCCGTTGCGCATGTGGACGGTCGGGCACGGGGGTCTCGACATCCGTGCTTGCCCCGCGCTCGGCGGAACCGCCGAAGTGGTCTGCGCCGGATCATGCCTGGCCACGTCGAAGGAGCTTTCGGAGGCCAGGGACGCGGCCGAACGCGGCCGGTGGGAGCACACAGCGCGCCTGCCCGGAACCTTCGTCGCGCTGGTGCGCCACGGAAGCACGGCGTGGGTGTTCGGTGATCGGGCCGGCATTCATCCGGTGTACTGGGTGGCGGACGGCGAGCAGGTCTGGTGGTCGACCTCGGCCACCGCGCTGGCCGCCCTGCACGGCAGGACGCCGGACTACGGGCGGCTGCTGGCAGCCCTCACGGTGCGCGGTGTCGATCACCTGGGAGACAACAGCCTGTTCCTGGGGATCCGTCGCGTTCCGCCCGGCTCGGCGCTACTGCTGTCCCCCGGCGGGCCCGCCCATACGGTCCCCGTACCGGGAAGGCCCGAAGGCCTGGCGTTCGCGGATGCCGCACCCCTGCTGCGGCAGAAGCTGACAGCAGCGGTCGCCCGCCGGGCAGCGAGCACGGCAAGCCTGTCGTGCGACCTGTCGGGGGGCGTTGACAGCAGCAGCCTCGCGGCGCTCGCCGCAGCTCACGGTCCCGTGCTGGGCATCACCTACACCGACCCGCACATGTCCGCGTCCGACGACCCGCTCTATGCCGCCCAGGTCGCGGCCGGCCTGCCGCACCTGACCCATGGCCTCGTGAATGGTGCGACGCACCAGGTGCGCCACTTCGACCGGCTCGAAGACCTGGAGGCCCTCCCAGTGACGGACAGCCCTTCGCTGTCATTGGGGTTGCTGGGTCTGAAGGACGCGCAGCTGGCTCCTGCCGTCGCGGCCGGATCCGGGCTGCACCTGACCGGCCGGGGCGGCGACGACGTCCTCGACGCGATGGCGCCGATGCTCATCGATCAGTTCTCCGCGGGGCACCGGGGCGCGGCCGTGAGGCGGGCGGGGGCCTTCGCGCGATCACGTCGTACCTCCCCTCACCGGGTCCTGGCGCGTGCCGCCCGCACCTACGCCGAGCCGTACCCGCGGGCCTTGGCCCGGCTCGCCGCACTCCTGGACACAACGCCCCCTCTGGTGCTTCCACGTCGGAGGGACGCCTCCGACCTGCTGACGTGGTGCCTTCCCCTCGCCTCTGCCGCGTGGCTCACTCGGGCAGGCCGGAAGGCGACCGCCGCCATCGTCGCCGAGCAGGCGGCCGGCGCCGGATCCGGTGAGCGGCCGGGGCAGCTTCACGAACGCCTTTCCCTGGAGCGGATGGGCGAGGAACACGCCACCTACGACCAGATCAGCCGCCAGCTGTGGGCCCTGCCCATCCACGCCCCGTTCCTGGACAACGTGGTGGTGGACGTCTGCCACGCGGTCCCCGGCTGGGAACGCAGCATCCCGGGTGACTACAAACCCCTCGCCCGTGCGGCCCTGACCGGGCTGGTGCCCGCCCTCCTGCTGGAGCGGCGCACCAAAACCCACCACGCGGGAGGCGTCCACGACGGCTTGCGGCACAACCTGCCGCGGCTCCAGAAGATCATCACGGGCTCGCAGCTTGCCGCAGCCGGGCTGATCGACGCCAGGCAGGCCGTGGCCGAACTGACGAGCGCCGCGCGGTCTGAGCCCGCCTTCCTGTACGGCGTGCACTTCCTGGTGGTGATCGAGTTGTGGCTCAGCACGCTCCGCCTCGGCCCTGAGCAGTGGTGGGAGCCGGCTGCGGTGAAGGAGGCGGCATGACCGCGCTCGTGCACGCGGCGGTCACCGCTCACGGTGTGGCGCTGATGGATGTCCGACGTGGTCGGGGCCGCTGGCTCTTCCTCGACCAGATCAGCGCCGAGCTGTGGTCCAAGGTGACCAGCGGCCGGTCCGTCGAGGACGCGATCGACGACCTCGTCCACAACTGGGGACTCCGGGGCGCGGATCCTGAACGGGTCCGCCGTGACCTGACGAAGGTGGCCTCCGAGTTGGAAGGCGCCGGGCTTCTCGTCGCCGCCCGCCGCCCGCCGCCCCGGGCCGTTCCCCCCGTCGTCCGGTTCGCCGGCGTGGCTCGCGCGACCCTGCGGGAGCAGATCGCGGCGCAAGCCGGACTCGCGCTCGCACTGACACTCCTGCGGTGCCTGCCGATCCGCTTCACCATCCGGGCCGCGCAGGCCGCCACCCGGCTCCCGGGACGACCGGCTACCGTCGCCGAAGCCGAGCAACTCCACGCCGCCGTACAGCGAGCCACCCGGGGATGGCCGGGACGGGCGGCGTGCCTGGAGGAGTCGCTGGCGGTCCACCTCGCCGCTGCTCTCACCGGCCGACGAGTGCGCTGGGTGCTCGGCACCTCGGTCCTCCCGCGGAGCGCGCATGCCTGGGTCGAGGCGGAGAACTCCGTCATCGGCCAGGACCCGGCCGACCGGGTCTGGCCTTACTCGGCCGCCCTCCAGGTGGAACACCCGAACTGAAATTCGCCACCCCTCGCCACCAGAACCACCCGTAAGGGTGACCGGTTGAGCCGTTCGTGACCGATGCAACCACGGCCGGCACGACCGGCCCCCGCACCTCCGCCCGCCCCCGGCAGCCGGGGGCGGGCGATGTCCTGCCCCAGTACAAGGTGAGCGCCGAGCGGCACGACGCCGCACTCGACGCTTCCTTCCCCGTCATCGTCAGGCAGCTCCCCCAGCTCGCAGCCACCGCCGTGCGGCTGGCGTGGGCCGCCGACCGGCACGCGGTGATGGGGCTGGGCGTCCTCCAGCTCGCGGGCGGAGCCCTGACCGCCCTTGCCCTCTACGGAACCCGCGGCGCCCTCGCCCCACTGCTCGCCTCCGGCCCCGTAGCCGAGCGGCTCCAGCTGGCGATGCCCTCGCTCATCCTGATCACCATCGCCGCTGCGGCACGGTCGGTGACCTCGGCTGCCGCCATCGCGGTCAACGCCCGGATCGGACCCCGTGTCGACGGCCGCGCCGAGCTGGCCTACCTGGAGGCCGCCACCCGCGTCCCGCTGGCCTGCTACGACGATCCCGCCTGGTGCGACCACTCCGAGGCCGCGAACCGAGCCTCGAAGGACCTGCACCTGATGACCGAGGCACTGGCCCTGGTCACCTCCTCCGTGATCGGAATCGCGGCCGCGGCCGGCATCCTCGCCGCGCTCCACCCGGCGCTGCTGCCCCTGCTCGTCCTCGCCGTCATCCCCCGCGGCGTTGCCGCCATCTATGCCGCCCGCGCAGCCCACCAGGCCGAACGCCACACCCTGGCCGACCGGCGCCTGAGGCACACGCTCATGTACCACACCGCCGGCCGGGCCACCGCGCTCGACGTCCGGGTCAACACCATGCGTTCCTGGCTCCTGGAGCAGTTCTCCGACGTCACCGGCCGCCTTGAGCGGCACGCCACCCGCGTCGGCCGCAACACCGCCCGCTACCAGCTCACCGGCGACACCATCGCCGGCGCATCCATGATCACTGTGTACGGCGCCCTGCTGTGGCTCGTGGCCTCCGGACACATCCCCCTCGCCTCCGCCGGGGCCGCCCTCATCGCCACCCAGACCAGCCGCATCCTGCTCACCGGACTCGTCAACGGCATCAACACGAGCTACCGGATCGGCCTCTACTTGAGCGACTGGAGCAGCTTCCTCGCGGACGCCGCCGCCCGCACCCGACCCGACGCGTCCACCGCGCCCGTGCCGGAGCACCCGCAGACGGTCAGCGCCAACAGGGTCTCCTTCTCCTACCCGGGGAGCAGCCGGCCCGTGCTGACCGACGTGTCCGTGACCGTCCGCCGCGGTGAGGTCCTGGCGATCGTCGGCGCCAACGGGGCCGGGAAGTCCACCCTGGCCAAGCTCCTCGCCGGCCTCTACACCCCGTCCTCAGGCACCGTCACCTGGGACGACACCGACCTCGCCCAGGCCGATCCCGAGCACGTCCACGCACGGCTCGCGATGCTCCCCCAGGACATCGCCCGCTGGCAGACCACCGCCCGCAACAACATCACCCTCGGCCAGGGCCAAACGGACGACGACGCCGTGTACGCCGCAGCCCGGGCCGCCGGTGCCGACGAGGTGCTTTCCGAACTGCCCGACGGCCTCGACACCGACCTCTCGCCCTCCCAGTGGGGAGGACGGGACCTGTCCGGCGGTCAGTGGCAGCGCCTCGCAGCAGCTCGCGCCTTCCACCGGGACCGGCCGGTCCTCCTGTGCGACGAACCCACCTCCGCACTCGACCCGCACGCCGAGGAAGCTATGTACGAGCGGATCCGCTCGCTCTCCGCGGGGCGAACGGTCATCCTCATCACCCACCGCCTCGGGTCGACCCGCACCGCCGACCGCATCCTCGTCCTCGGCGGCGGCCGCGTCCTCGAAGAAGGCGACCACGAACAGCTGCTCGCCGCCGACGGGGCGTACGCCGCGATGTGGCGCAAGCAAGCGGCCACCTACGGCAGCCTGGCCGTGTGACGTCAGCACGTCCCGGGCACGGCGCCAGCGAGGTGTCGTGCCCGGGGACCAACACGCTTGATCACCTAGGGTCGATGGTGGGCGCGGGGCTGGAGCCCTCGTGTCCACTGCTGCACCCCGCATCCCCGAATCCCTCGCGGCGCTGGCCGTACCGCTCGCGCACCTCTCGCACTACTACCGCAACCCGCGAACCGGCGACCTCGCCTCGATCACCGAGTCCCTGGCCACCCACGGCCAGTACAAGCCGATCGTCGTCAACAAGGGGTCGCTCACCGGCCGTCCGAACGAGATCCTCGCCGGCAACCACACCGCAAAGGCCGCTCGGGCCCTTGGCTGGGACGAGATCGCCGTGACCTGGCTCGACGTGGACGAGGACACCGCGGCAAAGATCGTCATCGTCGACAACCGCACCAGCGACCTCGCCGGATACGACACGGCCCTGCTCGCGGACATCCTCACCGACCTGCCGGACCTCGATGGCACCGGCTACGACCAGGCGCAGCTGGACGACCTTCTCGATGACACGTCCCTACCCGCGCCCATCGAATTGCCGAGCGACGGCGCGGGGACCGGCTCTGCCGCCACCGTGGACTACCTCCAGTGGGGATACCTCCAGTGGTCCTCGACCCGCGTACGGATCACACAGGACGAGGTCGAGTTCCTGAACGGCCTCTACCGGAGGTTCGTCGACGCGAACGACTCCGACCTCGGCTTCGGCTGGCACGTCCTGAACGAAGAGCATCACGCCATCGATGACGAGGTCAGCGCGTGAACCCGCTCGACGTCCGGTTCGATCCGGCGTATCCGCTGTCCGGCCTCCGCCCGGCCGAGTACAACCCGCGCCGTCTGTCGGAGGCGTCGTTCGTGCGGCTCCAGGGCTCCCTGCGCCGTCACGGCGTGGTCAAGCCCGTCATCCTCAACGCGGACGGGACGCTGGTCGCCGGTCACCAGCGAACCAAGGGCCTGAAGGCCATCGGGCAGGAGACGGTGCCCGCGATGATCCTCCCGCAGAAGGTCCGTCTCCAGGACGAGATCCGGTTCAACCTCCTGCACAACCGGGTCGAGACCGAGTCGTCCGTGGTGTACGCGGAGGCCGGTCCGATCGGTCAGTGGTGCTGGATCCCCTGGCAGACCATCGAGGTCGTCGCCTCCAAGAACATCCCCTTCCAGCAGGCCATCGGCTTGATGACCGCCGCCCACGGCCCCTGGGGGTCCGTCGTCATCGACGACCAGGGCCGGATCGTCTTGAACGCCGAGTACGCGGCGGTCGCGAAGTCCCAGCGGTTCGACGTCCTCGCCTGGACCGTCGCTTCCTTCGACGCTGGCCAGCTCGTGGAGGACCTGACCGGCGAGTACGGCGTGTACGACTGGACCGGCCTGGAGGAGCAGGCCCCTGTGTGGAACCAGCACATTGTGCAGCCGAACCGTCTCCGCGAGCACTCCTCGAAGGCCAAGGCGGGCCAGGTCCGGTACAAGTCGGAGACGTGGGAGCAGCTGGTCCTGCCCTGGCTGACGACCGGGCACCGCGTCGTCGACTTCGGCGCCGGCCACGGAGACTACGCCCGTCACCTGAGGGCGCAGGGCTACCAGGTGCACGACTACGAGCCATACCGCACGCTCAAGGGGAAGTACTCCCTCGACATCCGCGGCATCGTCGGCATGATCCGCACCATCGAGCGGGAGCTCCGCGAGCGGGGCCTGTACGAGGTCGTCGTCCTGGACTCGGTCATCAACGCCACGACCAGCCTGGAGTACCAGCATTGGGTGCTCCTCACGGTCAACGCCCTGTGCGCTTCGGAGGGAGTGGTCGCCATTGGAACCCGGAACCTGGAGCGCGAGAAGGCATACGAGTCGTCCGAGCACTCCATCAGCCGGGACGCCGAGCGACTGAAGTTCCTAGACGACTACAACGTCGACATGAGATTCGTCCGCGGGAAGTGGCAGCGCATCCGCTACCACACCCCGGAGTCCCTGCGCGGGCTCCTCTCGCGCTACTTCGAAGAGGTCGAGCTCAGCGACGCCAGCAGGGCCACCATGAAGGCCGTATGCCGGAAGCCGCGACGTTTCTCCATCGCGGAATACAAGGAGGCTTTTCGCAACGAATTCAATATGCCCTACCCCAACGATTACCGACATGGCAAGCATGCCGGAATTCTCGAAATCTTGATAGAATTGATCAAGGAAAGGAACGCTCAATCGGAGGGGTAAGAAATGAATTCGGGGGCGGACCGGGAAACGGTTCGCATAGACATAGAGGCACGCGACAGCTTCAACATCATGTGGCTCGCCGGCATACGGCAGCTTGACCTCAGCCAGCACTGCCTGAAGACCTTCGCCGAGTGCGACAGGCCAGCCGTCGACCGTCGGCGGAGGCGGCAGACGCTGCTACTGCCGGCGGAAGGAGCGCCTGCCGCCTGGTACTTGTGTGCGCTGCCGATTCCTTGGGACTGGAGGAGGAACGCGCACCTCGCCTTCGAGGCTGCCCCGGGTAAGACCTGGGAGGGCGACGCCCTCGTTCCTGGCCTCGGCGTGAGGCTGCACAACGCGAGACCGATCACGGGCTGGGGTGAGCACTCCATCCCGGATAGTACGCCGCTCCGACAGGTGAATCGATACAGAACCTGTCGGAACTGGCAGTTCGGATGGTGGCTGCGACAAAACAAGCATGTGCCCATTACGCAACTCTCACCAGCCCCGGCTCGCATCAGCAGGGGTGGACCTGAGCAACTGGCCTTCCATACCCCGTAGCTGCCGTCCTCCCGTGATACATGGGAGGACATTACGGTGTACGACAGTGAAGCCCGCCGAGGCCGGAGCACGAATCATGGCTAGCCCCGGCCTCGCGGTCCGCGGGCGCAGCTACCAGGGAGCGCAGACGATCGGAATGCACTCGCAGCGGGTTTCGTTGCAGACACAGATGTAGCAGTCGTCTGCAACAGCCTGCGCGGCGCCAGTGAAGGTCAAGACCACGGCGGCAGCAAGCACAGCGAGAGTCCGGGCTACCCAGTTCCTCATGACGTGTCCTCCAACTCGAAGCGGCTTTCGTGAAGGACTTCCCGTCATTGCCGAATCGACCCCGCGGCATGAGGGGCGCCAAACGTCAAAGGAGGGCGCACACGTCGGGTATTCGCGTTCGAGTGCCAAGCCACACGATTCCGATTCCCACGTGTGGGCGATGGACAGGGGAAACGATCCCCTGACGACGTTCTGCGCAGCGCCCTGGATGCGCCTCCTGGTAACAAGTCGTACCCCTCCCCTTCGCTGCGGGATCATGGAGGTGTGGCGCGGGGCCCAGGGAGACGTTCATGGGCCGCCCGACCCGGGCCGTGCGAGCCGCGATCACGCAGCGGCGCACCGACGCCATCGACCTCAAGTTGGCCGGCGTCGACTGGCTGACCATCGGCCGGAAGCTCGCCGCGGATCCGGCGATCAACTCAGACGGGATCGCCTACCCGCAGGGGTACGGCATCGAGGCGTACCGGCGTGGCACTGAGCCGCCGAGCGGCAGCCGCCTGATCGAACTCGCCTGCAAGGACGTCTCCAAAGCATTGGCGGAGCGGAGCACGGTGCTGGATGAGAGCACCGATGAACTGCGCAAGCTCATGGCGGAGCGACTGGAGCGACTGTTCTTCGGGGTATACCGGTCCGCGATCCGCACCGGCGACCTGGCTGCGGTCGACCGGGCGGTCCGGATCATCGAGCGCAGCAGTCACCTCCTCGGCCTCAACCGCCCTGTCCGTACGGAGATCACCGGCGCGGATGGTGGCGCGGTGCAGGTGGAGACCGCGGGCCTGGACGAGCTGGAGCGGCTGATCGCGCTGGCCGGCGACGCGGGCGCCGAGGGTGGGGAGGGCTGACGAGGCTGCGGTTCTCCAGCTATACCGCACGCTGCCCGCGTCGCGCCGCCGTGAGATCGCCGCAGCCTCCACACCACCGCTCCGCGCCCGGCTCGCTCAGATCGAGCGGGAGATGGCCATGGACCGATCACCGGGCGCAATGGCGGCGGTCCTCACCGACGGGAAGGAGATGCAGGCCCCGCACCTGGGGTTGATCGACGCTGCCTTCGAGCGGGTTGCGGCCGGGGTGCCGACACGGCTGCTGCTGACGATGCCGCCCCGGCACGGCAAGTCTCGGCGTGCTGCCCGGTGGGCGCCGCTGTGGTACCTGCGGCGGCGCCCGGAGCACCGGGTGATGATCGCCTCGTACTCCTCCGACCTGGCCGACGATCACGGTCGTTGGATTCGCGACGCGATCCTCACCTACGGGCCGCACATCGGCATCGGACTGCGCCCCGGGTCCTCCGCCGCGAACCGCTTCGACCTAGCGGGGACCGAGGGCGGAGCCGTCATGGCCGGTGTCGGCGGCGGCCTCACCGGTAAGGGCGCCCACCTGGCCGTGGTGGACGACCCGATCAAGGACGCCGCCGAAGCCTCTTCGCCCACCATGCGGCGCCGCCTCTGGGAGTGGTGGCAGGCCGTCCTCCTGACCCGTATCGAGCCCGGTGGGTCGGTCATCCTCATCCAAACCCGATGGGACGAAGACGACCTCGCCGGTCGCGTGCTGGCCGAGGAACGGCACCGGTGGACCGTCATCGACCTGCCCGCCCTCGCGCTTGCTGAGGACGACGCCCTCGGCCGCTCCGTCGGCGGCGCACTCTGGCCTGACCGGTACGACGAGGCAGCCCTTGGGGAGATCCGCGCGTCCGTCGGTGAGCGGGTGTGGTGGTCGCTGTACATGCAGCAGCCCCGCCCGCAGGACGGCGGCGTGTGGGACTGGGCGTGGATCACCGACAACCGGATCTCCGCTGCTCAGCTCCGGGGCATCGACCTCAGCCGGATCGTCGTCGCAGTCGACCCGGCGGGCGGCGAGTCCGCCGTCGGCGACGAGACCGGCGTCATCGCTGCGGGGCGCGACACCGATGGGCGCCTGTACCTGCTCGATGACCGCAGCGGAAACCGCGGCGCGGACTCTTGGGGTCGGGAAACGTGCCTTCTGGCGATCGAGCTTCGGGCGGACGCGATCGTGGTCGAGTCGAACTACGGCGGCGACATGAGCCGCCAGGTGATCGCGCAGGCGTGGGAGGACCTGCACCGCGAGAACAAGACCGAGCAGATGCTCATGCCCGCGGTCATCCCGGTCACCGCCAAGCACGGCAAACGCTTGCGCGCCGAACCGATCGCCCAGCTCTACGAGCAGGGCCGTGTCCACCACGTCGGGCAGTGGCCGACCCTGGAGCAGCAGATGGTGACATGGGTGGCCGGCATGGACTCACCGGACCGGATGGACGCGGCGGTGCACGCCCTCACGGAGCTGGCTAGTCCGCAGCACGGAGGCGCGGGATCGTCGGGGTACCGCGACGGACGGCTGGACGGGCGTCGTTAGCCTCAGTTCGACTGCTGAGCCTCGTACGCCTCCATGTAGAACGTGGCCGCTGCCGCTGCTGCTGAGACGACCAGCCGGGCAGTGGCCACGTCGGGTGCTGGGCCCTGGCTGAGCCCGTGCCCGGTTCCCAGCCCAGCGTTTCGCAACTCGGCCGCTCCGATTACCAACGTCGTCAAGGACTGGAGCACCTTGCGCCTGGGGCCGGCACCCGGTTCGTCGCCGTGCACCCCTCCCGGGTCGAGGCCGAGTGACACAGCGGCGCGCTTCACCAGCTTCGGAAGGTCCTGCTTGGTCTCATCACCGTTGCCGTGCAGGCCCAGCACCGCTTTAAGAACCGACTCCAGAAGCTCCTTCGCCGCCCCGATGGCCAGCGCAGGATCATCACGGAGGCCTTGGCGGATGCGCATCGCGTGCATGTGCACGTCTTCGATCCCCAAGGTCTCCGCAGGAGTCCGTAGATCGTCCACGGTCGCTTCAGCGTGATGGGCACCGTACAGCTCTTGGTGCAGGTCTGGATCGTTCTTGGCCAGCCAGGTCCTCAAGTCCAGTACCCGTTCCGCCACGAGAACTGCCTTCGGATCGATCTTGGACTCTGCAATGGCGTATCCGCCGCCGAGTTGCCGGTCCCTCGTGGGTCGGAGGATGGACTCCACCATCTCCAGGACGTGCTCCGAGTAGTCGGGGTCGTTCCAGTCAAGGCTCCGAAGCAAGCGCGGGTGGTTTCGTACGCGGTCTGCATGGCCGGTCTCGTACGCGAACTTCAGCCAGTCTCCGCTGTTGAAGCGTGCCTCGATCGCCCTCGCGACGGCGAGGACGATCTTCTCCGGCTTGATTCCGGACCGCATGTGGAAACCCCCTGATGGCTGAGAAGCTTCACGGTAGAGCGCAGCCCGCTGCCGACGCCGGGGATTTCCGAGGCGTAACCGGCCAAGACCTACACGTAGCCTTGGCAATGGCGCGGGGCCGAACGGGGAGAAGCACCCTTGGGCCTACGCGAGTTTGTTTCCGATGCCTGGTCATGGCTGAACTACAAGCCGATGATGACCACCGCCAGCACTGGACTCCCCCACCGGGCCCTCGCTCCAGCGGTCCGGCCGGGCTGGCTGCCACCCGACGCCGCCCGCCGCCTGGCGGCATACAAGATCCTCGCGGCCTACGACTCCAACCAGGCCGGTGAACTCTCGCTCCTCACCGGCAACGAGACGGGGGGTGAGAGGCGGGAGTTCGGTGACGCCGCCGCCTTCGTGAACACCACGCTTGCCCACCTGCTGGGCAGGGCGCAGCAGATCGTGGTGCCCGGCGCCGAGCCCACAGCCGAGGCGGAACCATCCCCGGAGGCTGCGGCTGCAGCGGAGGTACAGCAGCGCCTACGGAATTGGGCGGAGAAGGAGCTGCTTCCCCTGCGGATGCAGTCCGCCGAGCGCAAGGCGGTGCTCCTCGGGGACTCCGTATACCTGCTGGCGTGGGATCCGGACAAACAGCGAGTCCGGCTCCGTACGCTCGACCCAGGCTTCTACTTCCCAGTCCTCGACGACGACGCCGACCCCGGGGACTATCCGGCAAAGGTCCACCTGGCATGGGAAGTCCCCGAGGACCCTGCTCGTGGTGTGAAGGCGCGGGTGCGGCGGATCACGTACGAGCTGGGGCCGATCGCTGCCGCGACCCGCAGCTCAGAACCCGGCCGCCGCGACCTGGTAGCCGATGGATCCGGTGGCTGGCTTCTTGAGGCGGGGGACGTCTTCCACCCGGACGCCGGTCGGATCGAGCGGACGTACCCGTGGGCGGATCTGCCGTCCGGCGTCACCTGCTACCTCACGGACGCCGAGTGGGACGTCAATGATCTCCGCCTGGGCCAGGTCCTCGATGACCTGCCCTTGGATAAGGCCAGGTTCCGGACCCGAGCGGATGGGGAGGTGCTGGATCGGCTGGATCTGCGGATCGACTTCCTCCCGATCGTGCACGTCACGAACACGGTCGCGGACGGCGAGCACTTCGGCCAGTCCGCTCTGGCGCCGGTGATGCAGGCGCTGGACGAGCTTGCGGAATCGGACACGGACTCGGCGCGAGCGTCGGCCACCACCGGGGCCCCGATCATCGGTCTGGCGGGCGTGCGTACCGAGGTGGACCGGGTGACCGGTCGGCCGCGCCCGCTTGCCGTGGAGCCGGGCACGGTCTTCCAGCTTGGTGACTCCGGGCGCATGGATGTCCTCGACACCTCCGGCCAGCTTGCGGAGCTGCGAGCCCGGGTCGAGGAAATCCGCGAGCGCGCCGCCGTCAACGCCCGGCTGCCCGCGGTCAGCCTCGGGACCGTTGACCCCTCCGACGTGCCCAGCGGCTACGCCCTTCAGCTGTCCCTCGGACCGCTGGACTCCTTGGTGGACTCGATGCGGCTGGCGAGGGCCCACAAGTACGCCCTGCTGCTCAAGTTCGTGCAGCGTCTGCACCAGGCCGGTCAGGCGGAGGGCTGGGAGCCGGGCCCCAGCGTTCCGGTTCGGCTGGTCTTCGGTCCGCACACCCCAACCGATCGCAGCGCGGTACTGGACGAGGTCGTGCGCGCGGTGGGCGCCGGCGTGCTGTCCCTGGAGACCGGTGTACGGATGCTCCAGGCCGCCGGGTACCCGATCAACGACGCTCGCGCGGAGATCGACCGGATCGCCGCCGGGAAGGCGTCGGCCGGTGCCGCAAAGGAGGGGATCAATCCTCACTCTCCTGCTTGAAGTCGGACTTCTTCCTGGTCTTGAACCGCTCGCGTTGCGGCTCGGCGGGCTCTCGCAGGTCCTCTTCCGACATCTCGTACTTGGTGCCTCCGGCCCACTGCAAGAGGTAGGTGCCGTATCCGCCGGGCACGTTCTCAATGCGGCTGATGAACATGCAGTCCCCGGCGAAGTCGCCAAACTCGTCGCCCAACACCTCGCCTTCCCTCGGATCACGAGCGGAGGCGAGGCGCGTGCCGTCCTCATCGAAGACCACCCGTTCCTCCTGGGACCCGCCGGTCCCTACACACGTTCCGGGCTTCGACCCGGGAACGGTGTACTTCCCCTCCTTCACCGACACCTCGTACGCGGTGAACGGGCTGCGGTCCACCCACGGCTGCCACAAGGCGATACCGATAGCGACCGCGACGGTGACCGTGCCGGCCACGATCGCGTTCCTGCGTCCCCTGGGCTGCCTCTGCGGCGCCTTGTCCAGCGAGACCTGCTTATCTTCCACGGTGCCCCCCACCTGGTCGTTGCCATTGATCATGCCAGGGCGATGCTTCCGGCTGCCCGGAGGCGTCGCGCTGCACTCCGTAGACTCGATCACGGCGCGGGGACGCCGAGGAGAGTCACACCCTGATGTCCCGCCTTCTTCCCTCTCCGTCCGCCGTGCTCGGCTACCGGCGCGACGGCCGTCCGATCCACCCCATGCTCGGCGCATCATCCGATGACCCCTCGAGCGGTGGCGACCCGCGGGTGACCCTGGGGCAGCAGCAGCTTCAGCAGATGATGGCGCGTGAGAAGGACCAGGGTTCCCGGGCCGGCCGAAGGGACCTCGTGGAGAAGCTGGGATTCGCCTCCGCCTCCGAGTTGGAGCAGTGGGTGACGCAGCAGCGCGACGCCGAACAGCAGCAGCTCACCGAGACGCAGCGCCGGGAGCAGGAGCTCGCAGCACGAGAGACGGCCGCCGCCCAGCGAGAGGCCGCGGCTGTCGCACTGGAGCGGGGCGCCGCCCGCCGGGCTGCTCTCGCCGGGAAGGGCGCGACGGGAGACAACCTCGAGGACGCCGTGGCGCTGCTCCGCATTGCGGACGACGCCGACGAGACGGCGCTCGACCAGGCGGTAACCGATCTTCAGACCCGGCGCCCGGAGCTGTTCCGGCCGGTTGCTCCCGGAGACGGCCGGGTGTCGCCCGCCCCTGGTGGTGCCCCGGCCTCCGTACCTCCCCCGCGCCCCGGCTGCCAGGCCCCCAAGCCGGGTGAAGGCGGACTGGCGATGGCCCGCCGCCGCGGACTGCTGCCTCCGAGCCCCTGACCCGCGCGCAGCTTCCGCTGCGCGCCCTCGGGGACCACGCCCCGCTCGCTTCGTGGACCGCTCCACCATCCGGTGAGAGCAGGCCGCTCCGGCACACAGGAGAAGCGGCTTGATCCAGCCGTCCACCACCACCGTCACCCTCACCGCTGACCGGGACTGGCTCGCCTCCCGGCACGGCACCGACTCCACCGAGACGATCACCCTCGACCTGACCAAGCTGACCAAGAGCACCCACTACGTCGAGCCCACGGCCGCCGGCCCTCACGGCTTCGTCCGTTCCGGCGTGCCCGTAGGCCGCATCACCGCGTCCGGCCTGTACGGGGCGTACGACCCGACCGCGACCGACGGCCGCCAGGTCCTCGCCGGCCTGGTGTTCGCTGAGGCCGCGTTCACGTCCGGCCAGACCAAGATCCCGGCCGCGCTGTTCTGGCACGGCACCGTCAAGGCTACGAAGATCCCGGGCGGCATCGACGTCACGAAGATCGCCGCGAACCCGGCTGGTGGGCAGATCCGCTTCCTGGCGGTGAGCTGATGAGCATCGCCGACCTGCTGAAGAACGTGTCCGTCGCGGACCTCACCGTATACGCCCGCTCCATCCCGAACCCGCAGGACTTCCTGCTCACGCAGACCGTCTTCGCGGAGACCCAGGTCCAGGACGTGAAGTGGCGCATCCGCAACACCAAGCGGCGCGTGAACACGGCGTCCTACCGCGCGTACGACGCGTCCGTGCCGATCGCCCGGCGTCAGGCCGAGCAGACGACCACAGAGGGCACCCTGCCCGCCCTGGGGCAGAAGCTGCTGGTGGGCGAGATGGAGCAGCTGCTCCTCGACGCGACGCGCGGCGCGGACGAGGACCGGCTGATCGAACTGCTCTACGACGACGTCGAGCGGCACGTGGAAGCCATCCGCTCTCGCCTCGAACTCGCCGCTGGCGATGTCCTGGTGGACGGCCGCTTCACGCTGGCCGGGGAGAACGGTCTGACCGTCGAGGTGGACTACGGCGTACCCGCGGCGAACATGCCGACCGCACCGAAGCCGTGGAGCGCACCGGATGCCGACCCGCTCGCGGACGAGCTGCGCTGGATCGACTACCTCGATTCCATCGGGGCCCCGGCGCCCGAGATGGTCCTCACCTCCCGCAAGGCTGCTTCTCACCTCGCGGGTAACCAGGCCTACCGGGCCGCGTACTACGGCACCCCGGCCGACGGCCAGACCCCGACGTCCGCGCTCACCCCTGAGCAGGTGAACTCGGTGCGCGGCACGTACGGTCTGCCGCCGATCACGCAGTACAAGGCGCAGGTCTGGCAGGACGACGTGTCCAAGCGGGTTCTGCCCGAGGACAAGTGGATCCTCCTTCCGCCGGACCGGCAGCGGTGGGGGCAGACTCAGTACGGCACGACCGCCGAGTCCCTGGCCCTGTCCAGGGGCACGGATCCGCAGATCGAGCGGCAGGAGGCTCCCGGCATCGTGATCACACGGGACGCGCAGGATGACCCGGTGCAGATCTGGACCAAGGGGGCTGCCGTCGCCATGCCGGTCCTCGCCTCGCCGGACTGCCACATCACGGCGACGGTCCTGTGAGCGCCGCCGTGAAGGCTGTGGGGGTCCTCTCGGCCACTGTGCATGTTCTCGACCCTGAGGAGCGCGTTCCCATCGTGCTGCTGGCTGGCACGGAGGTGGCGGACCCGGCGATCGCCGAGCAGATCAGCAACCCTGCCTGCTGGGAGACCGAGCCAGCGGCCAGAGCGAAGAGCACCCGCAAGACGACGTAGCACCGGGCCGGGGAGGAGCAGGCGCTTCTCCCCGGCCACGTACGTGAAGGGACTGCATGGACACCGAGGTATTGCGTTGGCTCCTGGCCCAGCTCGGGCCCGACAGCGACCCGAGCGACCTCGCGCAGCGATACGAGCGCCTACGCTCGGCTCGCGCTACTGCTCAGGAGGTTCTGACCGAGCGGATCAGCGCCCTGCTGGCCGAGCCTCTGCGCGTCACCCTCAACGGGATTGCCACGATCGACCAGTCCGGCAACGTGGCCGCCCTCGAACGGCGTCTTAGCCAGCTCGCCGGGCAGTCCGCACCTGATGACGTGGCCGAGTGCGCGCTCGAGGTCTTCACCGGCATACCGCTGGTTCCGCGCCAACGACGGTGAACGATCCGCATGGCTGCGTAGGTCAGAAGCGGCTCTGGTCCACTGGGCCTCGGGCATCGCCTCGCAAACGGACTTCGAAGCCCGGATGAATCAGTGGGTCGCTCGTGTCTTCGAGGTGTGCGGCGGTGCTCAGTGAGTGCTGGTGCCTAGGGGCGAGCAGCAGGTCGCAGACTCCTGTCAGCCGATCTGGTTCCAGGCCTGGGTGCGTATGCCGGCGTAGCCCCACTGCTGGGCCCGAGCGCCGTTGCTGCCGCTGGAGTCCGCGATCTCCAGTACCCTTTTGCTGTTGACGTTCACGATCGACATGCCGTCGTACCAGTACCAACGCTGGGTATCGATACCGGTGCAGTCCCACTGCTGGGCCGGAGCTCCGTCGTCCGTACGCGAGTCGGCGATCTCCAGGCACTTGCCGCTACCCTGGTTGACGATTTCGAAGGTACCGTCGCTGTGGGTCTTCTGATACCAGTAGGCACCCGGCTGATTGCCGCAGAGCCACTGCTGAGCGCGGGCACCGTTGCTCTTGCTGGAATTCTCGATCTCCAAGCACCGGCCGCTGTTGAGGTTTCGGAGATGGAAGGCCGGCGCAGCCTGGCTTGTGGCCGGGAACAGGACGACGACGGAAGCAGCAGCGGCGGCGGTAGCCGCAACCTTCAAGGATCGGTTCAAGACAACACTCATCACTTAGAGAAACATGCTTGCAGCTTCTGCTGCAGCAGAAGTTGATCTTGACGATAGCCCTCCCCCCGAGACATGGCAAAAGGGGAGCAACTGCCTGGCGGGCCCTCCCGGGCCAGCAGATGCACACGCCGACAGACCAAGCGTCGCCAGTACCAGGCAGACGGGAACCGGCCCTCCCTGGGGGTCGGCCCCGGCTGCTCCGTGAGGGGTCCGCTCCGCACCTCGACCCCACATCGAACGTCCCCGCACTGCGGTCGCCAACGGCTCCGCTGACCAGTCACAGAAGGGGTCCTGGACCGCGAGGGCGAGGCCCCGGTGTCGTTCCGGGTATTCAGTGCTCACCGGCCGCAGCCCGCTTCTTCCCGCGCTCCCGGGTGGTCGGTCGCTTCGTCCTACCTCCGGGACCGGCTGACGGCGCGGTAACGGGCAGAAGAGGAAACGGTCCAGACAGCACCGTATTGCCAAGGCCGTCGCGGGCGCGGACAGGCTCTGCATACCCAGCCTGATCGTCGGACCGCTGATGGCCGACGAAGAGACTCGTGGCCCCCGGTGCATCGGATCCGGTGTGGGACGTGGACACCCCGCGATGCCGATTCCCGGAGAGTGGCGCCGACCGCCAAGTGCCGCTCCCGGAAGGCGGCCTCCGCTGCTTCGGAGCGTCGGGAAGGCAAAGGTCGTGCCCCGCCCTCCGGGGAGGGCGAGGCACGCGGGTCCGATAAGCACAGCAGCCAGCTCTGATTAGTGGACGCACTTCACGCTACGGCACCGAACGGGACGGTCTGGTGTCCCGCGTTCACGGCCATGGTGGAGTACGGCGGAGGCAGGCGCGAACGGCCCAGGACGCTGAGGCCGGCGGTGTGCCGCGGCCCGCCGGGCAGCGCGTCGCCAGGTGGGCACGAGGCTTGCCGCTGCCTCCCGTACGGATTCGCGGAAGGTGCGGAGTCTCTGGTTGAGGGCTGCTCGGCGGCGGTTGACTCGGCGGCCGGCTCCGCCTGCCGGGCAAGGGGCATGGCGGCGCGAGGGCGCTTTTTAGAGAGCCGGTGACTCCGGCGCGGGCGCCGGAGCCGACTGTCAGGCGTCCACTTCACCGACCCAGCCGAACTCCAGGAGTTCCTTGGGGAGATACTCGGACTCGACCTTGATCGCCATACCTGCATCACGAGCCATGCAGGCGATCGCGAGCGGGCCGAGCGCGACCAGGCCTTCGCCGCTTCTGGAACGGGCCTCGTTCGCGGTCCAGTACTCCTTGTGCCACGTGAGCGCCTCGGCCAAGACCTCGTTGAAACGCTCCTCGTCCCGGGTCGCATACCTGTGGAAAAGGTCGATCGGCGGGTAGAGGATCTTCAGCATCAACTCCGGGCTGGCGATCTGAACGTGAGCGGGGTCGGTGCCCTCTACTGCACGGACCAGGCTGTCCCACGTCTCCTGCCGCCCGAAACGGTGGTTCTGAAGGGTCTCCACCCACGGGTAGATGTACTCGTCAAACTCCGCACCGGACGCACGGAGGAAGGGCAGGGGAACCTGCGCGAGCCGGTTCATGCGCTCGGCCTCCCGACAGATCGCCGCCAGGTAGAAGGAGGTAAGCCAGTTGGCGGCGTGCAGGTACTCCTGAGGTCCCGTCGCCGGCAGCTCCCTTTCCTCGTGATTGACGCCGATGCGGCACCTGACGGGCCCCTCGGTGGCCTGGCCAGCCGTGAACAGCGCGGATCCGGTCTGCATGGCGAGGATCCAGGCCTCCCATGTCGTGAACCGGTCCGCAATGGGGTCCGCGAGGCAGTGCCACTTGGCTGTGATAAGTGTGAGCATCAGGGCGTCATGGCGGTCGTCCTCGGATGTCCCGAGCCCCGCGAGTGCCTCCTCGGCACTCTTGATGATCGGCGCCATGGCCTCGGCCACATTGTCCGTGCTGAACGCGTGGCGTGGAATGTGCGTGAGCACACGCCCTCCTTCAGTCGATGTCCAGGTATTCTATCCGAGCACCCGCATATGTGGAGTCGGTGTGGTCGAGTGCTTTCACCAGCACAAACTTCAGTTTTTTGAGTTTCAGCGCGTTGCGCAGCTCTGCCGCAATCTTCGCGTCATCTCCACCGCGGCTTGTCATTTCGGCAAAAATTGTACGAACGTAGGGTCGGGTCCCTTGTTTGACTCGCATGCCCTGCGCCCCGCCGTCATCGCCTATATGCGGGTTCTCAGGGTCCTCTGGGTCGGCGCGCCCCTGGCGCCAGTCCAGGTCCCCGGAAGGAGCTTTTGCTTCCACGATGAGACGCTCGCCGTCAGAACCGATCCGGTATGCCAAATCGAACATGTTGGCGCCGTTGGGTGTTTCCGGAAGGCTGATCCGCTCATTTACGGTGAACTCGTTCGGAATTACGTGCAGTGCCGCAGCCTGCTCCCCGAGCGCCTCGGAAATCTTGCTGTTGTTGGGAACGCCTCGCAGCAGTTTCTCGTAATATTGAAGCGCCTTCTTGAGGGCTGTCCTGGTCTTGGTGGACGGCTCATCCTTGAATGCCTTCTCGGCGTTGGTGAGGTCCACTGACGCTCGCCGGTTCGCAGCCGCCGAGTCGAGGGCCGCCTGGTGCATGGACGGAACGGTCTCCGGTCCAAGTTCCTTGGCCGCGTATACGGTCTCCGAGGGCCCATGAGGCATGTCGTACTTGGCGATCCACCTGCCATCGGCAGCCTTTTTGAGAATAGGGAGTTCGGCACCGTCCACCTTCGCGGACTTGGAGTGGCGGTGGCCATCCGTGTCCCTGTAGTACTTCTCAAACCATGCAGGATCTTCGTTCGCAAGTCGAACATGTTCACGAGTAATGGCTGCCGCTTCTGCGGCTGTCCGCTCCTTGGCCGGCTTCTCGCGGGCAGCCTCGTACTCCGCTCGGTGGGCTGCGGCCGAATCTGCGTGGGGGGCGTTGTCCACGACCTGCGTTTCCGGGTGAGCTCCTCCTGCCGGCGAGGGATCGTGACGGCCACCGCTGTCGGGGCCGCTGAGGCCGCCGGTGTGGTCCGTGCCGCCCCGGGCCTCAGCATGGCCTCCACTGGACGGGGTGTCCTGATGTGAACCGCCCGTGGACGGGACATGGGTATCCGCGCTGTTCCGGGGCATGTCGTCTGGGGAGTGGCCGCCCAGCGAGGTGTCAGCCCGGCCCATGGGAGCGGATTCGACGCCGTGGCCCGGCCCCGACATGTCTCTGCCAACGCCCTCCAAGGCACGACTGCCCCTGCCGTCGGCCCGGCCGAGGTGCCCGTCTTCACCGGCGAACTGGCGGCCCATCCCGCCGGTGGGATGGGCTATGCCCACTGTTGTGCGGGTGTGGGGGGCGCCAACGGTGACTTCCTGGCGTCTGGGGGTCTCGGCCGGGGCGTGGTCGAGACCCTTGGGGACCTTGGTGAGGTCCTGCTTCGGCAAGCCCGTGTGATCCAGGAGCTGGTTGGTGATCTTGTCGTAGTACTGGGGTCGGCCCAAGGCATCGTCAGGGAGGCGCATTGTGTCCTCGGGGTGCGGCAGACGCACACCGGGCGGGGGTTGTACCTTGGGGAATTCCTTCCAGACCACGTCGTCGGGCTTCGGGAAGGCAGCGTCACCACTCGTGGTCAGCTTCGCGAAGAGCTCGCCGACCTTGAGTTTGTTGAAGGTGTATGAGCCGGCCTTGAAAACGTAAGTCACGGGGTCGATCAGCCTGCCGACCTTACCGGCCGTTGCGATGGCCTTAGCGACCGTGCCCGTCTTGGCCGCGGTTCCGGCCCCGCCGGTGAAGATGGTGGTGATGACGTTGAAGGTGACCGCACCTGCCGCGCGGGCGGGGTTCTTGCCCCACTCGTCCCACGCGACCAGGGCTTTGCCGGTCTCCTTCATCGCCGTGCGCGAGTCGCGCAGCCAGGCGGGGAGTTCCTTGTCGTCGGCCGTCCAGTAGGCCACGCCCATTCCCGGCTGGAGGGTGAGGGCCAGGCCGGTGCCCAGCTTCGCAAGGCCCGTCCAGGCCTGGCCGGCCTTGTCCCAGCCGTCGTAGCCGACAAGGGTGCCGAGCCCGCGGACGGTGCCCACGATGCCGTCGACGACGATGCCGTCCCAAACGAAGGACTTTGCCCAGTGGTCGATCTCGTACCACCGGTGAGTCTGATCGAACCGGGTACCCCACGGCAACGACTTGGAGTTGTTGAGGTCCTCCAGCCGGTAGCCGTACATGTCTTTGGCGTGCGATCCGTCGTCATAGCGGAGCGGAGGTTCGCCGTGCAGCGCACGGAGCTTGTCGGCGCAGGTCTTCTCGGCAGCCCAGAAGGCGGCGACGGCTGCACTGATCTCACTGATCAGCTGGCTGTTCTCGTCGGTCTTCTTCTTGTCGTCCTTCCAGTGCTCATCCCCGCTGATCTTGTCGCTGAAGGCTGCGGCCCTCGCCTGGAGTTCCTTCAGCCGGTTCGCGATCGGCCGTGCCTCGCTGACGTACTCACCCAGTGCCTTCGCCGCCGCATCCATCTGGTCGGCGAAGAAGTCGCTGTCCGTGCGCACCGGGTGCGTCGTCGCGAACAGCTGGGCCGCTTCCGGCGCCGAGTAGAACGCGGACAGGCCCTGGAACTCTGAGTCCACGTTGGCTCCCGCGTCGCGGAAGGTGCCCGCGGCGGCCGTGATGGCGGCATAGTCCTGCTCCAGTGCCTCCAGGTCGCCCGTGAAAGTCGGGACCGTGCAGGGGTTGACTGGCTGCTCGCCGCTCACTGCTTGACCGCCTCCAAGAAGACGACCTGCGGCGCCTTCAAAGCCTCGCGCTGGGCGTTCGCCGCCTGCTCGAGGTTGCCGTTCACGTACGCCGTCGTCGCGTCCATCGCGCCCTTGATCGAAGCGTTCGTCCGGGCACCGATGAACGTCAGCCGCACGTTGTGGGCAGCCACCAGCTCCGCCAGTGCGGCAGCGATGGGCCCCATCCCAGAACCCTCACCGCCGCCGAAGGAGAGGGTGCCCGCGTGCTTCGCCGCGTTTGGCAGCGTCGCCTCCAACGCCTTGCTCGCCTTCTGGAAGCCCTCCGCAGCGGTCCCGGTCTTAAGCAGGACCCCCCGCACGCCAGACGGCTTGATGTCCCAGTCCATGTCCTACCCCCTTCTCCCCGTAAGCTCGGCGTCAGCCGATGTTGTCGACCGCCGCCTTGGCCTTCTGCAGCGTGGCCTGCGCGGTCGCGTCGTTCTGCTCCAGCGTGGTGCGGACGAGGCGGATGATGTCGCGGACCTCGTTCGCCGCCTTGTTCCAGCGGACTTCCTTGCCGTGGTAGTCGTCCGAGACGCCGTCGGCCTGGAACTCGGCCATCGCGGCCTTCACCGCGGCGTCACGGTCGCCGAGCACCCGCTCCAGCTGGCCGATGATCCCGCCGAGTCCGCCCTGTACCTCCACGGAGGCGGCGATGTCGTACGAGGTGCGGTCCTGGTTCGCCATGTCTGTCAGTCCCCCGGGTGTCAGCGCGCGCCGAAGCGAGCGGCGTCGAAGTTCGCGGAGCCCATGTTCTGGTGGGCGTTGTCGCCCTGCTCCTGGTCACCGGTGGTGAACGAGGTGTCCATTCCGGCCTGACCGCCGAGGATGGCGCGCAGCGAGGCGTTCAGCTCGGCGGTGATCGCGTCGGAGCGCCGCTTGAAGGAGTCGAACGCCTGCCGGCCGACGCCGTTGAACTTGCCCTCCAGCGGGTCCGCGGCGGCGATCAGCAGCTTGATCAGCGTGCCGAGGTCCTCGCTGGAACCGGTCGTGGCCTTTCCCAGTTCCGACAGCGTGGTGCTGCCCATGTCGAACTTCATCCGCCCACCTGTCGTACCGTCACGCGCCCAACATGTCGCGCCGTCATGAGCCCCTGTCTACCTAAGAGATCTTGCGAACACAAAACAGGGTTTCGGCCAGCCAGCAGCTGCGCTGTGCAGGGCGGCGCCTACGAGGCCATGCCCGCAGAGCCTGCCGCCTGCTTAGCGGTTCCCAGAAAGGATCTTTCATGTCGGCCTGAACGGGTCGTTCGCTGTTCGGGCCGCACCGTCACCCAGCGTGGGAGAGGTTGTACAGCCGGGTGGCCCCGTTCATCGCGTGAGAAGCGGCCACCACCCTTGAGGCTGAAGTCACGCAGGATCTTCTGGGTCTTCATCGGGGCGGAAGGACGCGCTCGACCCGAGCACAGACCTTGCGGTGGGAGGCATTGAGCTCGTCATTCCCAGCGGCCATTCACCGGGCCACAACGGCGACGCCCAAGGGCGGCCGACGTGCGCTTCGCGCACCTAGTGTCCTGGTCATGAGCAAGTTTGATCAGCCTCGCCGTATTCGGATCGCCGCGCCCCACGATGAGCCGCCGGTGATCGAGCTCGACGGCCAGGACGTTTCCGCAGCCGTGGAGGTCTACAGGGTCACGCAGGCCCCCGGCGAGCCGCCGGAGGTCACCCTTTACGTGAACACCGAGTGGCAGGGGTTCGGCTTCGACGGGCTCGCGGAGGTGATGGCGGAGCCGGCGGATCTGAGGCACGTGGTGATCGAGTTCCTTGATGCGGTGCCGTGGCAGAAGCTCGACCAGGCCGTGCTGGGCCGTAATGACCTGGACGGCCAGCCGGGGGAGCTGACCCGCGGGGTCCTGGCGCAGCTGCGGGAGTGGGCGGCCAGTGCTTAACGCTCGCGGGATCGCCCGGTTCGCTGATCGGCACATGATGCCGGACAAGGTCCGTGTGACCCGGGCCGGCGAGGAAGACGTCCTGGACCCGGCCACGGGCGAACTCGTCCCGGCGGCTCCGCTCGTCGTGTACGAGGGCAAGGCCGGGCTGTACCCGCAGCAGGAGAAGACCCGCTCCCGGGGCCGGAACGGGGCGTGGGCAGAGGAGATCCGTGCCGGGTACCGGCTGCTGCTCCCGCTGCAGGTCGCAGAGCTGGAGGACCACGACGAGGTGCTCGTGGAAGAGGCTCGTGACGCCCAGGCCGTGGGCCGTACGTACGAGGTGACGACGCTGGGCGAGGTGTCGTCGTTCCCGGTGCTGCGGACGGTGTGGCTGGAGCAGCACGACCGGAGTGGATCGTGAGCAGGAAGAAGGGCTCCTTCAATCACCCCGCCGCTCTTGCTGCCGCGCTCGATCAGGGCGCGCTGGTGCTGCGTGGGGAGTCGGAGGCGGCGGTGCGGTTCAGCGCGGCGGCGATCGTTGCTGCAGTCCGGGCTCGCGCATCCGGGCGCCCGGGCCCGCGGGTGATCACTGGCCAGTACCGGGCGTCGTGGCGGTCGGAGGTCCAGGGCGGTGGGGCGGTGTGGGTCGCGGAGGTCGGCACTAGCGCCCCGCAGGCCAGGCGGCTGGAGTACGGCTTCGTCGGCACGGACTCGCTCGGCCGGCGGTACGCGCAGCCGCCCTTCCCGCACGCCGGGCCCGCACTGGAGGCGGCGGGGCCGACCGCCGTACGCCTCCTGAATGCGGCCGTGGAGCGTGCCCTGTGAGCGACCTGTCCGCGGATGTTGAGATGGCGCTGACCGAAGTCCTGGGCGGCCACGAGCGGGGCATCCTGTCCCGTGCCCTGATCGTCGCGGAGATGCTGGACGGCGACGGCGAACGGGCCCTGTCGATCATCACCACCCCCGGCGTCACCGAATGGGACGCGCTGGGCCTGTGCCGGTACGGCGTCCTCTCCATCGAGGGACCGGCCGCCGCGCATTTCGCCGGAGGTCCGGAGTGATCGCCCGTGCCCCGATCACCGCTGCGGTCCGGGCCATGCTGGTCACGGCAACCGGGAGGCCGTGCGGGCTCGGCTCGCTGCCCCTGGTGGACGGGCGGCCGGCGCCGCTGCCCTACACCGTCCTCTACCCGCTGGGGGGACCCGTGGACGGAGCGCCATTCTCCGACGCCGCGGAGGACGCCCATCTCACCTACCAGGTGACCATCGTGGGCGCCCGCGTCGATCAGGCGGAATGGCTGGCCGACGGCGTACGCCGCGCGTTCCTCGGACGGACAGCAGCCGGTGAGTGGCAGCAGCCCCTCAAGGTGCACAGCAGCAGAGTTTGGGCTCGCGAGCTCCTCGTGGATGAAGGAGCCGACCCCGCTGCGGCAGGGGACTTCACAACGTACGTCCAGCGGTACCAGGTCAGCGCCACCGCTTCGGAGTGAGGCGCGTGGGGGCGGGGACCGTCGCGGTCCCCGCCCCCACGAACGGTGTCAGACGCGCTCGGAGAGGTGGGCAACCTCCTCGGGCCGGTCTTCAACGGGCTCAGCGGGCGCCACACGGTCCGCGATCACCCGGCGGAGCCGTGTCACCTTGGGCCCCCAGAACTCGCGGGTGAGGCCGATGAGCCGCTTCGTCACGGGCGGCCCGAGGATCGCCGCACCGAGCGCGATGAGGGTCGATTCCGTCCCGTTCTCCGTGATTGCGGAGATGATGATGTTGATCAGCTGCACTGGAACTCCATGTCGATGAACAGGCGCAGCAGCCACCTGTTCCGGAGATCAGGCAGCGAGCGCCCAGGGGCGTACTGGGGCATCGAGGTGGAGACCGGGCTGCGGCCCGCGTGGGATTTCAGGTGAAGCCATCCTGAGCAGACCGCATGGCGATGTGTCGTGGGGTGGTACGTAGGTGCTGAACTCGTAGTCGCCCAGGCCTAGGAGTCGGTCTAGAGCGCGTTGCAGCTGTCGGCTGAGCCGGGCCAGTCGGCGGTCAAGCCGAACGAGCTGCGCGGTCGACATCCGGTGGAGATCGGTGAACGCGCGTTCCTGGAATACCGGTCCCGCTTCATTCTCCCGGCGCTCACGTAGCGCCTCGCTTCGTGGCAGCGGTTCCCGCTCGGCGGGTGTCGCACTATCCGCCGGAATCGCGGCTGAGCCAGTGGTAACGATGACCCAGGCGTTACCCAGCAGGTCTCGCAATCGGCGGTCTTCGAGCTCATGCCCAACGGCGCTTCTTGCCCGATGAGCCTGCGCAACAGCCTTGAGACCGAGGCCGAACCGGCCGATATCCCGCATCTGGCCTGGCCGATAGCGGGCCTCATACGTGACGACCATCGCGTTCTCGGCGAAAACACGGTCTATATCTGACGGTTCCTGATCAGCCCACCACGCAGGGATGCCGAACGGCAACTCCTGAGTGCGGCTGGGACCGTTCTTAGTCACGAGAGGAAGCGTAACCCTAGAACTCAAGCGGTGGAGCTGATCCGACCGTCTTCCCAGCACCGGTACGCTGATCACGTTCGGCGAGCTGGGCATTCAGCTGACCGCCCCCTCACCGCGGAGGCCCCACGCGGACGCCCAACCCGATCAATGGATGGGCCGGTTCCCCGACATCGTCGAGGGACGGGGCCTCCCTGACGTACGGCTGCCGTCCCGGAATCGGACAGCAGACCTTGCAGATCCAGAAGTACTCTCGGCGCGGAGTCACGCGCATCCTGTGGCTGAAGGCGGTCAAAGACCTTGGCCACCTTCCTACGCGGGCGGAGCTGACCGCCGGCACGGACCTGACGAACGCGGTCGCCGCGATCGACGGCTGGTCGCTGTCGAACCAGGCGATCGAGACCCCTGACCTGGGGTCCACGTTCGAGTCGAAGATCCCCGGCGTGGACCAGGCAGACGACTCCTCCCTCGGTTTCTACGAGGACCAGGTCGCGGACGAGATCGAGCAGCTGCTCACGAAGGACTCCACCGGCTGGGTGGTCTTCCTCCGCAAGGGCGACGTTCCCGGCTCCCGGTCCATGGACGTCTTCCCGGTCCGTATCGGCTCCCGGTCCCCGCAGTACAGCGTGGACAACGAAGCCGCCAAGTTCGTCGTCAGCTTTTCGATCACGGAGAAGCCGCTCCAGGACGCGCCCGTACCTGCCGCCGCACCGAAGCCGTAACCGCCCTCCTTTCCCGGCCGGGCGGCGTGCTTCGCCCGGCCGGGACCTCCCCCACCACGGAGCTCCCGATGACCAGCATCACCCCCACCGAGCCGACGACCCCGCCGGCTACCGGCCGCGACGACCACTGGGCGCGGAAGCTCGCCCGGCTCCGCGCCCGCCAGCTTCCCGAGCAGGTCCTTCAGCTGTGCGACGACATGGCGGCCAAGCAGCGCCTGGACCGGGCGAAACTGGACGTTGCCCGGCTTCGGCTGGCTGACGCCGAGACCGGCGGCGAGCAGGAGGAGCTGAAGGCCGCGGGGGCCGAACTCGCCGCCGCGCAGGACGCCTTCGACGAGGTGTCGGTCACGCTCTCCTTCCGGGCGCTGCCCCGGCCGACGCTGGACGGGCTGATACGGCAGCACCCTCCGACGGAGGACCAGGCCGAGGACGGCGACGCGTGGAACCCGACGAGCTTCCCGGCCGCGCTGGTCTCCGCGGCGCACATCGAGCGCGACGACGAAGGCCGCGAGGTCGACGGCATGACGCTCCAGGAAGCGCAGGATCTCCTGGACGGCTGGCCGGTCGCGGAGTCCAACAGCCTGTTCGCGGCGGCGTGGCAGGCGCAGCAGATCAACCGTGCGACCGCGAGCGAGCTGGGAAAAGGCTGATCGCTGACGGGCACCTGCGCGCCGAGCTGGAGCTGTGCGACCGCTACCGGATCCCGCACTCCTTCTTCCTCAGCGCGGGGGACGGCCGGTGGTCGGAGTCCGACCGGGCCAAGGCCTTGGCCTTCGAGGCGTACCGGCGCAGCGTGTGCGAGCACTGCGGCACACGAGCCGCCGAGTGGGACGAGCAGCACGGCGGGGATCGGTTCGCGTACATCACCACGACGGTCCGATGCGTGGGCTGCGAGCTGATCGCCACCGAGCAGCAGACCGTGCCCGAGGGCCCGGACGGGTACGGCGTGCGGATCGGTCTGGTCCCGCGCACGGCGTGGGAAGGCCGTGCGGCTGACCGAGAGCAGTCGTCGTAGAGCCCGACCGACGACGATCAGGACGCGCGGTCCCCAGGCGGGCGCGACCGCACCCCAGTTCGGGGTGCCTGGGAAGGGCCACGGGAAGGTGCTCACCGACCTGGCGCACCTGCTGTGGGCGCAACGCAACTGTGCGGCCGGCCGTAAGCAGCCGGCCCTGCTCGTCGCGGCGGCCAAGGACGGAGAGCCTGCTGAGCATGGCTTCTGTGCCGCAAGCCGACCTGGCCAACACGGCTTCAGGGAGCTCACGCTTCGCCTACGGTATCCAGTGTGAGCGCGCATGAAGGCGACGTGCTGATTGCCGATGGGACGGGATGAAACGAACCCGGTGACCGCCGGGTCGTCGTCAACACGGTGTCGGCTTCGTGGTGACTCTGTCGCGTGCGTCTCGTGACGGGCCAGCACTCATGTTCAGATCACCCTGCCAGCGGCCCCGTCGAAGACAACCTCACCCCACGGTGCTGCCCTGCCTGGGCAGCAGGGATGATGCCTCCGTGGCGACCAACCTTGAGCTCTTCGCGGACTACTTCCAGATCCACGTCCTGGACGACGACTCCGAGGCAACCGAAACCGGCATCGGTGACGTGTGGACCGAACAGGCCGTCCTAGACGGGCTCGGCATCGCCGAACACGCCCTGGCCATCGGCACGGCAGTCAACGTCACCGTCGACGTCACCATCGACCTCCTCACGGGCCCGCCAGCCGATGACAGCGCCGACTTCGACCACGTCGCAGAGGCAAGCCTCAACCTGGCCTCCGGACGAATGGTCGTGCTGGGCTGCACCGATTACGGCCCCGACGCAGCACGCTTCGACATGCCCGCCGGCTGGACCCGCGTCCGAGCGTCTCGACGGAATCTCGAAGCCGCGGCCTTCCCCGACCCTGACTGCGAGGACGAGCCCGAAGACAGGGAGGAGATCCGGATCCAGGCATGGCCTGCACCGCACTCCTTGCCCAACGTCATCAAGCGATGGACACCGCCCGACGCATAGACCGCGAGTGGTTGTTCGTGTTCATCCGCGCGCGGAAGAGCCCGCCAAGGGGTGTTGCTGGCGCCGGTGCTGCACCGCTGCGGGCGAGAGGCCTCGCCGGCGTGGCGCGACGGGCTCGGGCGGGCGTTAGAAGGCGAGTTCCAGGAGGCCTCCCAGGGTGAGAACCAGCCCTGCAAGGGCCATCACGGCTCCCAGGTAGCGGTAGACCTGCTTCGACATGATTCGCTTCGGGGTGCCGAGGTCTCCGCGGGCGTGCATGGCCAGCTCGGCGTTGGCTGCCGCGTAGCGTGTCGCCGCGCCTGCGGCATCGCGGATGTTGAAAGCGAGGGCGCTGCCCGCGACAAGACTGATGGTGCCGAGGGTCAGAAGGAAGAAGGCCAGGCTCATGCTGCACCCCTTGGGTGATGTGGTGATCGGATGGAAAATGGGCGCGGGTATGCACCGCTCGGTTGATCCCCCCATCTGAGGGTCTTCCTCGGCCGGGCTCGGGGGCTTCGGCTGCGCAGGCGAGAATGAACTGCACGTGCACACCGATGATGGAAGTCCCACGACGATCAAGGTCAAGTCGCCCGGATAGGCGCTTTCGATCTTGCCTGAGACAGGCAGCTTCACCCTGCGGACGCACCCGCTACGGAGGTGGAGTCGGCTGTCCTCAGCTGAGCTTCTTCAGCTGTGCCGCCACGACTTCGGCCGGTTTCTCTGCCGTTGCGGAGGTGCTGTGTGCGGTGAAGGTCGCCAGGGTCGTGCTCTTGCGTACCAGGGTCACCTCGATCGGCGTCTTGTTGCCGTTCAGGTCCTGTTCTGCGGCGAAGGAGACGCTTTCGTCACCGGCAGTGGGTGCCGTGCTGGGAACGATGTTGCTGAGCGTCACCTTCTCGGCGCCGTTGACGACGTTGACGGAGCCGCCGCATGCCTGGCCCGCGGCCTTGATCTCGGCGAGCAGGGTTGCTGCCTTCGTGCCGTACCAGGAGTGCAGGGACACCTTTGTCGTGGTCGTGCCCTTGGTGGCCTGGGTGTGCACCTGGCCACCTGTGCCGGTCATGGCGCCGCCGAGGAGGGCGGTGGCCAGGGCCCGGCACTCGGGCCGATCAGTGGAGATGACCGGGCCCTGGAACCCTTCCTCGACCTTGTGGCCGGGAAGGTCCTGCGGGGTCAAGGCCAGGGCGGTGAGCTGCTCTTCGTTCAGGGGCTTGGGGGCCGGCGCTGCGGCCGCAGGTGACGGCGGGGCGTCGCTGTGGGATGAGGTGTCGTTTCCGGCGCTGCACGAGGTGACGAGGAGGGCCACGGAGGCGGCTGCGACGGCATGGCGGACGGGACGAAGGCGCATGGAGGTTCCCTCTGGCAGACAGATGGCAGTGCGTGGCGCGGACCTCTACGGAAGGGCCCGAGGGCGAGTGCCCGGCCGGTGGTTGACCGGCCGGGCACTCGTTGGTGGAGCGGGGGTTCTGGCTCAGCCGATGGCGCGGGCGGTGGCCCAGTCGTCTTCTTCCACACGCCAGCTGGTGGCGGCTGCCGTCCGGCCTCCGAGGACGAGGTGGAGGGTGCCGTCGTTGCGGGTGGCGTAGAAGTCGGGAATGCCGTCGTTGTTGACGTCGGGGGTGCCGCGCAGGAGGGGCCAGGTGGTGCTGTCCCAGCCGGTGGTGGCGTAGGTGAGGTCCTTGCCGTCGGCGGAGTTGATCGCGAGGGCGAGGGAGTTGATGTCGGCTCCGCCGCCCGGGCCGGGCTTGCCTCGGCGCAGGGCCAGGCCTCGGTCGGGGGTGGTGTCGTCGCGGAAGAGGAGGTCGGGTACTCCGTCGCCGGTGATGTCGCGGACGTCGATGATGTCGCGCTTGGTCCAGCTGGTGGCGGAGAGCTGGCGGGCCTCGGTGATGGTGGCGCCGCTGTATCCGGTGAGGATCCAGAACGTGTCCCCGGCGGTGGCGAAGATGTCCTCCATCTTGTCCCCGTTCATGTCCGGGACGACGACGATCTGGGAGAACGTGGCCGGGTCGGGCGCCCCCGCCGGAAGCAGCACCTCGGTGCGCTTGCCAATGTCGAAGCGGCCGTTGCCGTCGCCCTGGTAGACGTACAGCTTGCCGTCGGGCATGCGGGCGATCAGGTCGGTGATGCCGTCGCCGGGGCACCAGTCGTGGGAGTGGGCGATGAGTGCGTTCTTGCCGCTGGCGTCCTTCCAGTAGCCGGCCGGTACGGGCTTGCCGTTGTCGGTGGCTGCCGGCATCCACGCGTCGACGTCGCCGATCTGGTCGGCGGGGTAGACCCGCAGGTCACCGGCTCCGTCGACGACCAGGAGATCGGCCTTGCCGTCGCCCGTCGTGTCGCCGGGGCCGTCGAGGCCGGGCCGGGGGCGAACGTAGAAGGTGTAGGTGAAGGGGGCGGAGAGGTTCCCGGCCTTGTTCACGATGCGGACGTAGAAGAGGTTGGGTCCGGCGTTGTCCGGGTTCACGTCGACGGTGACGTTGTCCTGGCCTGCGGCAGGGACAGCCTTCTGGTCGTAGACGGGGTGGTTCAGCGACCACTGGAACTCTCGGATGTCGGCCGGGTTGGTGCCGCCCGCGATGACGGTGATCTTGCCGGGCCCGAGGGTGTTCTTGCTCCACTCGGCGCCATCGGGACCCGGCGCGGGGAAGTCCTCGGAGCGGATGGTGGGGGCGGTGGGCTGGGTGTGGTCCACCGTGAACGTGCACGGCTTGTCCGTCCCGGCGGGGCCTGCCGCAGAGGTGGATCCGTCCCAGTCGCTGGCGGTGGCCGTCCAGGAGTAGGTGGTGTTCGCAGCGAACGATTCCCACGGGATGGTGGTCCGGGCGACGCCGTAGCTATCGGGCCAGATCCACTGGTCGAAGACCACCTGGTTGTCCGAGGCGCGCCAGACCTTGAACTGGATCTGCTTGAGGTTGCCGTCGCCGTCGCGGCCCTGCACTTCGAACATGACGTCGGACTTGCCGACCTTGTTGAACGGCGCGTCGGTCACGCACAGCCCGCCAGGGACGGTGTCCATGCCGGCCTGGGTCGGCTCGTCGGGAGCCTTGTTGTACTCGACCTCGATGTACGGGGCGCTCTCGCCGTTGGCGAGGAACTTCTTCCAGTAGCTGGCGTCGCTCTCGTTCGGCGAGCGCAGCCCCAGGGTCAGGTTCTGCCACGCGCCCCGGGCACCCTCCTCGACCTTCGACTTGATGTCGATGCCCACCCACGCGTCAGGGCAGGAGCTGTTGTAGCCATGGCCGGTGCTCGCCCCGGCGATGCGATTGCCCCAGAAGGTGCCGTTGTTAGTGTTGTTCCAGGTGCTGGCACTGGTGATCAGCGGCGTGTGGTAGACGTCGAATGCCCTCGGGGTACAGCCCCATGAGTAGGTCTGCAGCATCCGCAGGTTCGCCGAGCGGATCTGCGAGCCGTGGATCTGGGTGCCGAAGTCGAAGATGAACGCCGCCCGTGAGGTGCCGCCGGTCGTCGACTCGTAGCCGACACGCGCCTCGGGTGTGCCGCTGCCGCTGTTGTAGTTCTGGCCGTTCCAGAAGCTGGAGCCGCCCTCGGTCTTGTAGAACGTCGTCCAGTTCTGCTTGTGCCCCTTGAACGAGGGGTCGATGAAGACCGGGTAGACGGTTTCCGCGTCGTTGAGCAGCTGCGCGTTCGGCGTCACCGTCAGGACGTTCTCCGCCGACAGCGCGGCGCCGGCCGCCGTCGCGTGGTTACCCTCCGCGCCGTTGAGGCCGGGCAGGGCGAGGGTCGGGTGGTCCTTGGACTCCGGCGCCGGCTGCGCCTGCGGTTCACCTTCGGTAACGGCCACCTTGCCGGCCGAGTCCCACATGAACGGCGTGGGGGAACCGGCGATCTCCCGGCCCTGCGCGTCCTGGGCGCTGACAGACCGGGACCCCTCGTCCAGGTGGAAGGTCAGATCTGGGGAGGAGAGGCGGTAGTTCAGCTGCCCGAGCAGCGGGTCGGCCGCGGCCTGCTTGTCCTTGACGACCAGAACGTGCGTGTAACCGCCGTCCTGCGCCGTCATCACCAGGTCGATGCCCGGGCGGACGTTCTCGTACAGCGCCCGCGGGCCAGAGACGACCGGCTCGGGCAGCGGTCCCGGCCAGGACACGACCAGGTCGTGCCCATCGGTCGTGAGCCGCACCAGCTCGCTCCACGCGGGAACGGGTCCATCCGCCTTCAATGCGGCGGGACGGGCCAGGGCCAAACGGGAGACGCCACGCGAGGCCCGCTCACCACCCCCGCCACCCGTGGCCTGAGCCTTCGAGCCGGCGCTGAACACCACGCGCCCATTCACGGCCTTCGGCGCGAAACCCTCCGCCACCCGCTCCAGCGTCGTGTCGATCGGCTTCCACTCGTTGCCGACCTTCGCCCGCGTCGCCAGGCTCGAGACCCTCAGCTTGAACCTGCCGCTCGGCTGCGCCCACGTCGTGGTGTGCGCGGTTGCCTCAGCGGTGACCTCGACCTCCTTGCCGCTGTCCTGCGCCAGGCGGCGGGCTTCGGGGGCGGCTACCGGGCCGTGCGCCTTGGGGGCGGGCTCCCTTTCGGGTCTCCGCTCAGGTCCGTCGAGCTGCATCCCCACAGGGACGGCGACGGCCAAGGCAAGCAGCGCGGCCAGCCCGCCGGTGGCGCGCCGCCGGCGGTACCAGCGGCGGCTCGGCGGGTTTTCAACTTCGTTGGCGGGCACGGGTATTGGTGGATTCTCATCCACTGCTTCACCGACCGACATTCTCTTTCCCACTCCCCCCTCGGGCCCACGCATCACAGCCCTCGGTACTCAGATAACAGCTTCACCCGCCTCCTGGAGGACCAGCGGTCCGTACTCTGAAGCACCTTCCAGGCGCGGGTCGCGCGAGCTGAGCATGAACCATCACGTAAGCGAGGTCACCCCCTGACCTGGCACTTCAGCGTCCCTTGTAGGCGATTTGGGCCGTTTTCCATGAAGTATTCACGGGTTAAAGTGATAAAGGCCACACCGGATATCGGACTATGGATTTCGGGATCGGCAGACCACAGAATCAGCTGGCAATTTGTCAGTTTCCTGCCACACGTGTGTCTTCACCGTGGGCAGATCGTGGGGGGTCTACATGTCGCCGTTCTCGGCGCATCATTTCCGCCTGCCCGGAAACAAGAGAGCGCGTCGCAGACGCGCGCGTCTCGCCGGGCAGGCCGGCGTCACCGTCTCGGTGGCGCTGGTTGCATCTCTCCTGCCCTTGCAGGCCTGGGCGGCATCACCGGGCGACCGCAGTGGTGTCCAGCTGCCCGGTCTCCAGCAGGACATCAAAGCCAAGCTGGACAAGGTCGAGGCCGGCAAGCTCGAAGGCTGGGCCGGCGCGCCGATCCAGCCGCCTGCCGAGTACGAGCCGTCCAAGGTCACACCTCCAGCTGGCGGAACGGCGAGCGTGGCGCTGTCCGGCGACCAGCTGGTCCAGGCCGGCGCCCTGCCGGTGAGTATCGGCAAGGCTTCACCGACCGCCGAGAACCCGACCCCGCCGGCGCCGTCGGGCACCTGGGCGGTATCAGTCGAAACGCGTGCTGCCACGGAAGCCGCCAGGGTCGACGGCGCGCTCATCAAGGTAACGCCGCCGGCAGAGGGCTCCACGCCAGTAGACGTCCAGCTGGACTACAAGAAGTTCAAGGACCTCTACGGCACCGAGTGGGCCACCCGCCTGGAGCTGAAGCAGCTCCCCGAGTGTTTCCTGTCCACCCCGGACCTGCCTGAATGCTCCATCGCCCAGGACGTTCCCAGCGTCAACGACCCCGCCACAGGCACGGTGCGCGCAACCATCGACCCGGCCACCGCTCCCAGTCAAGGCATGCGCACCATGGCGGGCGGCAGCGGCGGGCCCACCGTCCTGGCTGCATCCGACGGCGCCGCTGGTGCGGGCGGAACCTACAAGGCAACGTCACTGTCCCCTTCGGGTTCCTGGTCGGCGGGCGGCAGCAGTGGCGGCTTCTCCTGGTCGTACCCCCTCACTGTTCCTGCCGCGCCCGCCGGGCCCACGCCGACGGTCGCCTTCGGGTACTCGTCGCAGGCGGTCGACGGCAAGACCTCCGTGGCCAACGGTCAGGCCTCCTGGATCGGCGACGGCTGGGGCTATGAGCCCGGCTTCATTGAGCGCCGCTACCGCTCCTGCTCGGACGACCTCAAGGCCAGCCCGGCCAAGCCAAACAACGACAACAGCACGGACAAGAAGAAGAGCGACCTGTGCTGGGTCGGCGACAACGTCGTCATGTCCCTGGGCGGCTCCACCACCGAACTGGTCCACGACGCCACCACCGGTGCCTGGGTCCCGGCATCGGACGACGGCTCCCGCGTCGAACGCAAGACGGACGCCGGTATCGCCAACGGGGCGAAGGACGGTGAGTACTGGGTCGTCACCACCCGGGACGGCACCCGCTACTTCTTCGGCCGCCACGACCTCGACGGCGCAGGCAGCCGACCTGTCACCAACTCGGTCCTCACGGCACCGGTCTTTGGCAACCACCCCGGAGAACCCTGCCACCAGACCTCCTTCGCGGCCTCGTCGTGCAATCAAGGGTGGCGGTGGAACCTCGACTACGTTGAGGACGTCCACGGCAACGCCATGATCATCGACTGGGCCAAGGAGACCAACCGCTACGCCAAGAACGGCAAGTACAAGGAACCGGTTTCCTACACCCGCGCCGGGTACCCGACTCAGATCACCTACGGGCTACGCAGTGACAACCTCTCTGGCGCCCCGGCCGGCAAGGTCGAGTTCACCGCCGCCGAACGCTGCATCAAGGAAGGCATCACCCAGTGCTCGGACGCTGAGTTCGAGGGCAACAACTACGGTGCCAAGCAGCCCTGGTGGGACACCCCAGCCACCCTCCACTGCAAGGCAGACGCCAAGGACTGCTACAGCGGCGCGCCGTCCTTCTGGACGCGCAAGCGGCTGACCGCTGTCACCACCTACGCCCAGCGCACTGCGGGCTCCACCGCACTGTCCCTGGTGGACCGGTGGACGCTCGCGCAGTCGTTCCCGAGACAGCGCACGGACACCCACCCGCCGCTGTGGCTGGAGTCGATCACCCGCACCGGTTTCGGCACCACCAAGGACGCAGCGGGTAACCAGGAGAGCATCGCGCTTCCGCCCGTCTCCTTCCTGCCCAATGTCCAGGACATGCCCAACCGCGTCGCGACCAGCGCCACCGACGCGACGCCCGACTTCGACCGCCTGCGCGTGGAGACCATCCGCACCGAGACGGGCGGCGAGATCTCCGTCGACTACTCCTCGCCCTGCCCCGTCGGCGGAGCACATCCGAAGCCTGAGGAGAACACCACCCGCTGCTTCCCCGTCCACTGGTCTCCGGACAGTGAACTGGAGAAGCCCCAGCTGGAGTGGTTCAACAAATACGTCGTCGACAAGGTCACCGAGAAGGACCGTGTCGCCCGCCAGCCCGACGTCACCACCAACTACACCTACGAGGGGGACGCTGCCTGGGCCAAGGACACCGACGAGTTCACCAAGCCCGAACTGCGCACCTACAACGAATGGCGCGGCTACGCCAGCGTCGTCGTGAGCAAGGGCGTCACCGCCAACGCGGGCAAGAGCGACGCGACCGAGCAGTCCCAGACCCGCACCCGCTACTTCCGCGGCATGTCCGGTGACGCCGGCCGCCCCAAGATCACGCTCAGGGACTCCACCAACACCGAAGACCTCGGCGAAGACCTGCGTCAGTACCAGGGCAACGCTGCCGAGAGCATCACCTATACCAAGGCAGGCGGCAGTGTCGTCTCCCGCGTACTGACCTGGCCCTCGAGTCAGAAGACGGCAAGCCGCCCACGGGATGGGACCGCCCCGCTGGAGGCGTTCCGAGGCGATGTCACGCGCACGGACGAGATCACCAACGTCAGCGCCGGCAAGTCCCGCATGGTCCGGACCCGCAACACCTACGACACCACCTACGGCTTGCTTCTCACCACGCAGACCGAAGCCCTGGCGAACAGCGGAGCCGGATGGGCCAGTGTTGAGCAGAAGTGCACAACCACCAGCTACGTCCACAACCCCGGCCAGTACCTGATCGGTCTGCCGCACAGGGTCCGTACAACCCAAGGGGACTGCGGACAGAGCGCGACCGGCACCGTCCTCGCAGACTCCCGCACCTCATACGACGCTCTGAACTCCTTCGGAACCACGCCGACCAAGGGGTTGGTCTTCCAGGCCGACACCCTCGACGGGGCAGGGACCGGCTGGATCACCAGCACCCGCAGCGAGTACGACGCCCTCGGCCGCGCTGTGAAGACCTACGACGCCGCTGGCAACGCGTCCTCCACCGCCTTTGCGCCGGCAGCCGGTCCCGCGTTCACCGTGACGAAGACCAACGCCATCGGACACACCTCGACGACCACCGTCGACCCAGCCCGCGGCAGCCTGCTGGAAGCCACCGACGCCAACGGGCGCAAGGTCACAACCAGCTACGACAGCCTCGGACGCTCCACAGCAGTCTGGACACCCTCCCAGAAGCCTGGCACGGACAAGGCAGCCGTCACCTTCGGCTACCAGATCTCCGAACACGAGGCTCCAGCGGTCACCAGCAGCATGCTGCAGGACGACGGCACCTACACGCAGACCGTCACCCTCTACGACGGCCTGCTGCGGCCTCGCCAGACCCAGGCCAAGGCCCTGGGCGGAGGCCGACTGATCACAGACACGCTGTACAGCGCCAACGGCACAGCACGCCGCACCAACAGCGCCTACTACGCCGAGGGCACACCCGCGAAGAAGATCTTCGTCCCGGAAAGTGTCTTCCAAGTCCCGAGCTCCACCGAGACGGCCTACGACGGTCTCGGCCGCACCATCCGCACCACAACTCTCCACTCGGACGTACCCCAATACTCGGCCACGACCGAGTACGGAGGCGACTGGACCCGCAGCCGGACCGGGCTCTCTCCCGACGGCACCACTGCCCTCAAGGGCAGCCGTGCCGGAGAGACCTGGACCGACGCTCTCAACCGCACAACCGAGGTGCGGCACTACACCGCCACCGACCTCACGACCTTCAACAAGACCACCTACTCCTACGACGCCCCCGGCAACCTGACCAAGGTCATCGACCCCGCCGGGAACCAGTGGACCTATAGCTACGACGCCCGGGGCCACAAGACCAGCGCCAGCGACCCCGACATGGGAACTTCCACGTTCGGGTTCAACAACCTCGACCAGCAAATCTGGGCGAAGGACTCTAGCGGCCGTACCCAGTACACGACGTACGACGTCCTCGGCCGCACGACCGAGCTGCGTGACGACGGCCCCAACGGGCCGCTCGTCGCGTCCTTCACCTTCGACACCCTTCCAGGTGGTAAGGGCCGGCCCGTCGCGTCCACGCGCTACGAGGGCGGTGTGGCGTACACCAGCGAGGTCACCGGCTACGACGCCGAGTACCGCCCCACCGGCTCGAAGATCACGATCCCGAACGTCCCCGCGACCAAGGGCCTGGCTGGCACCTACGCCTACAACACCACTCACACGCCGACAGGCAAGGTCCAGTCGACCACCCTCCCGGCCACACCAGGTGGCCTGGCCGCGGAAAAGCTGGTCACCCGCTACAACGCCGACGGCATGCCCCAGAGTATGTCCGGCCTCAACTGGTATACCGCCGACATCAAATACAGCCCCTTCGGCGAAGTCCTACGCACCGCGACCGGTAACGCGCCGAACCGGGTGTGGACGACGACCCTCTACAACCAGAACACCGGGCAGGTCACCAACCAGATCACCGACCGGGAGACCGGCGGCCCAAACCGCGTCAGCGACATCTCCTACGCGTACGACCCGGCCGGGAACATCACCTCAATCACCGACTCCCAGCCCGGCGGCCGGGAGGACCGCCAGTGCTACGCGTACGACCCGATGGGCCAGCTCACCAAGGCCTGGACCGGCAAGACGGCGGCCTGCACCGGCCCCAGCCTGGCGGACGTCACACCTGGTCCCGACGGTGACGGCTTCTGGCAGGAATACCAGTTCGACGCCATCGGTAACCGGACTAAGCTGATCAACCGCGACCTGACCAACGGGGCGCTGGACGACGAGACCACCTACACCTACGGCGTAACGCTGGCCGGCGGCGCCCAGCCGCCGGTCAAAACCCAGCCACACGCCCTGTCCAAGGCCGAGAAGACCACCCGCAACCCCGGCTCGACGGTCACCTCGCTGTCCACCTACGAGTACGACGCCCCCGGCAACACCAAGAGCCGGCGCATCGACGGCGACACCCAAACCCTCAACTGGGACCGCCGCAACAAGCTCACCTCCGCCACCAGCCCCGGCATCGGAGCCGTGTCCGTCATCGGCGCCTCCGGCAAGTGCATCGACGTCGAAAGCGGCGGAACCGCTGACGGCACCCCGGCACAGATCTACCCCTGCAACGAGACCAAGGCGCAGCAGTGGCGCCTGACCGGCAACACGGTCCGGGCCCTGGACAAGTGCCTCACCACCAGCGGCAGCAAGCTGGTCCTGGCCACCTGTGACGGCAGCGACAAGCAGAAGTTCGTCTACCGCGCCGGCGACAAGTCGCTGAACAACCCGGCGACCAACCAGTGCGTCGATGTCCCCAACAACGCCGCCGACGGCGGCGACCTCCAACTGTGGTCCTGCAACTCCACCGGACCCCAGCAGTTCACCTTCGACAACACCACCACGTACGTCTACGACGCCGGCGGCAACCGCCTCATCGAGGAGACCGGCAACTCCCGCACCCTCTACCTCGGCGAAGCCGAGATCACCGTCAACAAGGCTGGCCAGGCCATCGACGCCGTCCGCTACTACAGCGGCCCCGGCGCCACCACCGTCCGCCGCACCAGCGGCAAGGCCGACAACCACCAGCTCACCGTCCAGCTCGCCGACCACCACGGCACCGCCACCACCTCCGTGGACCAGAGCGCCGGTCAGGCGGTATCCCGCCGCAAGTCGGACCCCTACGGAAATCCCCGCGGCACCCAGCCCGGCAACTGGGCCGGCAGCCGCGGCTTCCTCGGCACCGGGATCGACGACACCAGTACCGCGCTCACCCACATTGGTGCCCGAGAGTACGAGGCGACCACCGGCCGTTTCATCTCCGTCGACCCCATCATCGACATCACAGACCCACTCCAGATGAACGGGTACGCCTACTCCGCAGGCAATCCCGTGATGAACACAGACCCGAGCGGCCTGCGCAGTGAAGAATGCGGCACCCTCTACAACTGCGGCTCGAAGGGCACCATCACTTCCAACAATACCCACGAAATCACATACCGAACTGACGGCGGCGCTCACCTCGCTAGGACCCAACACGTCAACAGCAACCGCGGGGACAGGTCGTACTCGAATAGAGTCTGGCTAACGGCCACAGGCGCCAACGGCGGATCAGGAAAAGGCACCAACAGCGGAACCAGGAACACGAAGGGGTCGAAGAGCGGCAAACCCCAGGGCCACACGAAGACCGTTTGCAACCGCGCCTCATGCACAAGCACATGGGTAAACCAGCCCATGGGCAACGACAGAGACCTCGCCGCCGGATTCCTGGCAGGAATTGCAGATGGCCTAACCTTCGCCTGCCAAGGGCTTAAGTTGTTTGGCGAAGTAGAATGTGCAGGCGACGCCGTCCGTAAGGAGGCAGTTGCCGAGTACGGCGTCGATGCGGGATCTGCGGCATTCGATATGGGATATGCCGGGGGCGGGGCTGTTGCCGCACTACCCTTGGGTCCGATAGCCCCGGAAGCATTCGGCGCCTCGCAAGCCATGAGGGGCAGCATCGGAGTTGCCGCTGAAGTAAAGCAAGTCCCATACCTGACACGCGGACTGCTTGGCCACCCTGGCGGTAACGGCATGGCCGTATCGGGACGCGTCTCTCCGGCCGAGATGGCGGCACTCACGAACGCCACCAATAAAGAATGGGCGCTCGTTTACCAATATGGCCAGAAGCAAAATGGCGGGGGAGGCCAATATTTCCTTTACTCCGGCGGAGATCATGCCGTACCCGTAGGACCTCTAAGCCCAGATCGAATGCTAATTTACCACACTCACCCCACATTCCCTTACGCAAGCCGACCAGATATGCAACTTATGGATAAGCTTCAGACGATGGGGTCTCCGCAGAGGTCATCCAGGATTGTATTGAGAGACGGATCCACAATTCGATTCGGTGGCTCGTACAACCAAACGGGAGGACCGCGCTAGCGATCAAACGCGGCTAACAAGAGGGGGCCCCACCAAGATGGGGCCCCCTCTGCTAACATTCAGATGAGTTTCAAACAGTCAGCCACTCTAAGGAGGATTCCATGGAGGAACCGGGATTCCACGCCGTCCTAGAAGACGTCGGTGATCGGAAGGTGGACGTGGTTCGAACAGTCCAGAAGATCACCGGCCTGAGCCTGTGGAGAAGTAAACTCTTGACTGACAGCACACCGGTTGCGGTCACACAACCGAATTGGCTTGAAGTTGCACAAGAGGCAGCCAAGACTCTCCAGGCAGTCGGCGCGCGCACCAAAGTTGTGTGCGACTGGTGCCATCGTTCTATCCCTGAAGACCATCCGGTCGACCCTGGACCCTGCGCAGGCCCGTGGCGCCCGGAAGACTGCCGAGCGAGCTGCCCTGCCAGCGGTTGCTAAAGGGCTCTGGATCTTTCGGCGTAACTCCAGATCAAGAAGACACACCGATAACCAGTAAGAACGCGGCCGCAAACGGAGCCCTTCAACTCGTCTGGGCCCAGGGCAACGTTGTTTCCGGCGAAGTGTCCGTCTTGAGGCCGATTCAGGCAGCTGTCGCTGCGACGTTCACGGATCGGGCGGCATCGGAGGCAGGCAGCGCCTCCGGGTGATCATGAATGTCGAGCCCCGGATCACCACGCCGGAAGACGGTGCCTGTCTAATCATCCTGGCCCATCCCCACCGGCCTCGGCCAGCTTGCTGCCGCCCGGCCTCCCAATCCCGGAGACCACCCGCACCTGCCGGACCAGCTCGCGACGGTGCCCGATCCGCGACGCGCGAAGGGCCGCCGCCACCCTCTTGCCTCCGTCCTCGCACTTGCCGCGTGCGCGATGCTGGCCGACGCGAAGTCCTTGGCCGCGATCGCAGAGTGAGGCCACATTTACACTGTGACGTGCTGGTTTGTCGCCACTGAGCAATAGACACAACCGAGGGCTTCGACGGCCAAGGCGACCTGATCAGTCTGGTCCCGGTGAGGTCTGGGAGGAGCAGCAGGCCGCATGCTGACGCCCGTACGCTGAGCATCAACAGCATGCGGGCTCTGGCCGACGCGTGCTGTGTGGGCGGTAGGGGCGCAACTGAAGGAGCGCGGGGAGTAAGGGCACCGGACGGGTGTCGAGCTACACGCTCAGCGTGCAGATGCGCGCTGACGCCGCGAACCTGCTCTCCAGCATCCGAGGGGCCTCCGGCGCCCTCCGCTCTCTCGGCCGTGATGTCGACGCGGTCCACCGCACCCTCGGCCGCGTCGGCTCCGGTGCTTCCGGGCTGCGCGGTCTTGCAGCCGACTCCGACGCTGCGCGCCGGGGCCTGCGGCAGGTCGGTGCGGACGGTGACGCGTCGATGCGTCAGCTGCGGAGGGGGCTGCTCGGCGCCAGGCAGGAAGCCCATCACCTTCGGAGTCTCGTCGTCGGTGGCGGCATCGTCTCCGGGCTCGCGGAGATAGCCAAGGAGGGCAACGAGTACCAGCGGGCCATCCAGAAGTGGGGTGCGGTCACCGGGGCGTCCGGCCAGGAGATGGTGATGGCCGCGGCCAAGGCCCGCGAGCTCGGCTCCGACCTCACGATCCCCGGCACGTCGGCCGCGAAGGCGGCGGACGCGATGCTGGAGCTGGCCAAGGCCGGCCAAACGGCCACCTCTTCGATCGCGAACGGGCGCGCCGCGATGCAGCTGGCGGCCGCCGACAACCTGTCCGCTGCGGATGCCGCGAAGTATCTCGGCGACATAATGGACCAGTTCGGGCTGAGCTCGAACTTCGCGGGGCGCGCGGCCGACGTCCTGGCATCCGGTGCGAACGCGGCGTCGGGTGGTCTGAAGGACATCTACTACGCGATGTCCTACACGGGGCCGGTCGCGGCTCAGCTCGGTGTGTCCATCGAGGACACTGCGACGGCCGTCGCGATGCTTGCCCGCTCGGGCATCCTCGGCTCCAAGGCAGGAACGTCTCTGCGGGGCATCTTCACCAACCTCGCGGCCCCGACGAAGCGGATGAGGGAGGGCCTGGCCGAGCTGGGCATCGAGGCCTGGGACGCTCAGGGCAATTTCAAGGGTCTTCGCGAGGTCGTCGAGGGGTTCGAGAAGGCGGGGCACCGGCTCAGTAAGAAGGACTTCGCGGCGGCGATGTCGAAGGTCGTCGGCAAGCCGGCCCTTCAGGGCGCGCTGGCGCTGGCGCACCAGGGCACCGAGGCGTTCGACCAGATGCGGACCGCGATCGGCCGTACCGGTGCCGCGGGTGAGATCGCCGCCTCGCAGACCAAGGGGCTTGCCGGTGCGGTCACGCAGCTGAAGAGCCAGTGGAAGACCACGGGCCAGGTCCTGTACACCTCCGCCGCGCCGGGTTTGGAGAAGGTCACCCGGCTGCTCACGGCCGGGCTCGGTGCGGCCACGCCCAGGCTGGCCGGCGGGCTGGACTACCTGCACGACCTGTACACGCTGGCGAAGCCGTCGGCGTCGGCGGCCATCGCCGGGGGCTTCGACGCGATCCGGGATGCGGCCGGTGGTCTGGGAGGTCCGCTGAAGGACCTCGCCTTCGATGGGCTCGCGTCCGCGATCAACGTGGTCATCAATGCCGGCCGTGCCGGGCTGGACATCCTCGAGAACCTGGGCGAAGGCCTGTCGCCCGTCGCAGAGGCGCTGGCGAAGGTCACCGGCGAAGCCGGGGCCGGGGCGACCGCTCTGGACATCGTCACCACCGCGTTGAACCTGGCCAGCGCCGGGGCGTCCGGGCTGTCCGAGTTGCTGGGCCCGATCGGGCAGGGCGTGGCCTGGCTGGTGCAGGCCTTCGCTTCCCTCCCTGGGCCGGTGCAGACCGCGATCATCGCCATGCTGATGGCCAACCGGGTCGCCCCGGTCATGAGCCGCCTGGCCGGCACGGTGTCCGGGCCGGTCGTCGGCGCCTACCGGTCGTGGGGCGACCAGATGCGTGTGCAGGCGGCGCTCGCCGAGCGGCAGGGCCAGTCCGTCAGCCGCATCGGGCAGCACCTGGCCGTCCTGCAGACCCGTGTGCCGGTCCTCGGGCAGATGAGCGCGGCGTTCCGTGCGGCCGAAGGCCCGGCTCAGGGCCTCGCGCGGTCGATCGGCGTCGGGCTCGGCGGCGCGGCCCGCGGGCTCATGGGCGCGCTGGGCGGGCCGTGGGGTGTGGCCATCGCGGCGGCCGGCGTCGGTCTGTCGATGCTTGCCTCCCATCAGCAAAGGGCCGCGCAGGCGGCAGCCGAGCACAGGTCGAGGATCAGCAGCCTGGCTCAGGCGCTGCGCGAGTCCAACGGAGCCATCGACAGCAACGTGCGCTCCGTCGCCGCGCAGGCGGTGATGGAGGCCAAGGCCTTGGACGGCAAGGCGCGGCTCGTCGATGTCATGGAGAAGGCCGGTGTCTCGGCCCGGCAGCTCACGGACGCCTACCTCGGGCAGGACGGCGGTCTGGACGCCCTTCAGAACCGTCTGCGCGAGACGGCTGCGGCGAACCGTGAGTTCGTCACGCAGGGGCGTGTCGGGAAGTGGCAGTTCACCGAGCTTGGCCAGACGTACGACCAGGCGGCGCGGGCGCTGGGGTCGGTCAAGGGCGAGATGTCGCAGGGTGTGAAGGACGCCAAGAACCTCGCGGACGCGCAGGCGGCCGGGGCGAAGTCGGCGGCCGACTCGGTGGGCCCGTTCGGGAAGTTCTCGGACGCGATGCGGCGCCTGTCGGACACCACCGCGGACGCAGACTCGCGTGCCCGGGCCCTGCACGACGCGCTGAACATCCTCGCCGGTGGTTCGGTGAACCTGTCTGCGGCCGAAGCCCGGCTGAACCGCAGCGTCTCGGACGCCTCCGAGGCGTTGAAGGACGGCGTGGATCACGCGCAGGGCTACGGCAACGTGCTGCTAAACATGGATGGGTCGCTGTCCACCGTCACCCGCAACGGCCAGAAGCTGTACGACCTCCTTCAGGGTCTGTCCACGAACAGTGCTGATGCGGCTCTCGCCGCCTACCAGTTCGCGCAGGCCAACGGGAAGTCCGTGCCGGAGGCCCTTCAGGCGGCGCAGAAGCAGATGGCGACCGCGCGGGAGTCGGCGATCTCCACAGCGCAGGGGTTCGGGCTGACCGCCGAGCAGGCCGCGAACCTGGCCGACAAGGCGGGCTTGGTCCCCGAGAAGGTGAGCATCCTCCTTCAGACGGCCGGCATGGATGCGTCGGTCGCCGAGCTGCTGGCGGTCCAGCAGGCGCTGAAGGCCACGCCGGACAAGAAGAGCGTCACCATCTCCACCCTGTCGAACGAGGCGCGTGCTGAGCTGGAGAAGCTCGGATTCAAGATCACTGATCTGAAGGACCGGACGGTGCAGGTCAGCGCGCCCACGGACGTAGCGCGCATGGATCTGGACGCGTTGATCGCGAAGATCAGTCAGACCCCCGGGGCGAAGCACGTGGCGGTCTCGGCGGAGGTTGCCGCGACCATAGCGAGCCTGGAGTCGGTCAGGTCGGCGGTCTCGGGTGTGCCGGGCGGCAAGTCCGTCACGGTGAGCGCGCCCACCGAGGCGGCCCGGCAGGAGCTACTGAACCTCGGCTTCACCATCGAGGCGGTGCCCGGCAGCAAGAACGTGTCGGTGACGGTGCCCACGGGCGCCGCGCTCAGCGGCACCGCCACGATCCAGGGCGCCATCAACTCGATCTACGGGCGCACGGTGACGATCACCACCATCCACAACGACATCTGGCGGACCTCCACCGAGCGCGGACCGGGGCCGTGGGCGGACGGTCCTGTGTTCCACGCGGACGGCGCGATCGTCGCCTATGCCTCGGGTGGCATTCGGGAGAACCACGTCGCGCAGATCGCGAAGGGCGGCGAGTGGCGGGTGTGGGCGGAAGACGAGACGCAGGGAGAGGCATACATCCCGTTCGCCTCCAGCAAGCGGGCCCGGTCGAAGGCGATTCTCGACCAGGTGGCACGGCGCTTCGGGGGCGAGGTCAGCTACAACGCGAACGGTGGGCTGTCCGACTGGTCGTACCAGCCGCTCGGCGGGTCCGTGTTCTCCATCAGCGACGTCGTGTCAAAGTCGCAGAAGAAGAAGGGCGACAAGGAGGTCTTCGACCTCGGCGCCTTCGAGTCGAACCTGCGGAAGTCCGTCTCCACGGCGCAGGCCTGGCGCTCCAACCTGACCAACGTGGCGCAGCGGGCTGGCACCGAGGTGGCCAAGGCCCTGGAGGACATGGGCGATGACGGCGTCGAGCTGACGAAGAAGATGGCCACCGGGTCCGCCCGCTACGTGCAGGACATGGCGGACCAGCTGACGAAGCTGTCGGCGACGGCCCGCGCGAGCCTGGCCGACTACACGGCGCAGCTCCAGAACGCGGTCAAGGACAACGCGGCGTTCCAGAGCGCCCTGGCGCAGCTGGCGACGAACGGCTTCGGTGCGCTCGCCGAGCGTCTGGCGAAGCAGAACGACGCGAGCGCAGAGGCCCTCGCCAAGGAGGCGGTGCGGGACCGGGGCAAGGCGGAGAAGGCGAACGCGGCCGCCGAGGCTGCGGGCAAGTCCCTGGACGGGGAGCAGCTGGGCGACCTGGTGAAGCTCATCGGGGCGCTCGGCGCGGGTCGTGGAATCCACGATGTCGCGGACAGCACGGGGATCGGTGAGGACCGGCTGATCGAGGTGGCCAACCTCGCTGCTGGGCAGCTGCGGGCGACGGGCGCGCGCGGCGAGCGGTTCCTCAACGACCTGGCGAAGGCGAATCGTGGTCTGACCTACGAGAACGGCGGGATCTGGGAGCCGGGCATCTTCCGCGGGTCCGGGAAGGGCTTGATCAAGTTCGCCGAGTCCCAGACGGTCGCGGAATCGTTCATCCCGCACGCGGCGTCGAAGCGCGGCCGGGCGACGGCTGTTCTCGCGGAGACCGCCGGCCGGTTCGGGTACGGGCTGGTTCCTCGCCGCCTCGTGGACGCGGGCGCTGGCCGGCCGCAGCTCGTGGTCGTGCAGCAGGCCCCGGCGATCGGGACGCAGACCATCAACGTGTCCCGGTCCGCGGCGACCGCCGCCGACATCGCGGCGTCGGTGGCGTACCAGCTGCGCCGCGCTCGGCGGGGTGGTCTGCGGTGAACGTCCTGAAGGACTTCCAGATCGAGCTGGGCGGCATCGTCCTTGGCCACGGCACTCAGATCCCGATCGCCGAGGTCGAAGGACTCGGTCGTGCCCCCGTGCGCGGGGACCTCCCGGCCCGGCCCGGCGGCGATGGGGTGTGGGCGGGCGCCGACTGGTACGACGCCCGGAAGGTGCGCATCGACTGCGCCATCAAGACCCCAGGCGACCCGGCGGCTGCCCGGCAGATCCTCGCTGATCTCCAAGAGGCAGCGGACGCCCCGTCCGTACGGACTGCCCCGGGGGCGACGATGCCCTTGCGCCTGAAGTGGCCGGGCAGCCCGACCCGTGTGCTGTTCGGCCGGCTGCGCCGCCTGGAGCCGTCTTGGGAAAAGGCCGCGTTCGGATGGGTACCGTTGGACATCGAGTTCGCGGCGACGGATCCCCGGTTCTACGAGGACGCGGCCTCGTCGCTGACGCTGTCGCTGTCCTCGCGTGGGCTGGGCGGCTTGGTGGCCCCGCTGGTGGCGCCGCTGAACACCGGCACGTCCGTGCCGGATGAGCGGCGAGGCATGCTCCGCAACGACGGAGGGATGCCGGCGTGGCCGTCGATCCGGATCACGGGCCCGGTCATCAACCCGCGGATCTACATGCCGAAGACCGGCGCGGTCCTGGAGCTCGCCGTGTCGCTGTCCTCCGGCGAGCGGATCGACATCGAGACCCGGCCCAGTACTCGGTGGGTGCTGCGCAACGGCGTTACCACCGTGGCCCTGTCGGCGGCCTCGCGTCTCGACGCCTTCCAGATCCCTCCCGGCTCCACCGAGGTCTGGTGGACGGCCCGCGGCTACTCCTCCGAGTCCCGCCTCGCCCTGACGTGGCGTGGCGCCTACATCGCCCTGTAACTGCTGCAAGGAACCGAAGCACATGACCTTGATCAACCCTCCGCTGCTCGTTCACGGCGGGACCCACGCGGCCCGTGCGTTCCGGATGATGGTGCGCGACCTCAGCCATGGCGCTCAGGGCATCACCGAGTCCGATGACCTGAAGGTGAGCCAGCTGGCGACGCCGGGCCCCGGCGTTCGGGTCGGGGACGGGTCGGCCGTCGTCCGGGGGGCGGTCGCCTGGGGTCAGGGCTCGTACACCCAGTACAACGTTGGCTACCAGTCGGTTCCGATCGCTCCCACCGGGGTGTCGGGCCGGTCGGACCTGCTCGTGCTGCGTGTGGAGGACCCCGAGTACGAAGGAGTGCGGAACCCGGAGCGGGACGACATCGGCTTCTTTCACGTGATCCCGAACGTGTCGGCCAACACGGTGGAGCCGCCCGCGGGGATGACGGCGATCCCCCTGGCGCGGATCGACATCCCGGCGAACACGAAGGTGATCACGGACGGGATGATCCGTGACGTCCGCACCATCGCGAACCCGCGGAAGGAGCGGCAGCTGCACACCGCGTCCCCGGGCGGTGATCAGGACTGGAAGGGCAACGGCGGCGCCTGGGCGGACTGGCCGCCGGCGGCACGGTTCGAGATACGTGTGCCGCACTGGGCCGTGCGGGCGCGCGTCGTCATGACGCTGTCGGGGCTCCAGGTCCTGGGCAGCATCTGGGGGTCCACGGCGTTCCGGCTCGGCAGCGTCCAGGGGCAGACGATCCAGATCGACGACGGCAGCACCAAGGGCGACGGGTCCGTGCGCATCAACGCCATCTCCGCGGACACCATCGACATCCCGGCGGAGATGCGCGGCACGACTCAGCCGCTGCAAGGGCTCGTCTTCCTGGTCAAGGACAACGTGGGCTCGCTTCAGGCGGACGTCGTCACCACGGTCATCGCGGACATCGAGTTCGAGGAGGGCACCTGATGCCCGCCTACCGGTACTCCGTCCGTGACGCGCTCACTGGCGCCCTCGTCGTGCGCGATCTGCCGCTGACCGGGGTGGAGTTCGGGCTTCGCCGCAATGCGTCCGGGGACTTCGCCGGCAAGGTACCGGTGCCCTTCAGCCACCTCCTCGGGTCGCAGATCGGTCCCGGCAGCACGGTGCTCACGGTGGAGCGCGACGAGACCTTCCTGTGGGGTGGGCTGATCTGGCGTGCGGAGCCCGAGGGCGGCGCATACCCGCTGGAGGCTGCGGGCTGGGGCTCGTACCCGCACCGCCGGCACGACATCCACGGTGAGCTCGATGGTCGCGGCCCGTACGTGAACGCGGATCCCTGCCAGGTGATCCGTGACGTGTGGGCGTACGCCCAGGAGCAGCCCGACGGCGACCTTGGCGTGGAGGTGGACCCGGTGACCAGCAAGGCGAAGGTCGGCACTCCGGCCGAGCCGTACAAATCGGAGTGGTGGGAGGCCCCGGTGCTGGGGGACATCGTCGACGACATGACCGAGGTCGAGGGCGGCCCGGAGTGGACGGAGACGACCGTGCTGGCTGGTGACCGGCCGGTGGGGCGGATCCAGCTCGGCTGGCCACGGCTCGGTACCCGCCGCCACGATCTCGTCTTCACCACGGGCGTGAACCTTATGGAGACGACGCCCGTCACCTACGACGGCGACGAGTACGCGCAGGTCGTGATCGCGTTGGGCGCGGGCGAGGGCAGGGGGCGGCGGCGCGCGGTCGACGCGGTCCGCAACGGCCGGCTCCGCCTGGAGCGAGTCCTTGAGGTCCCCAACGAGAAGGGCAACGACCGGCTCGCAGCCCGGGCCCGCCGTGAGCGCACGGCCCTGCAGGTGATGGGCGGGATCGATGAGCTGCACGTGATCGACCACCCCGCCGCCCCGATCGGGTCGTGGCAGATCGGCGACGACGTCCAGGTGCGCATCCACGACGAGTGGGCGCCTTGGTCCGGGTGGTGCCGCATCACCGGATGGAGCATCCGGCCGCAGGACGGCGACGAGCCGGAGAAGGTCACCCTGTCGCTGTCCCGTTCCGACCGCTTCGTGTACGGGGGCTGACGATGGCGAACAACCTGGCAGAGATCGTGGGCCGGCTGACCGACGTCGAACGGCAGCTGGCCCGCAAGTCCCGCACGGCGGCGCTGGCCTTCTCCTCGGTGGAGGCCGGGGCGATCGAGGTGTACGACGAGAATGGTGTCCTGACCGGCTCCGTGGGTGTGCAGTTCGACGGGACGACCGGGGTGGCCACCTTCAACGGGCCTCCCCCGCCCGCCCCGAGCAAGCCCCACGTCACTTCGGTCCTGGGCGGCCTGCGCGTCACCTGGGACGGTGGCTTCGCCGATTCGGTGGCCGCGCCGTTGAATCTGGCCCGGGTGCAAGTGCACCTGCTGCGGGCGGCCGGGGACTCGGTGAACGTGCGGAACCCGGCGGCCACGATCGAGGCGGCCTCCGGGGCCTCGGTGACCATCGCGGTGTCCGACTACGAGGTCCGGCACGTCCAGCTGGTCGCGGTGACTACCTCGGGCAAGCCGAGCGACCCCTCCGTCTCGGTTGCGGCTGCGGCCCGTCAGGCGGTGGGGCAGGACCTCCTCGACGGGATCGTGTCGGAGATCAAGCTCGCCGAGAAGGCCGTCACGGACACGAAGATCGCCGCCGGCGCGGTGACGACGGCCGGGCTCGCGGACGGCGCGGTGCTCGCGGACAAGCTCGCGCAGGCGGCAGTGACCAGCGCCGCCCTGGCGACGAACGCGGTGACCGCGGGCAAGATCGCCGCCGACACTGTCAGCGGTCGGGAACTCCAGGCCGCATCGGTGACCGCGGGGCACGTGGCCGCGGGCGCGATCACCACGGACAAGCTGACCGTGGTGGGCACCGCGAACATCCTCGCCGACCCCTCCTTCGAGGGCCCGGCGACGGTCGCGTTGACCGCTGCCGTCCCCTGGGCGTCGCAGGACAAGACACGCGGAAGCGGCTCTTCCTCGTCCTTGCGCATCGATGCCGCGTCCGCAACCCCCGCCTACCGCGCTGTCGACCTCACCGTGCTGCCGGCGACCCCCGGGGACCAGCTGTACCTGGCAGCCGACTACTGCATCTCCGACGACTGGGCGGGTGCCGAAATCAGCTTCCACATCAGGTGGGAGGACGCAGACGGCAAGGTCCTCGGGTACGGGAAGGCGCGCGCGGCCAGCCCGGTGCGTGGGCAGTGGGGGCGGGTGTCCGGGACATTCACCGCGCCGGACGGGGCGGTCCGCGCCCGCGCCCGGGTCGAGTCCGGCGCCGGCACAGCAGGCAGCATGTGGTGGGACAACGCCTGTATCCGGCCGATCCTGGCCGGCGTGCAGATCGCCGACGGTGCGGTCACCGCACCGAAGGTGGCGGCGGGCGCGGTCACGACGGACAAGCTCTCCGCGCTCACGGTCACGGCCGAGAAGATTGCCGCTGCCGCCGTCACGGCGGACAAGGTGGCCGCCCTCGCGATCACGGCCGAGAAACTGGCGGTGAACTCGGTGACCGCATCCGCCATCGCGGCAGGCGCGATCGAGGCGATCCACATCAAGGCCGGCTCGATCTCCGTCGACAAGATCGCCCTTGGCGTCGACGGCAACATGGTGGCCGACGCGAGCTTCGAGGGCGACGTCGCCCTGAAGCGGGTCGCGGCGAACGGCGGCTGGAGCGTCGTCAGCCCCGGCCGGGATACCCCAAAGGCCTTGCGGGCCGACTGCACAGCGGCCACGCCCACAGACCGGACGCACACCCTCGGCGTGTTTCCCGCGACTCCCGGCATGCGCCTGTGGATGGGCACCGACTACCAGGTGAGCGGCGACTGGCTGGGGAAGAACGCCACGCTGTACGTCCGCTGGGAGGACGCTTCCGGCACCGTGCTGGGCTACAACACGCTGACGAGCGCCAGCGGCGCGGCAGGCAAGGGCTGGCTGTTCATGTCGGGTGCCTCCACGGCGCCGGCACCGCCTCAGACCGTGACCGGCCGCATGCGGCTGGGCGTCAACGCGGCCACGGCAGGCACGGTCACCTTCGACAACGTGGTGATCCGGCAGGTCCTCTCCTCCGCGAGTTCCGGCGCGCGGGCCGAGATCAGCCCGGAGGGACTGCGGCTCTACGACCAGGACGGGGAGGAGTCCATCTCGCTCGTCACGGGCCGGCCGCAGTACGTGACGATCTCCAACGAGGGGGTTCCCGTTGCGACGATCAACCAGTTCGGTCACGGCGCCTTCAACGACGTCGCCGTCGCCGGGCAGCTCACGGTCAAGGGGGAACCCCTCGACCGGCGAATCGCGCAGGCCCCCCGCGGTCTCATCGCCGTGCACACCGCCACCCAGGGGGTCAGCAGCCCAGGAGGGGCCGAGTCAGGGTTCATCGAGCTGCCGGTACGGATTGAGGCAGACCGGCAGTACAGGATCGTCCTCGACGCCTACGCCGAGCGGTCGCAGGCCGGCGGAACTCTCTCCCTGCTCCTGCGCGACGGCAGCACCGGCGCCCCCACTGTCGCCTCCCGGCAGCTCCAGAGCACCGCGTGCACGCTGGGCAGCGGCTGGCAGCGGGTCCGACTCGAACTCGTGTGCTCCGGATCCGTACTGGGAGCCGGCACGCACCGTCTCCTCACGGCCTTCCGGTGGGACGGGGCGGCCGCGGCCACGGTCACGTTGTTCGGCGCCCCCGAGTCCCCCGCGGTCATGTACGTCGAGGACATCGGCCCGGCAGTCACCGCGACGGGCCAGCTCAACAACGGGCGCACGTCCACCACTCCCCCGGCAGCCACGCGGGTGGAGCGGACCTACGCGGCGTCCTGGTCCGGGACGTACGCCAACCGCAGCACGTACAGCTCCTATCACGGCAACCAGCTGCTCCAGGGCTTCTACTCCTCCACGAACGGGATCACCGGCTCCCTGTTCGGCTTCCCCGCCTCGCTCGGGACTGACCTGACGGGAGCGACGATCGAGAAGGCGGAGCTGTTCCTGTACTTCGAGCACTGGTACTCGTCAGCGGGCGGAACGGCCGCGATCCGGACCCACGGGCATTCGGCCCGCCCCGGGGTGTTCGCCGCCGACGGGCAGGCCACCACGGTCGGCTGGCGCCGCAACGAGGGAAAGTGGATCGACGTCACCGCTCTCGTGCGCGACGTCCGGCCGCGGGGGTTCGCTCTGGACCCGAACACCACCGACAGCGACTGCTACGGGCGTGCGCACGGTGTCGGGCAGCAGTACCCGCCACAGTTGAAGGTCACGTACGTGAAGTGACTGCTATCGAATGGCGGGCAGGCGCAGGATGCGGGCGAGGCTGCGCCGGGCCCGGAGCAAGTGGCCTGACACTGTGGCCTCGGAAACGCCGAGCATTTCCGCCACCTCTCGCCCGCTATACCCCATGACGTAATACAGAAGCACCGTGTCACGCTGCCGCTCAGGAAGACTGACTAGTGCCTCATTGAGAGCCTCTCGATGCGCGAGGGCCTGCGTCGATTCGATAGAGGCGACCGACGGTTCCGGGATGTCACTCATCGCCAGCTCTCGCGCTGCCCGACGGGACCGTTCTCGGTGAGAGTCGACGATTCGCATCTTGAGGATCGCATAGGCGTAGGCCATCGGCTGGTCCGCGCTGCAAACTTGATCCCACCGACGCAGCACGTCGAGAAAGACCTGGTGAACTACGTCTTCCGCCGAATGATGATCAAGCCCGCGCATGGACGCAAACCTATGGAAGCGATCGTAATTGCCGGTGAAGAACTCCTCAAAGCCTGATGGCGAGGGAAGGGGGCCCGCCCCCTTCACCTCGCCCTCTATCTCTTGTGAGATTTCCTTCAAGAATCGCTCGAATCGTCGCGCCGGTTTCCCCATTCCACAGTGACTGACCCCTTCACCTTGACACGCTGCACGATCCGCACGAGCGCCAGAGTGGTCAGCTGGACACCAAGCACTACAAGGGAAGCCTCATGTCCTCGCCAGGCAACATCGCCTGCCAGCGTGTTCGGCTCCACTAGATGAACGCCGATGCCGGTTCCGACCGCCGACGCGGCCGCAAGCCATTTCCGCGCGCCCATCAGAAGCCCATCCGGAACCGGGCGTCCGACCTGAAGGGTACTCATTGCACTCCCAATTACCTTGTTTCAGTCTGGCAGCCAACAACCCAGGTCTCCGGCAAGTCGCCCGCGAGGTTGGCGTCGCTAGGAACGGTCTCCAATGGTGGGGACATTCGCAAGCCGCAGACCCTCGCGCGGGTGGATTCAAGGCATAACGAAGACGCGTTCCACGCCTCCGTGGTACGCGGCAGGGTGTTCGGCTGCCGGCGACTCTTGCCGGAGACCGACAGCCGAACAGACGAGGCTCTTGGGAGTGCTTCGCCACCCCCTTGTCGTCGGCGCGGCCGCCATCCTTTAATCGGGATCGAAAGTTTTCCAAAGAGAACGATGTTGGTCAGATTTCGAATCAGATTGATCACCCAACACGCCATCGATGTCAACTTTGACCCATTGGCGCACAATTTGATGCAAGGCGTCTCGGAGGCGTCCGCTTCGTGCACCTAGGCTGAGACTTGGCGCGGGGCCGCCAGGAGTGATGACCGTGTCCGTGCCACCGAGCGCCGAGCCGACGCTGTGGGAACTGCACCGTGCGGTGTCCCAGCTGCGCGAGGATCTGCGGGGCGATCTCGCCGACCTCGCGGCACGGCTGGACCACGTCGTCACCCAGGACGTGTACCGGGCTGACCAGCGGGCGACGGAGCAGCGCATCGGAGCCGTCGAAGCGGCTCTTGCGGGGCTCCGCGGTGAGCACGACCAGGTCTCGGAGCGGACGGAACAGCAGCGTCGTGAGGACCAAGCGCAGGCGGCGGCGACTCGGCGCCTCGTGCTCTCCTCGTTCGTGGCGCCGCTCCTGCTGATGGCGCTCCAGCTGTGGCTGGTCACGCAGGGCACGGCTCGCTGACGCGAGCTCCGCCTACCATCTTTGATCTTGGGCGCGGGGAGAATCTGAGATCGAGCTATGGCTACACCGCTGAATGCGGACGCCCTCGTGGCGGCGCTGCGCGCGGAGAACGTGCGCATCGTCGAACGCCCGGGCTGGCGCACGCATAGCCGTAACCACAAGGGCCCGTGGGGCCCGGTTCACGGTGTGATGATCCACCACACGGTCACCTCCGGCACGGACGAGACGGTGAGTATTTGCGAGGACGGCTACGCCGAACTCCCGGGCCCCCTGTGCCACGGTGTCATCGCCAAGGACGGAACGGTCTACCTGGTCGGCAACGGGCGCGCCAACCACGCCGGCGCCGGGGACGGCGACGTGCTGAGCGCGGTAATCGCGGAGAGGGCTCTCCCTCAGGACGACCAGGCGAACACGGACGGCAACCGCCACTTCTACGGGTTCGAGTGCGAGAACCTGGGCGACGGCGAGGACCCGTGGCCCCGCGCCCAGCTGGATGCGATCGAGAAGGTGTCCGCAGCGATCTGCCGGGCCCACAAGTGGGGCGCAGCCAGCGTGATCGGTCACCTGGAGTGGCAGCCCGGCAAGGTCGACCCGAAGGGCTTCACCATGTCGGACCTGCGTCAGCGCATCGGCGCCCGGCTCGACGGGAAGCCGGGCGGAGGCAGCACCACGTACACGGTGCGCGCCGGCGACACGCTCACGAGCATCGCCCGGGAGCTGGGCGTGGCCTGGTACGAGCTGGCGAAGCTGAACGACATCCCAACCCCGTTCGTGATCACCCCTGGCCAGGTGTTGGAGGTGCCGCAGTGAGTCATCTGTCTGATGCGAACCGCCGGACGGTTCGCACGGTGTTCCAGACCCTGCTGGGTCTGGCTGCGGGTCTGCCGCTCATCGTGGACGCCTCCGGCCTCCCGCAGTCGGCGGCCGGTGTGGCGGTGGCGCTCGCTGTGGCCGGTGCCGTTACCCGGGTGATGGCGCTGCCGGTGGTTCAGCGGCTGCTGCCGCGCTGGCTGTACGAGCCCGAGCGCCAGCCGGCTGAACCTGAGCTGGGCCCGTCAGGTCCAGTGCGGTCACTGGAGTAGGTTTCCCGAGGGGGTCCGGCGGCGGCCGGACCCCCTCCGGTCCGTACTGGCCGCAGCACTCCAGGCCTGCTCGGTAGGGTCAGGGTAGACCGACCAGGAGGGGCCGAATGGCGACCGAGATCGTGATCGCGCAGACATCCATTGACGACGAGACCCGGGCGCAGGCCTTGGTGCAGGGAGCCGTTGCAGCAAGGTTGGCCGCCTGCTGCCACATCGACGGGCCGTTCAGCGCCACGTACTGGTGGCAGGGGAAGATCGAGACGGCGCAGGAGTGGCGGCTCTCGTACAAGACCACGGTGGACCGGCTTCCCGAGCTGGAGGCGTGGGTGGCTCAGGAGCACCCCTATGAGGTCCCCGAGTGGGTCACCGTGCCGGTCACGGGCGGCTCGGAGGCCTACCTGAAGTGGGTGGCCGAGGAGACCACCCCGCGCTAGTACGGCCACTTCGGGCGCAGCTCGCCGCTGCGGCGAGCCGACTTCAGGCGGCGAGCTCTTGCAGGTGGTGTGCGAGTTCGCGCTCCGAGATGGGCAGCCGTGCGGCCACGGCGGCGGCTCGGGTCCGCCCCATGGTGTTGGGGCGTACCTGAGCCGCGGCCGCGAACTGGTAAGCCACGTGGCTGCCGTGGCCGATGTCGCCTCCGCGTAGGAGTGCGTGCGCGAGGTCTCCGAGGATGACGACGCCGGAGTCGGACAGGTTGCGGCCGAGGCGCTGCATGGTGTCGGCTGCTGCCTCGGAGAGCTGCTGGTGGCCCAGCTGGCCGTACACGGACAGGACGAGCGAGTCCATTCGGGCGGGGGTCATGAACTGGACCCATGCCTGTTCGGCGGTGTAGTCGGCGAAGTCGTAGGCGACGAGGGCGCGGTCGAGCGCACGGAGGGCGGCTGTGGTGTCACCGGTAGTCGCGGTCTCTTCTGCGTGACGGGCGTGGATCCAGGCGGCGGCGGCGCCGTTCCCGGGCCCGCGTACATCTTGGGCAGCGTTGGCGAGGAGCTCGACCGCGCGGGTGGGTGTGTTGGACCCGTAGCTGGCGTAGCCGAGGGCGAGGGCGCGGAGTGGGGGGTGGCCGGCGGCGGTGGCGCAGTCCGTGGTGACCTTGTAGTAGGCGTGTGCGGTTTGGTGGTCGCCTAGGTCCCACGCCAGCCACCCGGCTAGGGCTGCTGTCTCGCCAGCGGCGACGGTGAGGGCCCGCTCGTGTTGGCCAGCCTGGGGAAGCGCGGCGGTGATCGCGTCGAGGTGCGCTTCAACCTGTCCGCGGAGCTGCTGGGCGGTCAGGTGATGTTCGCTGATGTGCAGGGTGCTGGCTCTCTGGGTCAGCGAGTCGGCGGACTCACTGTCGATCCTGGATCCCTTCCCAAGTGCGTACGCCAGACGACCCCATGGTTCGGCGGCCGCGGCGGCACCGACGAGGGCCCCGTTGATCAGGGTGCGGCGGTTCAGCACGTCGCTTCGTTCCTCCCCCTCACTCTGTCCCGGGTTCCTCCGTCGCGCACGGGCAGCTGCCGCTTCCCGCTGTAGTTGCTTCGGGGGTATGCCGCAGGCCACCGCGATGTGGGCGAGGGTGTGGTTGGTCGGGATGTTCTCACCGTGCTCGTAGCGGTTGATCTCACGGCGCGTCGTGGTGTCCCGGCCGGAGACCGCGTTGATCGCGGCCGCCTGCTGCTCCTGCGTGCGCCCGGCGGCAAGGCGGAGCTGGAGAAGTAGGCGGCCGAAGTCTGCTGGCATGAGTGTGACCTCTGTTGGTGGGCGTGCCTCCATCATGGCCCGCTGTTTCCCACGCGAGTTCCCCCTTGACAGGTTTTCCCCCTCCCGTTTCCCCTGTCACCACGTCTGGTTCAGCGGTCCGATGGGGTCATGACCACGTTCCGCGAAGTGGCGCACTCGGCGCCCGAGGGGATACCCCGTACGCCTTCCGGCCTGCGGGCCTACGCACGGGCTTCCTCTCGGAGCCGCTGGTGATGGCGGAGTTAGTTCGGTGGGTCGACCGGCAGCGGTGGATGGACAAACCGCCTCGACGTTGGGGCTGGAGGCAGTGGCTGCTTCAGCTGTTGATCGTCGGGTTCTACGTCGGGCTGATGGTCGCCTACTGGTTCGCAACGGAAGGAAGTCGAGGAGACGATGACCGAGCAGGTGAACGGCCCGCGGCCGAAGTTGCCGCAGCGGGTCAGGGGCGACAGCTGGCAGCGGAGGAAGCCGAAGCCATTTCAGCCGGTCGAGCGCGACATGTTGACCGCTGTGGCGTGCGGGCTCCGCTCGCGAGTGAAGGGCCCGGCGCCTCAGGAACCCGATCCCGAGGATGCGGTGTGACGGGGACCGGTGCGGTCCCGGTGCCGTTCATCACTCCGGGGGTCGCGGAGACGCATCACGAGGTGCAGGTTGTCCTGAACTCGCGCAAGCTGGGCATCGCGTACGCGGACGAGTGTGCCTTCGATCGGGACAACCTCGGGGTGCTGTGGGACCGGCGCCTGACCCTTTCGGTTGAGCGGCGAGGACGGCCGGACTTCAGCGGGGTCCACCCGATGCGGCAGCGCAGGGCCATGCTCAGGCAGTTGTGTCAGGTGTGTGGCGGGCCCTCCGACCGCAACGAGGTGGGGACGCTTTGGCTCCTGCCGGCCGGTGCCTCTGCGGTTCCGCCCGAGCCTGGCTCCACGGGCGAGGAGTTCACCCCGCATCCCCCGGTATGCCTCACCTGCGCGCCGAAGGCGGTTCGGTTCTGCCGCCCACTCCGTGAAGGCTTCACTGCCTTGCGGGTGAAGGACGTCGAGTTCGCGGGGGTCTTTGGTCAGCTCTACGAGCCGGATGCGCACGGCAGGCCCCAGCGGGCCGGCAGCGCGTTCATCGGTAACGGCGACCGGCGTGCCCGGTGGATCGTCGCAGCCCAGCAGTGCGCGGTGCTGCTGGGAACGACCGAGGTCGACCTCACGGCCGAAGTCGCTCGCCGGTAACCGTCCGCTACGGATTCGGAACGAGGAAACATGTGCAACCACCAGCCGCCTTGCCCGAGCTCGCAGGACGCCGACGGCGAGGCTGCCGTGGCCGTCCACCGGCGCCCGGAGCAGGGCTGGAGCCTCTTGTGCAACGGGATCCTGCTCTTCGAGGACACCGGCGAACTGCTGCCCGACGGCCAGATCATCATGCCGCACCGAACCGGGCCGGCGGCGGCATGAACGAGACAATGCGTGTCAAGGCCCTCGACTTCACCAGGCAACAGCGGGAGGTGACTCGTCTCCTGGCTGAAGGTGTTGCCCGTGCCGACATCGCGGCCCGCCTGCGGATCCTCCCGGGAACGGTGGAACGCCACATCGAGAAGGCGAGGCTCCACGCCAGGGCGAGGACGGTGCCCGCGCTCGTCTGCACTGCCTACACCGTGTTGCTGCTGGAGGCGCCGCAGCCGGAGGCGCTGGATGAGCCGCTGCCCGAGGAGCTGTTGGTGGTGATCAAGCTGCTCGCGGCCGGACATCGGAATGGCGAGATCGCTGGACACCTGGGCTGTGACGCACGCACGGCGCGCAGGCGGCGGGGCGAGCTTCGCGCTCGCCTCGGCGCCCAGACGGACGCGCATCTGATCACCAGGGCCTTCGCCGCCGGGCTGCTGTAGCTCGCTGCATCGGACGCCGGTGGAGGCGCCGGCGGGAAGCCAGACCGTCAGGGAGAGCAGGATGGGCAAATCGAACATGGACAGTGGGCTGGCCGTGGTGTCGGGCACCGGGTATGAGGGCCTCGGAGTGGCGTGCGGGCCGGGGCGCGGGACCGTCGTGGATCCAGGCGAGGTGTTCCGCTGGGCGGATGAGCAGATCTGGCAGGCGGCGAGCTGGGGCCGCCGTGGTGACCGGGTCGAGCTGGGCGCACGTGTGCCGTCGGTGACGGGTTACGTCCGAAGGATCAAGGCGGACGGTCAGGAGATGTTCGCGAAGCTGTCGCTGCTTGGCGTGTCCCTGGCGTCGGTCCTGCGCGGCACTCAAGGAACGTGGGACGACGTTCGAGCCCGTCAGGCGGCATATTCCGTGGCTCCGGGTGCGCTGCTTGAGCGCGAGGCCGCCCAGTATGCCCTGATGTTCAGGGTCGGCCTTCAGGTCGCACCGGTGATCACCCACGCGGGTGGCGTGCTGTTCACCTCCTCGGTCCCCGGTATGACGCTGGGTGAGGTGATCTGCGGCGAGCCGGATCGTACGGCCGATCTTCTGGCGGGGGTCAGGGATGAGTTGTATGCCTTGCAGCGGCCCGAAGTCGGGAGGGCGGTCGCTGAGACGCCGATGGCGGAGAGAGCCATCCAGGGCACCTTCGCCCGCAAGTTCAACGGAATCAGCGGCGCCACGTATCTGGACTTATGCGGGCCCGTCACCGCAGTCCTCAAAACGGTGGTGGCCAGGCTGACGAAGTTGCGGTTGTCAGGGGCCTACACCGGCGTCGTCGTGTATGGCGACTTGAAGCCGGAACACGTGGTGTTTCCGGATGGCCCGGATGGGCGCCCGGTGTTCCTGGACCCGGGCCTGGCCCTGGCTCACCCTGCCGCTGATCTCGCCAAGCTGGTGTCGCGCCTCGTGCTCGGGCTGCTCGGCAACCCGCCGTCCGCCGGGCCCCGGGTTGTCCTGGATGGGGTGGCGGAGCACGTGGACGTGGTCACGTACTCCCTGAGGGGGGCTGAGCGTGCTGCGTGGCTTCGGCAGTTGGTGATCTTGTGGCTGATGGACACGGTCAACATCTTCACCACCTACCTCACCGCCCCGCCCGGTCTGCCGCTTCCGGAGGTGGCACGGTCCATGGTCAGGGAGGCGGATGTGGTGTGCACGTTGCTCGACCGGATGTCCGCCGTCCTCGTCACCGCTTCCGTGGACGGCGACACGGCCTGGCGCCTGGCCCTGGACAGCGCAGCAACGGCGGCCAGCCGATGAGGGTGCATTGCTCGGTAGGGATCATCGGGGCGGGGGCCGTGGGGCAGTCGGCGGCGATGCTCTTGACGGCCGCTGGGTGGGCGGGGCGCCTGCTCATTGCGTCCGGTTCCGGCGCCTCGGCTGAGGCCCTGGTGACCGACATCAACGACATGGCGGTGCTGTCGGGCTCTGCGGCCCACGCCGAGGTGGGCTCGGTCGGCGGCATGGTGGACTGCGATGCGATCGTGGTCTGCCCGCGTGCGGCGTTCACGAACCTCCAGACCTGTGACGTTCGGATGGCCGGACTGGAGGCGAACGCGCCGCTCATCGCGGCGATCGGGCGCCAACTCAGGGGATTTCAGGGCGTGGCCGTCGTGGTCACCAACCCGGTGGACCCGATGACCTGGCTCTTCGCACGGGCTTCCCAAGCCAGCCGGGTGTTCGGCATCGGGTCCGCCACAGACACCGCCCGATACCGACTGGCCGTTGCGCAGCTGCTGACCGTGCCCGCCGACCAGGTGCAAGGCCACGTTCTGGGCGAGCACGGGGACGCGGCGGTGCTGTGCGCCTCGTCCACCCGAGTTGCGGGGGAGAGCGTAGACATCCCGTCCCAGGCGGTGCGCCAAGAACTGGCAGAGCGGCCCCGGCGCATCAACGCCGGCATCGGGCGCGGTCGTGCGGGTGTCGCTGGTGCGGTCGTGACCGCCCTGGAAGCCGCTCTGGGCCTGACCAACAGGGTGGTGGAGCTGTCCGTCGACTACGAGGGCGCGCAGCTCGGCTTGCCCATCAGCTTCGTCTCGGGTCGGCCCCGGGTACGCCTGCCCGTCCTCGACCCATCGGAGCGGCAGCAGCTCGCCGCAGCCGAACACAAGATCCACACCGCGTGCAGGACCATCTCGTATCTCGTCGAAGGAGAACACACACCGTGACCCATGCGACCCGTATCACCACCGACGGCCTGTCCGTCACCGTCACCAGCGAGTCCGCCGCCGTGTCCGACTGGGCGCTCCGGTACTTCGGGCCCTGGTGGCACGCCGCGAGGGCCGAGCGCCCGTTCCTCGGTCCGGTCGTTTCCGCAGACATCGCGCCGACGGAGGTCGTAGACATCTCCCAGCAGATCGGGGAGGAGCCGCACGAGGAAACGACGTACGCGAACGCGCCGATGCAGTTCGCCCGCGGCACGGACGGCATCGTGGCCGCCGCGCAGCCGTCCGAGCGGATCGCCTACCGCTACGAGCCGGGGCTGCTGCGGATCGTGAGCTGCGAGGAGGTGCCGGTGGCGCTGGCTGCCGCCCGGCTGGCTCGCGAGCTTCTGCGGTCTCAGCTGATCGCTGCTGGCTGGAGCGTCCTGCACGCCTCCGGCGTGGTGAAGGAGGGAAGGACGGTGCTCGCGCTCGGGGACAAGGGCGCCGGCAAGACCTCCACCGCCCTCCTCCTGGCGCGCGCCGGGTGGGAGCTGCTGGCCAATGACCGGGTCTTCGTCCGGCCCGATGCCGACGGCGGCGTGGATGTCCTGCCGTGGCCGTCGGCCGCCGCGATCGGGCTCGGGCTCCTGGACTCCCTCGGGCTCTACGATGAGGTCCGCGGCCGTGTCATCGACGGCCAGCAACTGCACCCGACGCAGCACCAGACCGTCACTCAGGCGCTCCTCGACGGCCGGCGCCTGCCCCTCCGGGACAGCAGCGGCAAGGAGCGCAAGCCTCAGTTCTTCCCGGACCAGCTGGCGTCCTGGCTGGGCCTCACGCTCGCCACGTCCGGAAAGGCTGCTCGGATCGTCTTCCCCCGGATCGAGCCGTTCGCGGAGCCCAGGATCCTGGGCGACGGCCGGGCCCTGACGGCAGCGGACTACTTCAACGCGTCGACGGAGGACCGCTACCCCGATGTCTTCGGCCTCGCACCGGGCACGGTCCAAGACCGCGCCACTCAGGAGGACCTGGCGTCGCGTATCGCGGATCTCCCCCGGCATGACGTGCTCCTGAGCCACGACGTCAAGGCCAGCGCCAGCTTCCTGGAGCAAGCTGCGGAGTAGCGCAGAGCGGCCGGACGGAGGCTGTACGTCCGGGCGGCGCCCCGATCGAGTGGACTGTCCATGAAGCCGCCCCCTTGCCGGGGCGGCTTCGGCACTTTGGCGAACGGCGGGCGCACCTCGCACCCGAGACGGAGCAGGAGTACAACCGTGGACTTCGACGCGGACGAGCCAAGTGACGAACCTCTGGCGGCGTGGGCGGCGCGCCGGGAAGGGCGCAGACCTCAAGTGGGCGTGGTCCGGGCAATCCCGCTCACCGCAGGCTCGACCCGGGGAAGCCACGTCCAGCCAAATCGTCCACGGGTCATCGTCCGCTGGGACGGCTTCACCTGGGAGCCTCTCACGATCGCCCCCGACTATGCCGCCGCCCGTCGTCTCATCGACCCGATCGCCCAGGCCGAGGCCGTCCCTGTCCCCGGCTACAGCCCGGCGCCGCTGTGTGAGGGGCGGGGCCGGCACCGCCGCACGTGCACGTTCCCGATCCGGATCAAGGCAGGAGTCCCATGGATGTCGTGTGGAAGACCATCGACGCGCTCGCCCGGAAGTTCTCGGCGCGGGATGACGAGCGGGGGGTGGCAATCGAGCAGCAGTGGCTGCTCCAGGTCCTCAAGATCGGTGAGGAGTTCGGGGAGGCCGCGCAGGCGGTGATCGGCGTGCAGGGCGCGAGTCCGTGGAAGGGCACTTCGCACTCGTGGCTGGATGTGCAGGCGGAGGTGGCGGACACCGCGATCACCGCGCTTGTCACGCTGGCCCGGATGCGGCCTGACGCCGCTGAGTTCTTCGCGAGCGTGCTGGCCGAGAAGTCGAGCCGCTTCCCTGCGCCGACGCAGCCGTCCCTGGATGAGGCCGAGGGGGTGGAGTCCCCGTGACGGGGGTCTGGCTCCCGCCGGAGCAGTACATCGCGACTCTGCCGAAGGCAACCGTCGACGGCTGCTTCTTCTTCACCGATGGGCAGGACCGGCCGATCCAGCTGAGGGCGGCACGGTATCCGGATGCGTGGCAGTGGCCAGGCGGCAACATGGACGCTGGCGAGAGCCCCTGGGAGTGCGCCCGGCGGGAGGCCTTGGAGGAGACTGGCCTCGAGCTTGGTGGTGACGGGTTGCCTCGGCTCCTGGCCATGCACTTCCTCCCGCCGGTCGGGGCCTGGACGGTGAACAAGGTGGGGTTCGTCTTCGACGGGGGACGGCTGAGTGACGAGCAGGTCGAGGCGATCGTCCTCGACCCGGGTGAGCACTCCGAGCTGCAGGTCCGTTCGGTCGAAGGGTGGAGGCCGGACTTGAGCGGGCCGGCATTCCGTCGGCTGTGCGCCGTGGTGGAGGCTCGGCAGACGGGGGGCACGCGGTACCTGGAGTACAGCGAGGGGCCATGAGTGCTTGATCGGCTGGGGTGGCGGGTCCGCGGCGCTGAAATGGGCAGAGGAGGAAACGTTCAGTAGCGGCTCGGGATGGCGGCCGGTGGCGTTCGCTCCGAGGACGGCGAAACCCCCGACCATCAGAGGATGGTCGGGGGTTCGCGTACACCTCTTGGAAAGTGTGGTCTCAGTCTAGCGGCGCGGGCTTCACGCTACGGGGCCCCGGTCGGCAGCACCCCCGCTCATACCCGTATTCTGCTATCTCGCATACCGGAGAGGATCGGAGGGGTTGCCGTGGCTAAGCCGCTGGTGATGGGCCGCAAGGAAATCGCGCACGTGTACAACATCGCGCCGACAGCCGTCAGCGACCGGTGGATCCCGAGGGGGACACTCTCCTACGAGGACGCAGTGATCGTCTCGGGTAAGCCGTTCTGGCCGGGCGGGCTGGTGGTTGAGCTTGCGCTGCCCGAGGGCGGGCGGGGCCGGCAGCTCGATGTGGGTCGACTGGAGGCCTTGGAAGCCGCTCAGGGTGCTCGCGTTCGGCCGAAGTCGAAGGGCGAGCTGCCGCGCATCGTCGGGCTCCAGGAGGTCGCGGAGATGTTCGGTGTCGACCAGGTGAAGGCGAGCCAGGCTACGAAGAGCGCGCAGGGGATGCTGCCGCCGGCGGACTATGAGCTGTCCGGGTCGCCGCTGTGGCTCCTGGAGGCGGTCCTGGCGGGTGCGGAGCACACCGAGCAGGTGTCGAAGGGTGCGCGGAGAAACCCGGGCGCCTGGCGGCTGCGGCCTGCGGTCGTCGAGGATCTGCGGCAGGGCCGGTATGCAGGGCCTGGCTCGTCGTTCAAGGAGCGGGGCAAGAAGGCTGCGGAGACGGACTCAGCTCCAGAGGGTGCGTAACGGCACTACGGTGGCGTGAAGTTGAGGGCTCCGGCCGGGTTCGGCCGGACCTCTCGCTCCGTTCACGGGTGGTTGACGCCCCCACCAAAGGTAGTAGAATTTAGCTATCGGTCAGCCGGTCCGCTTGGATCGGGCCGCGCTCATGGCGTAAAAATAGGCCACCATCTATCTCCGGAGGGATCATGGATACCACGCAGCTTGAGCTGCCGATGGCCCCGCTGCGCCAGCTCGACCCGGCCGGCAAGAACCTGAGCATCCAGAAACGCTTCGAGGCGTTCCACGAGCTCAACCCGTGGATTCTGGCGACGCTGGAGTCCATGACGGCCGACTGCGTGGAGCGCGGCCTCGATCGCGTCGGGATCGGCATGCTGTTCGAAGTGCTGCGGTACGAGTACGGCCGCGCAACCCGGGGCGACACCTGGAGGCTGAACAACAACTTCCGGTCCCGCTACGTCCGGTTGCTGCTGAAGCGACACCCCGAGTGGAGTTCCGTCTTCGAGGTGCGCGGTCTTCGCAGCGCCTAAAAATAGGCCATCTTCTATAAATCTCTTGGAGTCGTGATGTCCAATTTTCCGTCCCCGCCGAAGCTCCGCACTCGGAAGCCGACCGGCGTCATCCCCTGGCCCGTGATCCTGATCGAGGGCGAGGAGAAGGCAGGCAAATCCCACACCGCCGCCGCGTTCACCGGCTCAGAGAAGACCGGACAGGCGTACTGGCTGGAGCTGGGCGAGGAGACCGCTGAGGAGTACATCAACGTCCCTGGAGCGGACTACGAGCTGATCGAGCACAACGGGTCCTTCCGCGACATCCTCGGCCAGATCGAGGCCGTGCACGCGGAGGCTGTCCGCGCGGCTCGGGCGAAGGAGAAGCCGGTCGTCCTGGTCATCGACTCGGTCTCAAACCTGTGGCGGATGCTCGTGAACTGGACCCAGGTCCGTGCACAACGCTCCAACGTCGGCCGCAGGAAGCTCCAGGCTGACCCGGACGCGGAGATCAAGCCCACCATGAACCTGTGGAACGACGCCGGGGAGAGGTGGGCGAGGGTGATGTACCTGGTGCGCACCATGCCCGGCATCGTGATCCTGCTTGCCCGCGGCAAGGAGGTTGCGGCTCTGGACGATCGTGGAGAACCGATCCCCCGCACTCAGGCCACGGACTGGCGGATCGAGGGGCACAAGTCACTGGCGTACGACGCCACCGTGTGGGTGCGCCTGCGCCGGGATACCGACCCGCAGATTGTGGGCGCCCGGTCGCTGAAGTTCACCGTCCCTCGCAGCACGCAGAAACCGATGCACGTGCCGAAGTTCTCCGTCGAGCAGCTGGTGTTCGGGCTCATGGGGTGCGCCATCCACAACCAGCCGAAGGCTACGCCGGAGCTCACGGGCGATCTGGCGCAGGTGTGGGAGCCGAAGGTCAAGGAGGCGGCGGCAGGCGGGGTGGAAGTCCTCAAGAAGCTGTGGCGGGACGCCGAGAAGGAGCCCGGCCTCGACCGGGAGGAGCTTGCCATCATCCGCAACGCGATCGAGCGGAAGGCCGCCGAGCTGGAGAACCCCAAGAAGCTGGACGACCCCACCAGCGATGCCGCACGGCTGCGAGCCGCTGCTGAGCAGGTCCGCGACGAAAGCAAGGCAGACGCCGAGTTCGACTCGGCCGCCGCCTGACCAGCCCTTCGCCTGCGGGGCCCGCACGTCCGGGCCCCGCCACCTCTGGGAGAAGTTCATGACCACGATGACGACGGCTGTCCTGCCCGGGTCGATCTGGGGCGCCGCGCACGACGCTGATGCTCGACGGCCCCGCTCAGTCCAGACGCAGCTGGGCGCCTCCGACACGATCTGCCAGCGCCGTGCCGGGTACATCCTCGCCGGCGCCGAACGTAAGAACCCCTTCGCCGACAAGCGGGCGGCGATTCTCGGCACGTACATCCACCGGGGACTGCTGGAGGACGCCCGCCGCGAGTACGGGTGGCTCGTCGAACGCGTCGCCGCCAACGACGTACTCCGTGGCCACATCGATGCCGTCCACCTGGACGCGGAGGCTGCCGCCCGTGTGCCGAAGCGGCATCGGCCGCTCGTGCCGGCCGAGGTCGTGACGGTGGAGGACATCAAGACCAAGTCCTCCCGGATCTGGGACCGCGTGCTGCGGTTCGGTCCGACGGCCGCAGAGATGCGGCAGGTCCTGCTGTACGCGCTGATGCTGCGGGAGGTCGGGTTCGCGGACATCCCCGGACAGCGGTACCTGCACCGGCTCGGGCCGCTGGACGTGCAGCGGATCCGGTTCCGGTTCGTATGCCGCGACACCGGCGAGGAGCACGTCCAGGAGTTCCCCTTCGATCCGTGGCTCGCCGAGGAAGCCCGCTGGTGGGTGGAGCGCGTCCTTGAGGCCGAGTCCCCCGAGGAGCTGCGCCGGGACCATGACGGTCCGGGGCTGTCGAAGGTGTGCGACAACTGCCCGTTCATCACGTCGTGCTGGCCCGAGGTCGCCCCGGGGGTCCCGGCGCAGACATCCCTGGTGCACGACGACGCCGACCGGGCCCGCGCGCTGGCCGACTACGTCAAGGCGCACGAACGTTGGCGGGCCGCCAACGACGAGAAGAAGTTGCTGCGCAAGATGCTGGACGCCTCGCCGGAGGGCAACTACGGCGCCAACCATCTCGGTTGGAGCGGCGGTAGCGACAAGGAGGAGACGGACGTGCCAGCCATGGTGGGCATGTTCGAGGACGCTGACCTGGTCGTGCCGATGGTGCCGGACGCCAAGGCCATGGTGGAGATCCTCCGCCGGGCCGGCTTCGTCATCCCCGTCCGCCGCGCGGCCGGTCAGCAGACTTCCCGCTCGATCAAGGTCTCCGCGGCCCGCAAGACCACCTGAGACCGCCGGGCGGCCCGGACCTGAGGTCGGGGCCGCCCGGCCTCCGCACGACCCGCACAACACCTTCTGGAGATCTTCCATGACCATCCTTCGCCGCCACCTCAGCAGCGGCTACACGGCGCTGCCGACGGCCACCCTTGAGGATGCCCGCCTCAGCTTCCGCGCCCGCGGCATCCTCGCCTACCTGCTGGCGAAGCCCGACACCTGGCGGGTGGCTGCGGACCGGCTCGCGAAGGCGGGCAAGGAGGGAGTGGAGGCCGTGCGTACGGCCCTGCGAGAGCTGAAGGACGCGGGCTACTACCGGGTCGTGACGGAGCGGATGGCGGACGGCACGCTGCGGCGGATCACCGAGGTGTACGACCAGGCGCAGGACTGGGCTGCCGAGGAGTTTCGGAAGCTGGAGGAGAAGCGGTTGGCCCGGCGCCACCAGAAGAAGCAGACGGCAGCTCCGGGCGCGGGTGAGGGGGAATCGCTGGAGGCCACCGAAACCGGGTTTCCGGGCTTCGGTTCCCCGGTGTCCGGCTCTCCGAGCGATGGTTCGCCCGGGTTTATAGGTAGTAACCAGAGTCAGTACTCAGAGAAGAACCCCCTAACCCCCGCAGCTGGCGCAGCGGGGGGACCTGCTGCCGCTGTTCGCGAAGAGGCACCGGCGCACCCTCCGGCCGGCGACGGGTGCTCGGTGCATCCCGACGGGCCGGGCCGCGGGTGCCGTGGCTGCGGTACGAGCCCCCGGCAGCTTCGTCAGGCCAAACAGTCGGCAGCGCGGCAGGAGGCGCAAGTCCGGCAGCGTGCTCGGGATGCCCAGGTGATCGCTGAGGGCGCGCAGCCGTTCTCCACACTCTCGGACGTGGCGCGTCAGGCGATCTCCGAGATCCGAGCCAAGCGCGGCCGGACGGGCATTACGACGCGGCAGGAAAAATAGGCCATCATCTTTCTGTATCCTGGCGCGGCGGCAACCACCCCACCCGGGGGCCGGCAACCTCTTGGAGATGGACATGAACGAAGCAAGGCGCCGTCTATGCAGACCGATGCGGCACCCCCGGCCACGCCGCCCCCGCGAGGAAGGCCGGAACACGCGTAGACCGATGGGGCCATAAATAGGCCATCGACTATCGACGACGCATGGGCTTGACGCCCTCTGGCACTGGACGACCTGATGAAGCTCACCGACAACGACATCGCCATGGCCGCCCGCGACTTCTTCAATCCGGCCCAGCTGCTGGAGTTCGCGGACCTGCCATTCACCGACTCACGGACCCTGCGGGCCGGTCAGCTACTCCGGGAGCGGGGAATGCAGGGGATGCGCCTGCGCAGAACGCCCGGCGAGCCGGAGGCCGGAGCCATGTGCAGCTGGACGTGGAGGCCGGGCGGCTTCAGGTACAGCGTGGATGCCGTCGGCGGCGCCCGCTCCGGCGACGTCAGCTGGCGGCAGGTCTCCCAGCTGGCCGATGAGCGCCCGACCCCCGTGCGGTACGGCGCGCTGCGCCAGGCGGTCACCGCCGAGGCCGCGCATCGCCGCTCCTACTCCCCCGGACCGGCGCCGTTCCGCGACGCGGACGCCTGGCAGGAGCACTTCTACCGGCCGTGGGCTCGCACGGCCTCCTCGCTGGAACTGCGCGCCCAGGCCGCGAAGGACGCCATCCTCCCGGCGCCGCGGCCCCAGCCGCCCCTTTTCTGACCGCTTCTGCACGCCCCACGAAGGACCCGCCGTGATCAACTCGACCGCTGCCACCACCTGGCTGGAGCAGGCCGCCTGCGCCGGCTCCGAGGGCTACGTCCTGTCCGCAGGCCAAACCGAAGAGCCTGCCGAGCGGCTGGTGAAGGCGGTTGAGCCACTGGTGCGCGTCTGCCTCGTCTGCCCCGTGCTCAACGAGTGCTACGACCGGGTCCGGCCGAAGGGGTCACAGTTCGACGGCGTCTGCGCGGGGCGGCTGTGGATCAACGGACAGGAGGCGGCGCGCGCTCTCGGCGCCCCGCCGCTGCCGAAGTCCCTCGTCTCCCGAGCAGGGGTCTGCGGCGAGCCCAGCGGCGTGCGCGGTCACCGGCGGGCCGGGGAGCCGCTGTGCGGGCAGTGCCGGGTCACAGCCCAGCGGTCGGAGTCGAGGGCGGCCGGCGCGGCGACGATCCGCAAGCGGGGGGCGAGGAGCGCCCGCCGCCCCCTCGCCGCGAAGGGCTAGCACCACCCCTCTGACCTGCGGGTTTATATTGACACCCCCACTGTAGATAGTAGAATTCAGTTAAGAGGAAGGGGGAAGCCCCGACCCGCTCCAATCGGAAGGATCCGCGATGCACACCCCGATGCCCGACCCGATCAGCGTGCTGGCCGTCTCCCGCGACTACGCGATCAGCGAGGTCCAGGCCGAGGTTGTCCTGACCTGGGCCGCGGTCGCGATGACGTTGGAGTGGGAGGACTTCGCCCTCGAAGCGGGCCTGGACCCGGCCGACGGTGACGCGATGGGCCGCTGGAACCAGCAGTTCCCGCATGTGCGGACCGCCTGCCTCGACGGTGCCGTGGCGCAGGTCGCCGCAGCACCCGCCCCGGTCCTCGACCCGGTGGGACAGCTCCTGCGCGACGTGCGAACCGCGCCGGTCTGCCGCCGCCGCCCCGCGAGCCCCCTGCGGACCAACCGGACCCGCGTCCACATCCGCTGAGAACCACCCGGCCCGCTCCACCGGGGGCGGGCCGGGCCACGCCAACCCCACCCCAACACCGAATCGGAGACATCCATGGGAGCTGTTGACTTCGACCACATCGAAGCCGGCGTGAACGTCGAGCAGGCCTTCCACGCAGCCCGGGAAGCCGCCCTGCACGAGCACGGCCACGGCCGCTACACCGGCAGCATCGCCGAGAAGGCCACCTATCTGGTCTTCGGCGAACCCCGCACCGGCACGGACCAGGCGTACGAACGCGCCTCCCAGCTGCTGGACAGCGACCAGCGCATCGCCGACAAGTGGGGCCCGGCCGGCGCGCTGCCGGTCGTCCTCGACGACGGCCGGGATGGCTGGCTGTTCTTCGGCTGGGCCTCTTACTGACCTGTTACCTGCACTGGGGCGCCCTCGCGGGGCGCCCTGCTACACCTCTTGGAACGATCCATGTCCTTCAAGCACCTTCCCCTTCTCGGCACCGCCGAGATCATCGGGACCCTGAACCTCAGCCCTAAGCAGACCGCGGCAGCGGCCAACCTCGCGCACCGGGTGACTCAGAGCGCCTGGCGGCGACGGCCGCCGCACAAGAGCGGCCAGACCTACGCGGATTTCGCCGCGACCGTCACTGACTGCGCCTGGCTCACGATGTTCGAGGTCGGCGCCCTGCTCACGCTGGGCCGCCACCGCGATGCGCTGCTCCTGACGGAAGCCTCCCGCTTGGTGCACCAGCCCACGCACAGCGGACGGCCGCGATGACCTGGCCGTCCCGCCACTACCCACACCAAAACCTGGAGCCCGATGTGCTCGACCTCTATGCCACCCGCACAGCCCTCATCGTGACTGCGAACCTCCTCCGCGTGCAGGCCGAGCACCGCACACCGCTCGAACTCGCCACGCAGGCAGGCGTGCTGGAGATGTGGAAGCAGGCAACCCCGGAGCTTCGCCGAATGCTGCTGCTCCAGGCCGCGTGGGAGGCCCGGGGCCGGTTCACCGGCGAAGCCGACGACGACGCGGCCCGCTACGCCGGGTACTTCTCCGAGGCAGCCGCCGACGCGGCATCGTACGGCGCGACCCGGCGGGACGACTTCGTGCACCAGGTCACTCCTCCGTTCGTGACCGCCCAGTCACTGGCCTTCGACCGTGAGGACATCCCGACCTCCCTCGTCGCCACGCTGCTGCTCGCCCAGCGCATCCCGGGTCGGTGGATGTGAAGAGCGGCGCCCGCGTCTGGCTGCGCCAGGCGGACGACGCACCGGTCCGCGATCGAACGGACGCGGCAGCCGCATTCGAGGTGATCGAGACCACGGTGGGCGCCACAGGCCCCGTCTACCTGCTCGCCGCCCACGACCCGCTCATCAACGCCCTGTACGCCGGGTGGCACCCCCTCGCCCGGCTCATCCGCACCTGAAAGGACTGACGCACTCATGACCCTCGAAATCGAACACACCCGCGCCGACGGAACGATCCTCCACGGCTCCCGCAAGGGAGACGGCGTCTACGAGATCGTCCAGCAGCACGGCTTCCGCTACTCCCGGAACGTCGGCATCTACATCCGCGGCTCACGGGACAAGGAGGCGCAGCACTGGTGGATCAACCGGGCGGCTGACGCCCTCCGCGCGGCCGGCCACACGGTCACGATCGAGATCAACGAGGACGACGACCGCTCCTTCGCCGAGATCGAAGAGGCACGCGAGGAGCGCGCCGAGGACCGGGCCGAGCGGTTCAATGACCGCGCGGGCCGCGCCGCCGCGGCCTCCACCGCCCGGCGCGGCGCGGCCCACGACATCAGCCGGCGGTTCGAGTTCGGCCAGCCGATCCTCGTCGGCCACCACAGCGAGCGCCGCGCCCGCCGCGACCAGGAGCGCATGCACGACAACATGCGGAAGTCGATAGAGGAGAACAAGCGGGCCGGGTACTGGTCCGACCGCGCTCAGGCCGCCGAGTCGTACAAGGAGCACCGGAACGACCCGTACCGCACCCTGCGGCGACTGGAGAAGCTGCGAGCCGACCTCCGCCAGCAGGAGCGGCACCACGTAGAAGCCCTCGAGAAGGGTTACGACTCGGTCGACCGGCACGCCCGCCTCATCCGGGACATACGCAAGGAGATCGAGCACTGGGAGGAGGTCGTCGAGAAGGCGGAGGCCGAGGGCGTCAAGGTCTGGGGCCCGGACGACTTCGCCCCCGGCGACTACGTCGTGTGCCTGGGGTCCTGGTACCAGGTGGCCCGGGTGAACCCGAAGACGCTGAGCATCGCGTGGAATTTGCGGCTCGCCCCTCTGCAGGTGATGACGCTGGAGGACGCCACCGAGCGCGGTCGGGTCTGGACCCACACGGTCGACTACACCAAGGTCCGGGCCCGCTGCCCGGAGGAAGCGATGGCCGCCTTCCGCGCGGACGGGAAGGTGCCCGGCACGAAGGCCGCGCGGGCAGCGTCCGAGGAGCAGCCGGCGGGCGCCGTCCGCAAGGCACAGGCGGCGAAGCCGAAGCCGAAGGCGACGAAGTCCACCAGCGACCCGAACCTTGCGAAGCGGGTTTACGTCACCTGCCCGCTCGGCGGGGCCGAGGCGACGCTGACGTGGTGGAACGGAAACAGCCGCCCGCACAAGGACTTCGAGCCGGTGACGATCACGGCCAAGGAGGGCGCGAAGTTCCACCGGTCGGTCTGGTCCCGCCCGCTCCAGGAGGAGATCGCGAGGATCCTCGACGAGCGCGGCTACGTGTGCGGCGAGGGCGACTGGAAGCTGTCCCGCGACCGAAACGGGTTCGTGCGGACCATCCAGCCGAAGCCGGAGGCTGTTCCCGAGGAGCCCGCCAAGGCGGCCGTCGAGAAGGTGGCGGCCCCGCTCCTGCCCCTGGCCGGGTAGCCCCCCACCCCGGGGAAGGACAGAAGGTTGACCCCCACCCCGATAGATAGTAGAATTTAGATATGCGGTGAGGGGGTGGCCCCATCCCCTCACCGCCCCGACGATCACGAAGGAGTGGGAACCATGACCGATGACGGCTACCTGGGCCAGTACCTGCACGAACTTCCACCCAGCACCCGCAACATCACCTCCGCGGCAATGGCGCTGGCCCGGGTCGGCGAACTCGGCTGGGCACCTCGCGGCGGATACCCGGGCTCGGACGTCCTGTGGCCGGTGAGGTGCCTGCTGTGCGGCTGGGACGGCCTCCGCTTCTACAGCCACCTCCGCCGCGCCCGCCCGAAAGGTCGCCACGCAGGTTGCATCCCGATCGGAGAGATCGCCGAACGGCTCCACCAGCTCGGAGCGACGGCCAGGGGCAGTTGCGCGTGCACTCAGCCGCACGCCGTGAGCGCCGAGGCGTTCCACGAGGCTGCCGTACTCCTCGGCTCGGCGCACGCCGACGGTGCCCGCGAGCAGGCCCTCTTCCTTGCCGAACGACTCCTGGGACCCTGCCCCGCCGCAGCCCGCCGCGGCCGCGCGGCGCGGCGCGCCTTCCCCCGCTCCTGACCACACCCACGAAAGGCGGCACGATGAAGCCGTTCAAGATCGGAGACCGCGTCTCCGTCCTGCACCTGTCGAAGACCCGAGGCACCTGCCTGGCCGTGAACCGGTACGTCGTCCACACCAGCGATCACCCCGTGTACGGGCAGAAGGTGTGGGTGGAGATGCCCGCCGACTCGTCGCGGGCCAGCGTCCACGCCACCCCGGCACACCCCGATTTCATCAACCACATGGACGCCGACCCCATCTCCGAGCAGTCTGCGAACACCCTGATCGCCAACCTGGACTGGCACCTGGCGATGGCCGCCCCGCAGTCCACCCGCCCGAGTTGGCCGGCCGGGTGGCGCAGCGCCCGCGTCGAAACACCCCTGACCGAAGCCGAGCGCGCGGCGCACGCAGCGCAGGCCGCACTGCATCTAAGAGAACTGCGCGCGTGGCGCCGCGAGTACGACCGCTGGCAGCAGTCCGTCACGCCCAGGCACCTGCGAGGCATGCTGTGAGCGCCGCCGACCGGCCGCACTTCACGACCAGCGGGGCCTGGCTCGCCCGAGTCCGGAACCCGGCGACGGCACACGAGTACCGGACCCTGATCCCTTCCCGACGCCTGCGCACGGAACGATGGGCCGAGGCCCAGACAGCACTGGCAGCCGCCCGCGACGCTACCCACCTGGGCCCGGACTTCTGGGCGGGCGCCGACCTGTACGAGCTGACCTACCTGCCGCAGCTCCTGCACCGGGAACGCGCCATCGCGTGGGCCGCACTGGCCGAGGTCGGCCTCGTGTCCCCCTATCGCGGGTGGCGGCCAGGTATCGCCGCGGGGTGGGAACGGCGCGGGGACCGATGGCGAGATCGCCTGGAGGAGACCCACCAGGAAATGCGCGAGCAGGTGATCGGCTTCGGCACGAGCTTGGCCCAGGTAATGACGGCCGCCGACACGCCGCACTGTGTGGACATCGGGGCCTACCGCGACGGCTTCGACGAGGTGAACTGGCAAGAGCTTGGCGCCGACGTCCACAAGGCCGCGATGTCGACCCTGATCCGGACCCCGTACGGCCTGCTCTGGCTCGACAACGGCTGAGCCCCGGGCCCCCGCTTCGGCAGGTGGGAGGAGTTGACCCCACCCCATTAGATAGTAGAAATTCGATATCAGTTGGGGGGCGCCGCCTCTCGACCCCGACCCGCCCCGCACCCCTGCGGGGCGGGTCGGCCCGTTCAAGCACCCCCTCGTAGGGAGTCACCATGGACCTGCAACTCGACCTGTTCGCCTCACTCGCCGCAGAGGAGGCCGAGTCCGCGAAGCCTGCCCCCGCCAAGCCCCCCGCGACGTCCACCACCCGGCCCGCCCGCCGCGCCTCCGCCCCAACACCCCCTCCGGCTCCAGCACCCCGCGCGAAGCCTGCCGGCGGCCGGAGGATGTCCGACGAGGCCGCCCGCCAAACGGCGGCCGCCCTGGGTGAAGCAGTCGCGGACGCCTGGCACCGGGCGCACGGCGGCCCGGACATGGCCGTACCGATCGGACTCGTGGCCGCCCTGTCGCTGATCCGGCAGCGCGACGCTGATGGCCCGGACCTCAAGGCGCAGATCCTTGCCCAGAAGCCGCGCGAGCTCGTCGAGATGTTCCAGCAGATATGGGCCGGACACTGGCAGGCCCGTCCCGACCTGATCGACCGGGCCCGCGTCCTGCACGAGTGGCTCAACTCCCCGGACGAGATCGACGACCACCGCGCGTACTGCGTGAAGGTGGTGACCGAGGCCGCTCTGAAGGCGGGGATCCTCGACCTGACCGGACACAGCGACCCTATGGAGCGTTCCCGGGCTGACGCCCTGTCGCACGTGATCATGCTCCTGCGCAGCCGTGGTGCACGGCAGGGCCTGGGCGAGTTCCACACCCCGCCCTCCGTGACGGACATGATGGGCGAAGTCCTGCTGACCAACCTTTCGGCCACCGCCGCATTCGAGCTCCAGGACCCCCAACCAGGTCAGCACATCCACGACCCGGCCGGCGGGAGCGGCGGCATGCTGCGCGCCGCCGCGCAGGCCCTGCGCTGGCGCGGCCTCGACCCGGCCGCCTTCCAGTGGTCGATGGTTGACGTGGACGCCATCGCGGCGGCCTGCGGCGCCGTGAACGCGATCGTCTGGGGGCTGGGCCCCAACGTGGTGGTGGCCTGCGACAACTCCCTGTCCAACCCCCGCGCGGTCGAGGATGCCCGCGCCCACGCGCGGGCCGTCATCGCCCACCGCGACCGGGTGATGGGAACGGCCCGCATGACCGCCGCCGTCCGCCAGACGCAGGCACTGCTGGAATCGACGGCGGCCGCGTGAAAACGATCAGCTACGGAGGGGGAGTCCAGAGCACCAGCCTGATGGTGCTGGCCGCTCGCGGAGAAATCCCGCACCGCGACTTCCTGTTCGCCAACGTCGGCGACGACAGCGAGGACCCGCGCACCCTGGACTACATCGCGCGGGTTGCCGCCCCCTACGCCCAGGCACACGGCCTTCGCCTGCACATCCTCCACCGGCGGACCGCCGGACGGCACGAGACCCTGTGGGAGCGGCTGATGCGCCCGGGGTCCAGGTCGCTGCCCATTCCTGTCCGGATGAGCAACGGCGCCCCAGGGACTCGCAGCTGCACGAAGTCCTTCAAGATCGACGTGACGGGGCGCTGGCTGCGAACGAACGGAGCACGCCGCGGGGCACCGGCCGAGGTGGGGGTCGGCATCTCCTTGGACGAGATCGGCCGGGCGGCCTCGCGCCGGGGCGAGCCGCACGAGCAGGTGACCTATCCGCTGCTGGACCTGCGCATGCGGCGCACGGACTGCCTGGGGCTGATCGCGGACGAGGGGTTGGAGGCGCCTCCCAAGTCGGCGTGCTGGTTTTGCCCCCTGAAGTCGCTGGCGGGCTGGTCGGAACTGGCCCGGGACCGTCCAGGCCTGTTCAGCCGGGCGTGCGACCTCGAGGAGACGCTGAACGCCCGCCGCGCGGCGCTCGGCCGGGACGACGTGTTCCTGACGCGGACCGGCCGGCCGCTGGCCGACGCGATCAGCGCAGCCCAGGATGAGCTGCCATTCGATCCCGGCTGCGACTCCGGATGGTGCACGACCTAGGGAGCCCCCACCCATCTGACCTGCACGGACAAGCTTGACGCCCCCCTAATGGGTAGTAGAATTTAGATAAAAGCTGAGGGGGGCACCCAAGGCCGACAAACACAGGAGGAACCATGACCGGCACCACCACCGCCCTGCGCATCGACATGGACGGACAGATCCGCGAATACAACCTCGGCAGCGACCGCGACCACCAGCGCCGAGTGATCGGCCGCGCTCTGCTCGACAACGTCGAAGTAGTCGAACGCATCGAGTGGAAGGGCATTCCCTCCATCCTGATGCTCGCCCGAGTCCACCGTGCCGGCGAGGACCTGAACTTCTGTGCCGGTCTCGCCTTGGACATCCTCGGCCTGCCCACGCCCGCCCTCGTCGAAGGCGACGTTCTCTTCGTCGGCTACACCGCCGCGACCGGCGAGATCACCGATCTGCCCAACGGCGCGGCCGCCTTGATCCGCCAGGCCAGCCCCCAGCCGTAGACGAACACCCGTCCCAGCACACCTCTTGGAGAGCATCCCCATGACCACGACCGCCGCCCGGATCTCCCTGATCGACCTGCTCCTCCTGGCCGACCCCCTCGCCGAGCGGCTCGGGCCGGACTGGACTCGCATCGAGACCAGCCCCGACCCCAAGACGATCCGCTACGGCCACCACCCCACCGGAGCGGTACTCGGCATCCGGCACCTTTGGGACGGAGCCGCCGCCCAGACCTACCTCCTGACCGAGGGCGAGCCCGCGTACAACGCCGGTGTCACCTTCCGCGAGGACACCTCCGTCGACGACAGCCTCATGGAAGTCATCACCACGCGCCTCCTGCCCGCCATGAACGGCCACCGCCCCAAGCTCCGCCAAAACGGAACCCCTCACCCGCCGAAGAACACCGAGCCGCAGGAGACCTTGGCGGCCGGCGAGGAGCAGCACACCGAACCCGAGGTGCAGGAGCCCGCACCCGCCGGGCCCGACCAGCCCGACACCACGTCGGCCGTCGGCGAGGGCGAGGTCCAGGCACCCGCCGAGACTGCGGCGCCGAAGGCCCGGCCCCGCGCCAGGAAGACGGCCACAGCGGCCGCGCCGGCGGCCACGAAGAAGGCCTCCGCGCGGCGGTCCGCCACCCGCAAGACCAAGCCCGCCACCACCGCCTGACCCATCCAGACCACGGGGTGCGGGCCAACCCACCGCCCGCACCCCCTCTTCCGAAGGAGCCAGACGTGACCGCCACCGCCATCGAGCCCAACCTCGCCGACACCGCGCAGGACACCACCACCTCATTCACCGGGCAGTTCATCTGGGTAGACCCCCGCGAACTCGTCATCGACCCCTACAACCACCGCAAGAAGCGCGGCGACGACGACAACGGGACCGAGCCCGACCCCGCGCTCATCGAATCCGTCATCGAGTTCGGCGTTCACACCCCGCTGCTCCTGCGCCCGCAGACCGGCGCGCAGGACGGGCTGCTCGGCGTCGTCTTCGGGCAGCGTCGGATGAAGGCCGCCCTGATCGCGGCCGAGAAGGCAATCTCGGCCGGCGAGCCCGTGAAGATGCTGCCCGCGATCGTCCGCGAAGACCTGCGTGACACCGACGACGAGGCGCTCGCCCTGTCCGTGATCGAGAACGTCCACCGGCGAGAGGCAACCACCCTCGACGTACTCGACGCTGCCGAACAGCTGGCCCTCATGCCGGTGGGCAAGCTCAAGCGTGAACGGGCAGCCCGAGCCCTGGGGATCACACCCGAGGAGATCACGGCAGCCCCCCAGGCAGCCAAGCTCAGCGACAAGGCGCTCAGCGAGGCGACCACAGCCGCCTTCGACCTGGTGGAGATGGCCGACTACCAGACCGTCGAGGAAGTATCCGGCGCCCTGTCCAAGCTCCGGTACGCCAAGACCCGCGACACCAAGGCAGGCGACGCCAACCGGGGCAACTGGGCCCACGCCCTGGCCGAACTGCGGCAGGAACAGCAGGAACGGCAGGAGAGGGAACGCGTCGTCAAGGAGCTGGCCGAACAGGGCGTCCGGGTCGTCGCCTGGCTTGCGCACCGGGAGAACGACCTCTCCCGCCGGCTCACCGACCTGGTGACCGAGATCGGCAACCCGATGACGGCCGAACAGCACACGAAGTGCGGAGGCCACGCCGCAGCCCTGCCCCCCGGCGAGACAGAGGTCGAGTGGGTCTGCACGGACTGGAAGCGGTTCGGGCACGAGCTGACCGACCAGGCCGCCGCCGCTTCCAAGAAGAGCAAGTCGAGCCCCGAGGAGCTGGAGGACCGCCGCAGGATCATCCGGTACAACAAGGCGTGGCGTACGGCCAGGACGGTCCGCCAGGAGTTCATCACCAAGATGTGCGCGGCCAACGGCGAAGCCGACGACGCCACCTGGACGCTGATCCTCACCGTGATCACCGGCACGTCCAACGACTACGGGCGCCACGCCAGCAACCCGAAGACCGAACTCACCAGCGCCTTCCTCGGCGTCCCCGACCCCAACAAGGACCACACCAAGTGGAGTCGGGTGAAGAACCCCTACGGCAACCTCATCGCGACCACGCCGAAGTCCCGCCGCTGGCGGCTGCTACTGGCCCAGGTGGCGGCCATGTACGAATCCGAGAACATGCACGACGGCGCCTGGCGGCACGTCGATGAAAGCTGCGTGACCTGGCTGAGCTTCCTCAAGAAGCAGGGCTACACCCTCAGCGAGGTCGAAGCCGAGGTCCATGCCGACGGACTGAAGCGGTTCCGGCCGGCCCGCAAGAAGAAGTAGACGCCCTCCCCGGGGGTGGGTCTGCACACCGCACCCACCCCCCATGGGTAGCAGAATATCGATTAGTGGTGACGTCGACACCGTCACCCCACCACCAGAGAGACCATCAGCGATGAGCGGCAAGACCACCCGCAGCATCAACCTCGGCGACATCGCCGTCACCATCAAGGCGAGCGACCGCACCACCACCGACCTCACCGTCACCCACGACACCGGCATCACCGTCCGCGGCCCGCACACCCTCACCGACGACGACGCCCGCGCCCTCGTCACGCGCCGCAAGCACTGGGTCTACCGAGAACTGACCAGGCTCCGCGACCAGGCCCCGACCAACCCCGCCAAGACCCTCCGCGACGGCGAGACCTTCACGATCCTCGGCACGCCGCACACACTCCGCCTCACCGCCGACCGAGCCCAGGCCAAGCCAGCCCGGACCCACTACGACTCCCGAGACGGCTTCGTCGTCGACCTGAGTCAGGGAGCAGCAGAGAATGCGGGCATAGCACGCCGAATACTGATCAACCTGCACGCTGACACGGCCAACAAATGGCTGGAAAAGAACGGCGCTCGAATCACCCGACTCACCTTGAACTCTGACATAAGGATCACCGCCACAACCCGCAGCCGCACCCACACCCGCTGGATCAACCGCCGCCCCACCGGCGACCTCACCCTTCATTGGGCCCTCGCCCAGCTCCCCACCCTCCACCTCCGCGAACTCCTCCACCGAGCCCTGAACCTCCACTCCATCGCCGACGGCCACGAACTCAACCAACACCTCCAAACCCTCTGGCTCGGCGAACTCGCCGCCGGCCCGCAGGAAACCTCAGCCAGCCCCAGCACCGACAGATGCCCCGTGTGCCACGCCCACCCCGGCACCCTGCACTCGAACCTGTGCGATGTCGCCCGCTGCGCATTCACCGGCCGCCAGCGGGGCTACTGCCACCCCGGCGTCACCTGCCTCACCCTCTGGTCCGGCCGCTGGCCTGGCACCGACGAGTGCGAGGAGTACGGCTTCTACTACCGAGTCACGGCCGGCCGGGCCGAACCCTGCAACGCCACCGACGAAGGGGCCGCGCACGACTACAACCGCCTCTACGCCGAGTGCGTGTGGCACCCGGAACAGCAGCGCATGATCCTTCTCGCATGAGGTCGGATCGCCCACAAGTCCTTGAAGGGTCGCGAACCAATTGCGGCGGTCACCCCTATGCGTTTGCGCAGCTCAGGCCGGGCTCGTTCCCCATCCCAACCCCGTAGGCCGCTGCTTCTGCCCGTCTGGGGGACACGGGGGACAACGGGGGGACAGAACTCTGGGGAAGGATCCGGAAAACCAAGGCCAGATGAGCCCGCACCGTTCAACGGGGCGCCTCGGCAGGATAGATGCGGCAGCACTTCCGATGCGGTCTTCGGCAGTCCCTGGGTCCATGGATGTGCTCATTGACGTCCACTGCGGAACGCTCAGCCAGTGCGGAGCGTGACTGGCATCTCTGCGCCGGGGGGCTGAAACCCGGTAATCTCCCCGAAATGACGGCACTTTCGCAGCACACCAACGGCTACTCTGAGCAACCCGGCCGGGACGGTCCCACCGCCACCGCCGAGGCCGATCCGCGCGCCATCGGCCCGGTCCGCACCGAGTACGCCCCCGACCCGGACGGCGATCCGGACCCGGGGGAGATCGTGTGGACCTGGGTCCCCTTCGAGGAGAACGACGGGCGCGGCAAGGACCGCCCGGTGCTGGTGGTGGCGCGCGAGGCGGGCGGGGCGACGCTGCTCGCCGTCCAGTTGTCGAGCAAGCGGCACGACCACGACCGGGAGTGGGTGCCGATCGGCTCGGGTCCCTGGGACGGCGCCGGCCGGGAGTCCTGGGTGGACGTGGACCGGGTGCTGCGCGTCCACGAGTCGGGGATGCGCCGCGAGGCCTGCGCCCTGGACTTCCCCCGGTTCCGACGGGTGGTGGACCGCCTGCGCGAACGCTACGGCTGGCAGTAGCCGGCCGGCCGGGGAGCGGCGGGCCGGCGGCGGCACCGGGTCGCCCAGCCTCCGGCTGGCGTCAGCCGCCGGCCGTCGGCCCGCTCGACGACGAACCGGCCGTCCTGGAAGCCGACCCGGTCGCCTGCGAGCAGGAAGAGCGGGCCGGTCAACTCGAAGGCGTAACCGTCGTCCGTCTCCAGTTCCCGCACCAGTACCGTCCGGTCGACCGGAGTGGTTCCGTCAGCTGTCAGGCGCATGCCGGGATGATCGCACGCCCCCGGCCGCCGCTCCCTGGCACTCCGCTCCCCCGCCCTCCGCCGCCGCCAGCATCCGGTGTGCCGCCGTGCGCAGGTGGGCGAGGACGGCCGGGTCGGCGTCCAGGGTGTAGTCGGCGTCCAGGCCCGCGAGGGTGCGGGTGACGCGGGGCAGGAAGTCGTCGGAGGCGTCGACGCGGCAGGTGGTGGCGGTGACGGGCCGGACGCGGCCGCCCAGGTGACGCAGGCGCTCGGCCGGGGTTCCGACGGTGGCGACGGCCCGGTGGCGGGTGGGGGCCGCCGACAGGCGCCGGGCGGTGAAGGCGGCCGGGTCGCCGCCGGGGACCTCGCGCGGCGGCACGCGCCGGCCCGTGGCGGTGGGGCCGGTGATGCGGTCGAGGCGGAAGAGGCGCCAGTCGTCCTTGGCGGTGTCGTGGGCCAGGAGGTACCAGAGGCCGCCGGAGGCGACCAGGTGGCAGGGCTCCACGCGGCGGGGCGCGGCGGCCGGGCCCTGGCGCGGGGTGTAGTCGAAGGTCAGCACCTCGTGGTCGCGGCAGGCGACGGCGAGGGTGGCCAGCAGGGCCGGATCGACCCGGGGGCCGCGGTCCTCCGCCTCCCAGCTGATACCGGCCAAGGAGGACTGGAGGGCGCCGACCCGGCCGCGCAGACGGCGCGGGAGGACCTGTTCCAGTTTGGCCAGTGCCCTCAGGGCGGTCTCCTCCATGCCGGTGAGGCTCCCGGCGGCGGTGCGCAGGGCGACGGTGACGGCGACGGCCTCCTCGTCGTCCAGCAGCAGCGGCGGCAGGTCGGTGCCGGCCGCCAGGCGGTAGCCGCCGGCGTGGCCACGGGTGCTGTCGACGGGGTAGCCGAGCTGCCGGAGGCGGTCGATGTCGCGGCGTACGGTGCGGACGGTCACCTCCAGCCGGTCGGCCAGGTCGGTGCCGGGCCATTCCCGCCGGGTCTGGAGCAGGGACAGCAGCCGGAGCATCCGTACGGTCATGTCACTCGTCATGCGTTCCACTCTGCCCGTGTCAAAGGACACGGGCTGTCCTGAAGTGCTCCTACCTTGGAATGACTCAAACGGAGCGAAACAGGAGATTCCCCATGAAGATCGCAGTTCTCGGCACCGGCGGCGGCGCCCGCGCCCACACGGCCAGGCTGCTCGGACTCGGACACGAGGTCTACGTGGGCACCCGCGACGTCGAGGCCACCCTGGCCCGCACCGAGCCTCGGCGAGCAGATCCAGCGCGCCCTGCCCCGCACCAAGGTCGTCAAGTCCTTCGTCACCCAGGAACAGGAGACCGTGGTCAGCCCGGGCGGGGTCAACGGCGGGGACCACACGATGTTCCTCGCCGGTGCGGACGACGAGGCCAAGAAGCGGGTCACCGAGCTGCTGAAGGCCTACGGCTGGAGCGACGTCCTCGACCTCGGCCCCCTCGTGTCCGCCCGCGGCATGGAGATGTACGCCCACCTGCACAGCGCGATCGGCTTCGCCCTCGGTTTCGGGACCCCTTTCGGGATCAAGGTCGTACGCTGACCCGCGCGCCCGGGGCGGCGGGCCCGGCCGGCCCGTCACCCCACCGGCCCGTCACCCCATCGGCCGGTCAGCACCCGGCGAAGGCCGCCGCGAAGGCCTCGCGAGTGCGCGGGTCCCGGTCCAGGACGCCGAACACGACCCGCTCGAAGACCCCCGCGAAGCGGCCGGTCAGCAGCGCCCGGAAGGCCTCCGCCACCTCCGCCGGGTCGTTCCGGAACACCCCGCACCCCCAGGCCCCGAGCACGAGCCGCCGGTACCCGTGCAGCGCGGCCACCTCCAGGACGCGCTCGGCCCGCCGCAGCAGGGCGGCCGGGATCTCGTGCGCCCGGTCCGGCTCCTGGCGGCGGATGGTGCCCGCGTTCGGGGCCGGGGAGGTGAGGAAGCCGGCCCGGAACGGGGTGTCCAGCAGTACGCCCCGGTCGTCGCGGAAGACCGGCACCCCCGGGGAGTGGATCACCCGGTCGGTGTAGAAGGTGCTCTTTCCCGCGCGGTGGACCTCGTAGTACTCGGGGGCCTCCAGCAGGGTCTCGTACAAGGCCGAGGCACGGCACAGGGCCTCCTCCTGCGCCTTGGCCCCGCGGACGTATCCGCCCCCGGGATTGCGGGCGGAGGCGAAGTTCAGGACCGCCACCGCACCCTCGCCGCCCTCCGTGGCGAGGCGGCGCGCGGCGACCGTGCTGCTCTCGCCGGTGACCTCGAACGCCGTGACCCGACCCCCTCCAACGGCCTCCCCGTCTGGGATGACCCGGTTTGGCCCATATATCCTGGTTCCGGCCCTGGCTTCCGCCAGAGCGGCGGCGAGGGAAACACGCCGCCCCGACCGCGTCCGGTACTCCCCGGACGCCGCGATCAGCGCGTTCTCCCGCGCGATCTCACGCAATCTGCTGCTCACGCCGCCATCCTCGGGCGAAGGATCCGGGAGGGCAAAGGAATTAGCGCTTCCGATGCGCGCGGCAGAGGAATTGGCGCTCCGATGACGGGTAGGCACGGGTGACATCACGGCCGACGACAGGAGACGAGGTTCCGGTCATGCCCGAGAACTCGCCCGCTCCATTCGCCCAGCACGCCGAGCACAACCCCCTGACCGAGGCGGCCGCCGAGGACCTGGTCCACGGCATCTGCTTCAAGACCGGCCCGCCCCGCCTCCTCGGCGCCGAGCTCGAATGGCTCGTCCTGGACGCCGAGCGGCCCTGGCTGCCCCTGTCCCCCGAACGTCTCACCGCGGCCCACGACGCCGCCCGCGCACTGCCCCTGAACTCCCGGCTCACCGTCGAGCCCGGCGGACAGCTGGAGCTCAGCTCAGCCCCCGCCGACTCCCTCGCCGCCTGCCTGGACGGCCTGCGCGCCGACCTCACCGCCGTCCGCGACGCCCTGCGCGGCCAGGGCCTCCTCCTGCGCGGCCTCGGCCAGGACCCCCGGGGCCCCCTGGACCGGCTGCTGGCCAGCCCGCGCTACGACGCGATGGAGGCCTACTTCGACCGCACCGGCCCCGCCGGGCGCGCCATGATGCGCACCTCCGCCTCCGTCCAGGTCTGCGTGGACGCCGGCCACGAGGAGCCGGGCCCGCTCGGGCACGGCCGGCGCTGGCATCTCGCCCACCTGCTGGGCGCCGTACTGGTCGCCGCCTTCGCCAACTCCCCCGGCCGCGAGGGCCCGTACCGGGGCTGGCGGTGTGCCCGGCAGGGGATCTGGAGCGACATCGACCCGCGTCGCGCGCTCGCCCCGCCGATGGAAGCCGAGCCGCGCGCCGGCTGGGTCCGGCACGCGCTGGACACCGAGGTGATGTGCGTACGCTCGCCCGACGGCGGCCCCTGGGCGGTGCCGGACGGGCTGAGCTTCCGCGACTGGCTGCGCGCGGACGGCGGGCGGCGGCCCACCGCCGAGGACCTGGAGTACCACCTCACCACCCTCTTCCCGCCCGTCCGGCCGCGCGGCCACCTGGAACTGCGGATGATCGACGCGCAGCCCGGCGAGGACGGCTGGCTGGTCCCGGTGGCGCTGGTGCACGCGCTCTTCGACGATCCGGAGGCCGCCGAGACCGCCTACCGGGCGGTCAAGGCGCTGGCCGACGCGTACGGAGCCCAGCGCGCGCCCCGCAACCCCCTGTGGCGGGCCGCCGCCCGGGACGGGCTGGCCGATCCGGAGCTGCGCACCGCGGCGGCCGCCTGCTTCCGGGCGGCGGCCGGGGCACTGCCCCGGCTCGGGGCGGACACGTACGTCCTCGACGCGGTCGGCTCCTTCGCCGAGCGCTACGTACGGCGCGGCCGCTGCCCGGCCGACGACGCCGGGGCACCCTCCGTCAACGCCCGTACCGGGGAAGAGCGGCGAAGGCCGCCCGCCGCGAAGGGACCGCGCTCATGACCACAGAGATCCGTCCGGAGCGGCTGCGCGAGCGCGCCGCGGCCGCGCTGACCGCCGCCCGCGCCCGCACCGCGGCGCTGACCGACGTGGTGAGCGACGAGGACCTGACGGCCCAGCACTCCCCCCTGATGTCCCCGCTGGTGTGGGACCTGGCGCACATCGGGAACCAGGAGGAGCTGTGGCTGCTGGGCCGGGTCGCAGGCCGGGAGTCCATGCACCCTGAGATCAACTCCCTGTACGACGCCTTCGAGCACCCCCGCTCCGAGCGGCCGAAGCTGCCCCTGCTGGGCCCGGAGGCGGCCCGCCGGTACGCGGCCGAGGTGCGCGGACGCGTCTTCGACCTGCTGGAGAGCACTCCGCTGGAGGGAACGGCCCTGCTCGACCGGGGGTTCGCCTTCGGGATGATCGCCCAGCACGAGCAGCAGCACGACGAGACGATGCTGATCACCCATCAGCTGCGGGCGGGATCCCCGGTGCTGGCCGCACCGGACCCCGCTCCGCCGCTGGGCCCTCCCCCCGAGGCCCCCGAAGTCCTCGTCCCCGGCGGCCCGTTCACCATGGGCACCTCGACCGAGCCGTGGGCCCTGGACAACGAACGGCCCGCGCACGTACGGGAGGTGGCCCCCTTCCGGATCGACACGGTGCCGGTGACCAACGCCGCCTACCAGGCCTTCATCGCGGACGGCGGCTACGGCGAGCGCCGCTGGTGGGCCGCCGAGGGCTGGGAGCAGATCCGGGCGCACGGCATCGGGGCGCCGCTGTTCTGGCACCGCGAGGGCGGGCAGTGGCTGCGCCGCCGGTTCGGGGTGACCGAGCCCGTCCCCGATGAAGAACCGGTTCTGCATGTGAGCTGGTACGAGGCCGACGCGTACGCCCGCTGGGCCGGCCGACGGCTCCCCACCGAGGCGGAGTGGGAGAAGGCCGCCCGCCACGACCCGGTGACCGGCCGCTCCCGCCGCTACCCCTGGGGCGACGCCGACCCGACCCCCGACCGCGCGAACCTGGGCCAGCGCCACCTGCGCCCGGCCCCGGCGGGCGGCTACCCGGCCGGGGCCTCCCCGCTCGGGGTCCGCCAGCTGATCGGCGACGTGTGGGAGTGGACGGCCTCGGACTTCCTGCCCTACCCGGGCTTCCGCGCCTTCCCGTACCGGGAGTACTCGGAGGTGTTCTTCGGCCCGGCCCACAAGGTGCTGCGCGGCGGCTCGTTCGCGGTGGACCCGGTGGCCTGCCGGGGCACCTTCCGCAACTGGGACCTTCCCGTGCGCCGGCAGATCTTCTCCGGCTTCCGCACCGCGAGGGACGCCTGATGTGCCGCCACCTCGCCTACCTGGGGCCGCCCGTGGCCCTGGAGCGGCTGCTGAGCGAGCCCGGGCACTCCCTGGTCCACCAGTCCTGGCGGCCGCGCCGCCAGCGGTTCGGCACCGTCAACGCCGACGGCTTCGGCGTCGGCTGGTACGCCGAGGGCGATCCGGTGCCGGCCCGCTACCGGCGTGCCGGGCCCGTCTGGGGCGACCTGACCTTCGCCGACCTCACCCGCGTGGTGCGCAGCGCCGCGTTCCTGGCCGCCGTACGCGACGCCACGCTCCCGGGGGCGGACGGGGAGGCCGCCGCGGCCCCCTTCGCCTCGGGACCGTGGCTGTTCAGCCACAACGGGGCCGTGCGGGACTGGCCGGATTCGGCGGGCCCGCTCGCCGCCGCCCTGCCGCCGAGGGAGCTGCTCCAGCTGGCGGCGCGCACGGATTCGGCGCTGGTCTGGGCGCTGGTGCTGCACCGGCTGCGGGCGGGCGACGACATGGGCACCGCCCTGGCCGAGCCGGTCCGCGAGCTGTCCACGGCGGCTCCGGGCTCCCGGCTGAACCTGCTGCTGACCGACGGCGCCACGATCGCGGCGACCGCCTGGGGCGACTCCCTCTGGTACCTGGCCGACCCGGTGGCGGGACGCGTGGTCGTGGCGTCCGAGCCCCATGACGACGACGCCCGCTGGTGCGAAGTGCCCGACCGGACCCTGCTGACCGCCACCCGCACGCGGGTCGCCCTGACCCCCCTCAAGGAGACCTCCCCGTGAGCGATTTCCAGTTGACCCGGACCCTGGACGAGGACGCCGCCGACAAGGCGCTGCGCGAGGACGTCCTGAAGGGCCTGACCCGCTTCCCGAAGGAGCTGCCGCCGAAGTGGTTCTACGACGCCCGGGGCAGTGAACTCTTCGAGGAGATCACCCGGCTGCCCGAGTACTACCCGACCCGCGCCGAGCGGGAGATCCTGCTGGAGCGGGCCGGGGAGATCGCGGCGGTGAGCGGGGCGCGCACCCTGGTGGAGCTGGGCTCGGGCTCCTCGGAGAAGACCCGGCACCTGATCGAGGCGATGCCCGCGCTGCGGACGTACGTACCGGTGGACGTGAGCGAGAGCGCCCTGGCGGGTGCGGGCGAGCTGCTGCCGGCGCAGCATCCGGGCCTGCGGGTGCACGCGCTGCTGGCCGACTTCACGGCTCCGCTGCACCTGCCGGACTCCGAGGGGCCGCGGCTGGTGGTGTTCCTGGGCGGCACGATCGGCAACCTGCTGCCTCCGGAGCGGGCGGTGTTCCTGGCGTCCGTACGGGCGATGCTGTCGCCCGGGGACGCGCTGCTGCTGGGCACCGACCTGGTGAAGGACGAAGCGGTGCTGGTGGCGGCGTACGACGACGCCCAGGGGGTGACGGCGGAGTTCAACAAGAACGTGCTGGCGGTGATCGACCGGGAGCTGGGCGCCGACTTCCACACCGCCGACTTCGAGCACGTGGCGGTGTGGAACAGGGAGCACGAGTGGATCGAGATGCGGCTGCGCGCCCGGTCCGCGGTGACGGTCAAGGTCCGGGCCCTGGGCCTGCTGGTGCCGTTCGAGGCGGGTGAGGACATCCTGACGGAGGTCTCCGCGAAGTTCCGTCAGGACGGGGTGCGCAAGGAACTGGCCGGAGCCGGGCTGGAGCTGACGCACTGGTGGACGGACGCGGCGGGCCGCTTCGCGCTGTCCCTGTCGGTGGCCGAGGGCTGATCCGGCCTTCCGCCGGGCCGCTGCTGCGCGGGTACGCCCGTCAGCAGCGGCGGTTCCTGCCCGGGGGCCCCGAGTACGGCCTGCCGCGCCGCCGCAGCCAGTTCGCGGCGGCCGGTGTGGCGGCCGGCCGGGATGCGCGGCAGCAGCCGCACCTCGGCCCGTACCCCGCGCGCCCGGGCGAGCCGCCACAGGGAGGCGGTCAACGGGTCCTCTCCGACGAAGGCGGGCGCCCCGGCGAGCTCCCCGTCCGCCAGCCGGTACGCGATCCGGACGGGCTGTACGGGTACCCGCGCGTCCAGCGCCGACTGGAACGCGGCCCGCCGGAAGGGCCCCTGGGCGCGCCCGCACCAGGTCGAGCCCTCGGGGAAGACGGTGACGCGGTCGCCGGCCCGCAGCACTCCGGCGAGGGTCTCGACCGTGCGGGGCAGGGCCCGGATCCGGTCGCGTTCGATGAACAGGGTGCCCGCCCCGGCGGCGAGCCGGCCGAGCACGGGCCAGGCGCCGATCTCGCTCTTGGCCAGCATCCGGCTGGGCAGGACGGCGGCGACGAGCGGGACGTCCAGCCAGGAGATGTGGTTGGCGACGACGAGGCGGCCGCCGTCCGGGCCGGGAGTGCCGTGCACGGTGATCCGTATCCCCATCGACCGTACGAGGGCGGCGGACCAGGCCCGGACCAGCGCGCGCCGGGGCCGGGCGGGGAGCAGCCTGACCGGCGGGGCGGCCACGACGGCGAGCAGGACCAGCGCGAGGGCGGTGGCGAGCCGGAGCACCGCGCGGGCCGGGCTCGCGGCCTTCCCCGGGTGCCCGGCGCAGGACTCGGGGGTGCAGGGCGAGACGGGCAGCCAGGTGCTCATGCGCCCGGGGCGAGCGAGAGGAAGTGGTTCAGGTAGCGCGGGTTGGTCCGGCGCAGGGAGAGCAGCACGTACAGGTCGGCGCAGCCGAACTCGGCGTCGAAGGCGGGCTCGCCGCAGACCCAGGCACCCAGGCGGATGTACCCGCGCAGCAGCGGCGGCAGCTCCATGCGGCCGGGGACGGTGATGCCCTCGGGGCTCCAGGGCAGGTGCGGGGTGACGCGGTACTCCTGCGGGGCGAGGTTGCGGGCGAGGACGGTCTCACGGGTGGCGGCGGCCAGCACCCCGCCGTCGGCGAGCGGTATCGAGCAGCACCCGGCGAGCCAGTTGTGGCCGGTGCGCTCCATGTAGCGGGCGAGGCCGGCCCAGATCAGGGCGATGACGGCGCCGTTGCGGTGGTCGGGGTGGACGCAGGAGCGGCCGACCTCGACCAGGTCGGGGCGGATCGGGGCCAGGGCGGAGAGGTCGAACTCGCCCTCCGAGTAGAGGCGGCCGGCGACGGCGGCGCGCTCGGGGGGCAGCAGCCGGTAGGTTCCGACGACCTGGCCGGTCTCCTCGTCCAGGACCAGCAGGTGGTCGCAGTAGGCGTCGAAGGCGTCGGAGTCCAGGCCGGGCTCGGGTCCTTCGAGGCGGGCGCCGAGCTCTCCGGCGAAGACCTGGTGGCGCAGCCGCTGGGCGGCGCGGACCTCGTCCTCGTCGCGGGCGAGGCGGACGGTGTAGCGGGGCGCCGTGGGGGCGGCGGGCGCCGTGGGGGCGGCGGGGGCCGTGGGGGCGGCGGCCGGGGATGGGTGTGCGAGGGGGGACGGGGACAGGGGGGCGATGGTCATGGCTGCTCCTGATCCGGGCACGGGGAGCCGGGCCGCAGGTGGCGGGCCCGGCTCCTCTACTTCTTCCGTGACCGGCTGGATTCGACATGACCGACCGGCGGCCCCCGGATGTGCGGGGGCTGAACTCGGCGGGTGCCGTCCGGGCGGGTCGCCCGGACGGGGGCTCAGCGGTCGGAGTTGAGGACCCTGCTCATGGCGTCCGAGGCGGTCTTGGCCGCCAGGCGGGGGTCCTGGCCGCCGAGCACGGCCGTCATGTAGGGCTTGATCGGGTTGTCGGCCTCGACCTCGGCCCAGCGCGCGGACTTCGGGGTGGCACGGCCCTGGGCGGCGCCGGGTGCCATGGCGGCGGCGCCGTCGTTGCCCTCGACCACGCGGGCGAGGGTGGTCTTGTTGGGGACGTAGCTCATGCCGCGGGCGAGTTCGGTCTGCCACTTCTCGCTGACCAGGGCGGTGATCACGTCCACGGCGCGGGCCCGGTTGCGGGTCTTCTCCGGGATGATGAGGTCGGAGCCGCCGGTGAAGACGGCTCCGGGCTTGTCGGAGGTCTTGCCGGGGATGGGGAAGAAGCCGAGCTTGCCCTTGAGCGCCGGGTTGGCGGCCTCGATCTGGGCGGCCTGGCCGGGCGGGGCGATGATCTGGGCGACCTGCCCGCGGGCGAAGACCCCGGACTGCGGGGGCGTCTCCTCGTCGCCGCCCCTGGGGCCGTCGCCGAGGGCCTGGAGCTGCTTGTAGAACTCCATCCCGGCGAGGGCCTTCTCGTCGTCGAGGGCGCCGACCCACTGGCCGCTGGTCTCGACGGCGAGGTCGCCGCCCTCGTCCCAGACGAACCCGGCGAGGACGTACCAGTTCTGGCCGGGCAGGTAGATGCCCTGCTGGTCGCCCTTGTCGAGCTTCTGGGTGGCGGCGATCCAGTCCTGGCGGTTCTTGGGCGGGGTCTTGATCCCGGCCGCCGCGAACAGGTCCTTGTTGTAGATCACCACCCGGTTGGCGGCGTACCACGGGACTCCGTACTGGGCCCCGTTGACGCTGCCCGGGTCGGACAGGCCCTTGAGCCAGTCCTTGCTGCCCCAGGCGCGCAGGCCCTCCAAGGTGACCTCGGAGACGCCGCCGGTCTCGACGTACTGGGCGACCTGGGTGTTGCCGACCTCGATGACGTCGGCGCCCTCCTTGGCCTTGCCGCTGAGGACGGCGTTGACCTTGTCACCGATGCCCTTCCACTCCTGGATCTTCACCTCCAGGTCGATGCCGGGGTGCTGCTTCTCGAAGTCGGCGGTGAACCGCGCGATGAACTCGTCGGAGGCGCTGCCCTTCATCAGCCAGAGGGTCACCTTGTCGGAGCCTCCGTCAGCGCCCGCCGACTGGCCGCAGCCGGTCAGGGCGGTCGCGGCCGCGAGGGCCGTGCACACGGCGAGGAAGCGCATCTTCACGAGGGGTCACCTTCTGGGGATGGATCTCAGATGGCTTGAAATTGGCATAGACCAATGGGCGGGTCAACCCCCTTTCACCCGGGATTGTTCACGCATAGTTCGCGGACCCGGCCTTACTGGGGCACCGTGGAACAAGGCAACAGCGACGACTGGCGGGAGACCCCATGTCCAACCACACCTACCGGGTGACCGAGATCGTCGGCACCTCCCACGAGGGAATCGATCAAGCCATCCGGAACGGGATCGCGCGCGCGGGGCAGACCCTGCGCAATCTGGACTGGTTCGAGGTCACGCAGATGCGCGGGCACATCGAGAACGGGGAGATCGCGCACTACCAGGTCGGGCTGAAGGTGGGCTTCCGCCTCGACGGCGAGGACTGACGACCCCGGCTGCGGCTGCCGCTGCCGTACGCGGCCCCGGGCCCGCCCCGCCGGCGCGGGCCCGGGGCCGGGCCCGGGGCCGCGGACGGACGCGCGCCCCGGGCTCAGGTCCGGCCCTCGCCCTCCTGGGCCTGCTTCAGCTCCGGCGCCTCCGCGGCCCAGTCCGCCACCAGCACCCGGAAGCCCGCCGCACGGGCGGCGTCGCAGACGAGCACGTCGTCGTCGACGAGCACGCGCACCTCACGCCCCCGGGCGAGGCGGCGCAGCACCTCCAGCTTCGTCATCCGGGCCGGGCGCCGGTCCTGGTCGCCGCGCATCCACACCCGGCCCTCGGGCAGCCCGTGCCGGGCCAGCCATGCGTCGGTGTCCGCACGGCAGCGCTCCGGCCGGCCGGTCAGGTACACCACCTCGCAGTCGGCGGCGCTCTCCACCGCCAGCGCGACACCCCGGGCGAGCGGCGGATCGGCCGGAGCCGCCCCGAAGAAGCCGGCCCAGTCGCGGGGGCGGCGCTCCAGGAAGTGCTGGCGGTGACTGGTGTCCGCGAGGGTGTTGTCGATGTCGAAGACGGCCAGCGGCCGGCGGGACGGGGTATCGGTCATCCACGCAGCCTAGATCGCGGGTCCGACAGCGCCGCGCCCGGTCCGGCGGCGGCACCGGCCGGGGAATCCCCGCCGCCGCCGCGCGTTGAGACGTACGTGATCCGAAAAGTCTCGATACTCGACCGGTCCCGCACCCGCGAGGGGCACCCCGCCCCGGAGGCCCTGCGCGACACCGTGGAACTGGCCCGCGCGGCGGACGAACTGGGCTACCACCGCTTCTGGGTGTCGGAGCACCACAGCGTGCCCGGGGTGGCCGGCTCCGCGCCCACCGTCCTGGCCGCCGCCGTGGCCGCCGCGACCCGGCACATCCGGGTCGGCACCGGCGGGGTGATGCTGCCCAACCACCAGCCGCTGGTCGTCGCCGAGCAGTTCGGGGTCCTGGAGGCCCTCTTCCCCGGCCGGATCGACATGGGGCTCGGCCGTTCGGTCGGCTTCACCGGCGGCATCCGCCGCGCCCTGGGCCGCGACACCGCGGACGCCGACCGCTTCGAGGAGCAGCTGGCCGAACTGCTGGGCTGGATCGACGGCAGCCAGCGCGCCCACCCGCAGGTGCACGCCCGCCCGGCGGAGGGGCTGCGGATCCCGCCCTTCGTGCTGGCCACCGGCGAGGGCGCGGGCATCGCCGCGCGGGCGGGGCTCCCGGTGGTGGTCGGCGACCTGCGGGGGCGCGCCAAGGTCAGGGAGGCGGTCCGCCGGTACCGCGAGGAGTTCCGGCCCTCCCCGTGGGCCGCCGAGCCGTACGTGGTGGTCTCGGGGACGGTCGCGGTCGCCGCCACCGAGGAGGCCGCCCGGCGGATCCTGCTGCCGGAGGCCTGGGCCCTCGCGCACTCCCGCACCCGGGGCAGTTTTCCGCCCCTGCGCCCGGCGGAGGAGGTCGAGGCGCTGGAGATGGGCCCGAAGGAGCGCGAGCTGTACGAGAGCGCCCTCGCGGGGCACGTCGCCGGGACCGGGGAGCAGGTCGCGGCGGCGCTGGCGGAGGTCGCCGAGGCCACCGGGGCGGACGAGCTGCTGGTCACCACGTCCACGTACGACCGCACCGCCCTGCTGGACTCCTTCACCCGGCTGGCAGGCATCGCCGGGCTGGGCTAGGCAGCCGGGCCGGGCGGCCGGGGCGGGGGCCGGGCTCTAAACTGGGGCGAATGCACCACTCCCCCGAGACCCCCGCCGACCGGCCGGACGCCCCCGATCCCTGCGTACGGGTACGCGGCGCCCGCGAGCACAACCTCCGGGGGGTCGACGTGGACATCCCCCGCGACACCCTGACCGTCTTCACCGGCGTCTCCGGCTCCGGTAAGAGCTCCCTGGCCTTCGGCACCCTCTACGCCGAGGCCCAGCGGCGGTACTTCGAGTCCGTGGCCCCCTACGCCCGGCGGCTGATCCACCAGATCGGCGCCCCGAAGGTGGAATCGGTGACCGGGCTGCCGCCCGCCGTCTCCCTGGAGCAGCGCCGGTCCGCGCCGGGTTCGCGCTCCTCGGTGGGGACGGTGACCCTGCTCTCCAATTCCCTGCGGATGCTGTACTCCCGCGCCGGTACCTACCCCCCCGGCGCCGAACGGCTCGACTCGGACGCCTTCTCCCCCAACACGGCCTCCGGCGCCTGCCCTTCCTGCCACGGGCTCGGCCGCGTGCACCGCACCAGCGAGGAACTCCTCGTCCCCGACCCCGGCCTGTCGATCCGTCAGGGCGCCATCGCCGCCTGGCCCGGGGCCTGGCAGGGCAAGAACCTGCGGGACATCCTGGAGGTGCTGGGCCACGACGTGGACCGGCCCTGGCGGGAGCTGCCGGCGAAGGACCGCGAGTGGATCCTGTTCACCGAGGAGCAGCCGGTGGTCACCGTGCACCCGGTGCGGGACGCCGAGCGGATCCAACGGCCGTACCAGGGCACGTACATGAGCGCCCACCGCTATGTGATGCGGACCTTCTCCGAGACCAAGAGCGCCACCCTGCGGGCCCGCGCCGAGAAGTTCCTCACCGACGCACCGTGCCCGGTGTGCGAGGGGCGCCGGCTGCGGCCGGAGGCGCTCGCCGTGACCTTCGCCGGCCGGACCATCGCGGAGCTGGCGGCGCTGGCGCTGGGCGACCTGGACCGCGTACTGGCCGACGCTCCCCTGGAGGAGGAGGCGGCGCGGGTGCTGGCCGGGGACCTGCGGGCGCGGATCGCACCCGTGACGGAGCTCGGGCTCGGCTACCTCAGCCTCGACCGGACCGCGCCGAGCCTTTCGGCGGGCGAGCTCCAGCGGCTGCGGCTGGCGACGCAGCTGCGGTCGGGGCTGTTCGGGGTGGTGTACGTCCTGGACGAGCCGTCGGCCGGTCTGCACCCGGCGGACACCGAGGCGCTGCTCGGCGTACTGGAGCGGCTGAAGCGGGCGGGGAACTCGGTGTTCGTGGTGGAGCACCACCTGGACGTGGTGCGCAGCGCGGACTGGGTCGTGGACGTGGGTCCGCTGGCCGGGGAGCACGGCGGGCGGGTGCTGTACAGCGGGCCGCCGGACGGCCTGGCCGCCGTCGCGGAGTCGGCGACGGCCCGGCACCTGTTCGCGGCGGCCGCACCCGGCCGGGAGCGGCCGGAACGCGCGGCCACCGGCGCCATCCGGCTGTCGGGCGTCGACCGCCACAACCTGCGCGACGTGGACGTGGAGTTCCCCCTCGGGGTGTTCACGGCGGTGACGGGGGTGTCCGGTTCGGGAAAGTCCACGCTGGTGGGGCAGGTGCTGGCGGGCGAGGTCGCCGGACGGCTGGCCGAGGCGGACTTCCCGGTGCGGCGGCTGGTGGAGGTGGACCAGAAGCCGATCGGGCGGACGCCGCGCTCCAACCTGGCCACGTACACGGGGCTGTTCGACGTCGTGCGGAAACTGTTCACGGCGGCCCCGGAGTCCCGGGCGCGCGGCTGGAAGGCGGGCCGGTTCTCCTTCAACGTGCCGGGCGGGCGCTGCGAGACCTGCCAGGGCGAGGGCTTCGTCTCGGTGGAGCTGCTGTTCCTGCCCAGTACGTACGCCCCGTGCCCGGAGTGCGCGGGTGCCCGGTACAACGCCGAGACGCTGGAGGTGCGGTACGCGGGGCTGAACATCGCGGAGGTGCTGGGGCTGACGGTGGAGGCGGCGGCCGGCTTCTTCGCGGAGGTTCCGGCGGCGGCGCGCAGCCTGCGGGCGCTGGAGGACATCGGCCTGGGCTACCTGCGGCTGGGGCAGCCCGCGACCGAGCTGTCGGGCGGGGAGGCGCAGCGCATCAAGCTGGCGACGGAACTCCAGAGGCTGCGCCGCGACCACACCCTGTACCTGCTGGACGAGCCGACGACGGGGCTGCACCCGGCCGATGTGCGGGTGCTGCTGCGGCAGTTGCACGGGCTGGTGGACGCGGGGCACTCGGTGGTGGTCGTGGAGCACGACATGGAGGTGGTGGCGGGGGCCGACTGGGTGATCGACCTGGGTCCGGGCGGCGGGACGGAGGGCGGCCGGGTCACGGTCGCGGGTCCGCCGCCGCTGGTGGCCGCCGCGCCGGGCTCCCGCACGGCCCCGTACCTGGCGAGGGCGCTGGGGCTGCACGACAGTCCCTAGCGGGCTCAGGCGTCACCGGGCAGCAGGTCCTGCGGGAGTTCACGGAAGGCCCACTCGCCGCGCGTGCGGGTGAGGGTCCAGACGAGGTCGTACCGGTCGGGCCAGGCGGCGGGGACGCCGAGGACGTGGCGGGCTCCGAGGGCGCGGACCAGGCGGGGGATCCCGGCGGGCTCCCAGCACACGAGTACGGGTGTCCGGGCCGTAAGCACCGCCCGGGCCAGGTCCGTTTCGGCCCCGTTGGCGAACTGCGTGCGTACGGGTACCCGCAGGGCGGCGGCCAGGGGTGCCAGGGTCTGCTTGCACCGGGCGGGGGCGGATTCCGGCCCGCCGGCGGCGAACAGCGCGGCGGGCCGGGGCAGCCGGGCGCTGTGGGCCGGGCCGAACAGCCGGGGCAGTTCCTCCGCGCGGCGGCGGCCCCGGCCGGCGAGGAAGCCGGGGTCCTCGTTGCCCTCGTCGTCCTCGCCGGTGGCTCCGGCGAAGGGTTTCTCCCCGTGCCGGATGAGCATGACGAGGGCGTCCTTGGCGGCGGGCCCGCCGGGGGCCGGGCCGGGCGGCCTCTTGCGGGCCGCGGTGTCCTCGGCGGTGCAGCCGGCCGCGGCCAGGCAGGCGAGGGCGGCGGCCAGCGCGGTGCGGCGGCGCGGTCCGGACCCGGCGGCGGGGGCTTGGGGCATGGGGTCCACTGAACCCCACGCCCCGGACGGGGCCGGGTCACGGCGCGGCGTACGGCCCGTACGAGCGCCCGGTCGGCGGATCGGGTCAGCCGATCGGCCCAGGCAGGGGGCCGGGGGTGCCCGTACGGGGGTGTCGGGGCGGCTCCCGGGCGGGGCCGCGGGGGTCAGGCCTTGCGCAGGGCGCGGAGCCATTCCCTGTTCATGGCGGCGATGGACGGCAGCGGGATCCCCTTGGGGCAGGCCGTGGCGCATTCGCCGGTCAGGGTGCAGCCGCCGAAGCCCTCGCCGTCCATCTGGGCGACCATGTCCAGCACCCGGGTCTCGCGCTCGGGCGAGCCCTGCGGGAGCACGTTCAGGTGGTTGATCTTGGCGGAGGTGAACAGCATCGCGGAGCCGTTGGGGCAGGCAGCCACGCACGCGCCGCACCCGATGCACTCGGCGTGCTCGAAGGCGGAGTCCGCGGCCGGCTTGGGCACGGCCGTGGCGTGCGCCTCGGGGGCCGAGCCGGTGGGCGCGGTGATGTAGCCGCCGGCCTGGATGATGCGGTCGAAGGCGCTGCGGTCCACCACGAGGTCCTTGACCACGGGGAAGGCCGAGGCCCGCCACGGCTCGACGTCGATGGTGTCGCCGTCGTCGAAGGACCGCATGTGGAGCTGGCAGGTGGTGGTCCGCTCGGGGCCGTGGGCGTCGCCGTTGATGACGAGGCTGCACGCTCCGCAGATGCCCTCGCGGCAGTCGTGGTCGAAGGCGACCGGGTCCTCTCCGCGCAGGATGAGGTCCTCGTTGAGGGTGTCGAGCATCTCCAGGAAGGACATGTCCTTCGATATGCCGTCGACCTCGTAGGAGGCCATGGCGCCGGGGGCGTCGGCGTTCTGCTGGCGCCAGACGCGCAGGGTGAGCTTCATGCGTAGCTCCGCTGGGTGGGGTGGACGTACTCGAAGACGAGGTCTTCCTTGTGCAGGACGGGGGCGGCGCCGGTGCCGGCGTACTCCCAGGCGGCGGCGTAGCCGAACTCCTCGTCACGGCGGGCGGCTTCGCCGTCGGGGGTCTGGGACTCCTCGCGGAAGTGGCCGCCGCAGGACTCGGCGCGGTGGAGGGCGTCGAGGCACATCAGCTCGGCGAGTTCGAGGTAGTCGACGATGCGGTTGGCCTTCTCCAGCGACTGGTTGAACTCCTGGCCGGTGCCGGGGACCTTGACGCGCCGCCAGAACTCCTCGCGGATCTCGGGGATGCGGGCGAGGGCCTTGCGCAGCCCCTCCTCTGTGCGGGCCATCCCGCAGTACTCCCACATGAGTTCGCCGATCTCCCGGTGGAAGGAGTCGGGGGTGCGGTCGCCGTCGACGGCCAGCAGCCGTTCCAGCCGCTCGCGGGTCTCGCGCACTGCTTCCCGCGCCTCGGGGTGGGTGTCGTCCACCGACTGCCGGTGGGGGTGGCGGGCGAGGTAGTCGTTGATGGTGGAGGGGAGGACGAAGTAGCCGTCGCCGAGCCCCTGCATCAGGGCGGAGGCTCCGAGGCGGTTGGCCCCGTGGTCGGAGAAGTTGGCCTCGCCGACCGCGAACAGGCCGGGCACGGTGGTCTGGAGGTCGTAGTCGACCCACAGTCCGCCCATCGTGTAGTGGACGGCCGGGTAGATCCGCATCGGGACCTCGTACGGGTTCTCCGCGGTGATCCGCTCGTACATCTCGAAGAGGTTGCCGTACTTCTCGGCTACCTTGTCCCTGCCCATGCGGCGGATGGCGTCGGCGAAGTCGAGGTAGACGCCCTGTCCGCCGGGGCCGACGCCGCGTCCCTCGTCGCAGACGTTCTTCGCGGCGCGGGAGGCGATGTCGCGGGGGACGAGGTTGCCGAAGGAGGGGTAGATCCGTTCCAGGTAGTAGTCGCGCTCGTCCTCGGGGATCTCGGCGGCGGGACGGGTGTCGCCCTTGGCCTTGGGGACCCAGATGCGGCCGTCGTTGCGCAGGGACTCGCTCATCAGGGTGAGCTTGGACTGGTGGTCGCCGGTGCGCGGGATGCAGGTGGGGTGGATCTGGGTGAAGCAGGGGTTGGCGAAGTACGCGCCGCGCCGGTGCGCCCGCCAGACGGCGGTCGCGTTGGAGTTCATGGCGTTGGTGGAGAGGTAGAAGACGTTGCCGTAGCCGCCGCTGGCGAGGACGACCGCGTCCGCGTAGTGGGTGGAGATCTCGCCCGTGATCAGGTCGCGGGCGACGATGCCGCGGGCCACCCCGTCGGCGGTGATCAGGTCGAGCATCTCGGTGCGGGCGTGCATCTCGACGTTCCCGGCGGCGATCTGCCGGGACAGCGCCTGGTAGGCGCCGAGCAGCAGCTGCTGGCCGGTCTGGCCGCGGGCGTAGAAGGTGCGGGAGACCTGGACGCCGCCGAAGGAACGGGTGTCGAGGAGTCCGCCGTACTCGCGGGCGAAGGGGACGCCCTGGGCGACGCACTGGTCGATGATCTCGACGGAGATCTGGGCGAGGCGGTGGACGTTGGACTCGCGGGCGCGGAAGTCCCCGCCCTTGACGGTGTCGTAGAAGAGGCGGTGTACGGAATCCCCGTCGTTGCGGTAGTTCTTGGCGGCGTTGATGCCGCCCTGTGCGGCGATGGAGTGGGCGCGGCGCGGGGAGTCGCTGAAGCAGAACTGGACCACGTGGTAGCCCTGCTCGGCGAGGGTCGCGCCGGCGGCACCGCCCGCCAGGCCGGTGCCGACGACGATGATGGTGTGCTTGCGGCGGTTGGCCGGGTTGACCAGCTTGGCGTCGAAGCGGCGGCGGTCCCAGCGTTCGGCGATCGGGCCGTCGGGGGCCTTCGTGTCGCGGAGGGGCTCGCCGGTGGTGTAGGCGGCGTACTCGGTGCTCATGGTCAGCTCACCACTCCGGTCATGACGGCGACGGGCACGGACACGAAGCCCGCGAAGAGGACGAGGGCCAGGGCGTTGGCCAGGGACTTCAGCGTCCGGTCGCGCCGGGCGCTGCCGGCGCCGAGGGTCTGGGCGGCGCTCCAGAAGCCGTGGCGGACGTGCAGTCCGAGGGCGGCCATCGCCAGGAGGTAGACGGTGTTGCCGTACCAGGTGGAGAAGGTCGCGAGGACGTTCTCGTACGGGTGACCGGCCCAGGCGCGCTCGTTGACGGTGAGGGTGGTGAGGTCGAGGAGGTGCCAGACGATGAAGAGTCCGAGGATGACACCGCCCCAGCGCATGGTGCGGGTGGCGTAGCTCGCGCGGCGGCGCTTGCGGGCGTACTTCACCGGGCGCGCCTTGATGTCGCGGCGGCTGAGCTGGTAGGCGCAGACGGCGTGGGCGACGACGGCGGCGACCAGGACCACGCGGACGATCCACAGGGCCCACTCGTGGTGCAGGAAGGGGGATCCGAGGGTGCGCAGCCAGTGGGCGTAGCCGTTGAACTCGTCCGCCCCGAAGAAGATCTTCAGGTTGCCGAGCATGTGCACGACGAGGTAGCCGAGCATGACCAGGCCGGAGACGGCCATCACGGACTTCTTGCCGACGGTGGAGTCCCAGAGCGTGCGCGTGGTGGACGGCCGTCGATCCGTCCGCGTTGCCAGAGCCATGCCATTGACCGTAAGGACCAAGGTCCTGAGAGGTCCAAGACATGGCGGAGCTGATCGCGATAGGCAATGCCTATGAAGGGCGCTAGCCTGGGGCCATGCAGTTCCAGCAGCTGGTCTACTTCGTGGCCGTCGCCGAGACCCGGCACTTCACTCGCGCCGCCGAGCGGGAGCACGTGGCCCAGCCGTCGCTGTCCCAGCAGATCAAGGCGCTCGAACGGGAACTGGGGGCCGAGCTGTTCAGCCGGGCACGGGGGAACATCGCGCTCACCGACGCGGGCGAGGCGCTGCTGCCGCTGGCGCGACGGATCCTCGCGGACGCCGACACGGCGCGGCTGGAAGTGCAGGAGCTGGCACAGCTGCGGCGCGGCCGGGTACGCCTGGGGGCCACCCCGAGCGTGTGCACGGGGCTGCTGCCGGCGGTGCTGCGCGCCTTCCACACGGCGCACCCGGGCATCGAGCTGCTGATCGAGGAGAGCGGCTCGCTGGACCTGGTACGGGAACTCGCGCGCGGGGTTCTGGACCTGGCCCTGATCGCGCTGCCGCTGCCGCCGTCGGCGCCCGCGCTGACGACGGTGGAGCTGCTGACGGAGGACCTGGTGGTGGTCTCGTCGGCGTACCTCCCGCCGCCGGCGGGCGGCCGCGAGCTGACCATCGCCGACCTGCGCGAGGAGCCGATGGTGATGTTTCGGCACGGCTACGACCTGCGGGACCTGACGGTGGGGGCGTGCCGGGCGGCGGGCTTCGAGCCGGTGTTCACGGTGGAGGGCGGGGAGATGGACGCGGTCCTGGGCTTCGTACGCGCCGGGCTGGGCATCGCGGTGGTCCCGAACATGGTCGTGGACCACGCCGGCCCGGGCCTGCGCGCCACCCCCCTCGTCGGCTCCCCGCTGCGCCGCACGATCGCCCTGGCCCACCGCACGGACGTGGCACCCCCGCGCGCGGCCCGCGAACTGAAACGCGTCCTGCTCAACTGACCGTTCGAGCCTCGCCGGTGGTGGGGCGCGGGGCCGGCGGCGGAGCCCCTGGGAGCGGAGCGGTGGAGGGGCGATGCAGGGGCGGGCGGGAGACCGGCCCCGCGCGGCCGCACGCCGCCCGCGGTCGCTCACCCGTGGCGGCGCCCGGCCGCATCCCGCAGTCGCCGCTTGTCCGGCTTGCCCCGGTCCGTCAGCGGAATCTCCCTTTCCCAGAACACGGCCGTCGGCCGGTGCGCCGGGGCCAGCTCGCGTTCCACCAGGGCGCAGGCCTCGTCGGCCAACGCCCGGCTCGGCTCCCACCCGGCGGCCGGGACCAGGAAGGCACACACCTCCTCCCCCGTGCGCGGGCTCGGGCGTCCGACCACCACGGCCTGCGCCACGGCGGGATGCCGCGCGAGCGACGCCTCCACGGGCAGGCAGTAGATGTTGGCGCCGTTGACGATCACGATGTCCTTCACCCGGTCGTCCAGGTAGAGATATCCGCCCTCGCCGACGTGTCCGACGTCGCCGGTGCGCAGCCATCCGTCCCGCAGTACCCCGGCCGTCAGCTCGGGCTGGTTCCAGTAGCCGGCCATCACCGTCTCCGAGCGGACCCACACCTCCCCCTTGCTTCCGGCCGGGAGTACGGCGCCCCGCCCGTCCCGCGTCTGGAGCTCCACGCCCGTGACGGGGCGGCCCACGGAGGCCAGCAGCCCGGGCCGTCCGGCCACCGCCGCGTCGTGGTCGGCGGGGGTGAGCCGGCAGATCACCCCCGCCTCGTTCATGCCGTAGCCCTGCCGCCACCGCACGCCCCACCGGCTCACCGCCTCGGCCAGGCGGGCCGGGAGGACGGCCGAGGCTCCGTAGGAGACGGCTTCCAGCCCGGGGATCCCGCGCGCGGTCGCCGGATCGTCCAGCAGCCGGTACAGCATCGGCGGCGTCAGGTACGTGGACACCCGCCCCAGGCGCCGGCAGGCGGCCGCGAACTCCTCCGGCTCGAAGGGGTCGAGGATCTCCACCCTGCCCCCGGCACGGAGCTGCTCCAGGCACCGCCCGCCGGAGCGCTGGGCGAGGGTGGTGACCGAGAGGTACACGGACTCGGCCCACCGGCCCCCGCGGCCGCCGTCACGCGCGGCCATCGCACCGAACGTCGAGGCCACGCCCTTGGGCCGCCCCGTGGTGCCCCCGGTGTAGGTGACACGGGCGATGTCCTCCTCCCGCGCCCGGACCGGCAGCTCGACGGTCTCCCGTGCGGCCGCCGCGGCGAGCAGGCCGTCCAGGCCGAGCGCCGGCGCTCCGGTCGCCGCGACCGGGACGTCGTGCACCACCAGGCCCGGACGGCAGTCCCGCAGGATGAAGTCCACGCCGTGGACGGCGGGGCCACCCACGACCTGGGTCAGCCGTGCGCCCAGCAGGTGCGCGGCGAGCCGGACCAGCAGGGTTTCCGGCCGGTTGCCGCCCGTCACACAGGCCAGCCCCGTCCCCCGCCCGACGCCGGCGTCGTCCAGCACCCCGGCCAGCCGGTACACGGCGTCCAGCACCTCGGAGAAGCACAGGACCCCGGCCCCGGCCCCGGCCCCCACACCAGAACCAGCACCGGCACCGGCACCGGCACCGGCACCGATGGCAGGCCGTACCCCGTGCCGCTCCAACGCCTCGATCAGCTCGGTGACATACCTGGCACCCATGCGCACTCCCGCCTCCGCGATCCGGGGCGCCGGCGAAGATCCCGTACGCCGGCGTCAGGAGGGTATGAGCGGCCCCAGGGTCCGGTCGAGTCCGTCGGCCAGCATGGCGAAGGCGCGGTCGGCTTCGGCGACGGCCTCCGGGTAGGCCTCATCGGCACTCCGACCCGCCGAGATCCTCCGCCAGTTCTCCCGGCCCAGCTCCTGGCGGACGGTCACCAGGTGCCGGGCCGCCAGCCGGGCGGTGAACGAGGGCACCGACTCCGCTTCCAGGACCGCCGCGAGCAGTTCGACCTCGCGCGCCGTGTAGTGGGCGAGCCGGGTCTCCAAGCCGGCGGTCGAGTACAGCAGCCCCTGGAACGCGAGGACGTCCGGGTGGTCGCAGAGCCCGGTGATCGGGTCCCGCTCGGCGAGGGCGGCCAGGAACTGTTCGTGGACCGCCCGCACCGGGGTCAGGCCCGCCGGGCGGTCCCGCACGATGCGCGCCGCCTCGTCCTGGTGGTCGGCGAACCGGTCCAGCACGAGGTCCTCCTTGCTCGGGAAGTACCGGAACAGGGTGGGCTTGGAGACCTCGGCCGCGGCGGCGACGTCGGCCACCGACACGGCATCGAAGCCGCGCTCGAGGAAGAGCTCCAGCGCGGTGGCCGCCAGCTGGTTCTTCGTCCGCAGTTTCTTGCTCTCGCGCAGTCCCGTGCGCGGACCCGTCGTGTTCTCCATGCCTCCAGCGTGACACGAAAAAACAACCAAGTCAATTTCGTGACCGGGTTGCATTTTTGCCCGGGTCGCGCTTTCCTTGAGTCATCGACCCACCGAGGGCACTGAAGGACGAGAGGACACTGCGATGACCGACGTACTGATCGTGGGCTCCGGCCCCACCGGACTCACCCTTGCCTGCGACCTGGCCCGCCGGGGCATCCCGGCCCGCGTGCTCGACCAGCGGACCGGCCCGCACCGCGAATCCCGCGGCAAGGGCCTCAACCCGGAAAGCCTCGAGGTCTTCGCCGGCCTCGGCCTCGGCGAGCGGCTGTCCGCCGCGGGCATCCGGGGGCTGGTGCTGCGCAAGTACTTCGACGGCGCGTACGTCAACGACACCCCCTCCGGGGGCGGCCTCTTCATCGGCCAGTGGCAGATCGAGGAGATCCTCCGCGAGCACCTCGCCGCCCTCGGCGTCCGGGTCGAGTACGACGCCCGGGTCACCGGGATCGACCAGGACGCCGAGGGGGTCACCGCGCGGCTGGCGGACGGCCGCTCGATCCGCGCCGGGTACCTCGCCGGGTGCGACGGCGGGCACAGCACGACCCGCAAGCTCCTCGGCATCCCCTTCGAGGGGACCACGGACGAGACCCAGGTGATGGTGATCGGAGACGTCGAGGCGCCGGGCCTGAGCCGGGACCGCTGGCACCAGTGGTTCACCTCGGACGGCGGGGCCATGATGCTCTGTCCGATACCGGGGACACCGTCGTTCCAGCTCCAGGCCTCCCCGGAGCTCGACGAGGACGGCGCGCCGGTGCCGCCGTCACTGGAGGGCTTCCAGCGGCTCTTCGACCGGCACGCCCGGATGGAGGGCATACGGCTGGCCCGGGCGACCTGGCTCTCCACCTGGCGGGTCAACGTCCGGATGGCACCGCGGATGCGCGAGGGCCGGGCCTTCCTCGCAGGGGACGCCGCGCACGTCCACTCCGTGGCCGGCGGGCTCGGGATGAACACCGGTATCCAGGACGCGGTGGCCCTCGGCCGGACGCTGGGCGCGGCCCTCACCGGGGAAGCCGGGGCACAGGCGCTCGACGTGTACGGGACCGAGCGGCTGCCCGAGGCCGCGCGGGTGCTGGCGGACACCTCCGAGCGGCACCGGCGGGTCATGGCCGCGGTGCGCGTGCCCGGCCGGGGGACGGAGGCCGGCATGGGCTGATCCGGGCCGGCCCTCGGGCACCTGCCGCTCCCGGCGCCGCCCGCCCCTCGCGGGGCCGGGCGGGACGGCCCCGGCCGTGGCCCGCCACCCGCCGACACCGGGGGGCTCGGGTCAGGGGGTGGGGACGGCGTCCGAGAGGGAGAGGGCGTGGATGCGGTCCGGGGCACCCGGGCGGGCGTAGTACCAGCCCTGGGCGGTGTCACAGCCGAGGGCGCGGAGCTGGGCCGCCTGGGCTCCGGTCTCCACCCCCTCCACCGTCACCGCCAGTTCGAGGCTGTGGGCCAGGGAGACGATGCCCTCCACGATCTTGACGTCGACGGGGTCGGCCGGCTGCTGCTGCATCCCCTGGGTGAAGGAGCGGTCCAGCTTCAGGACGCTGACCGGGAGGCGGCGCAGGTTGGCCAGGTTCGAGTAGCCGGTGCCGAAGTCGTCGAGGGCGATGTCCACGCCGAGCGCGGCGAGCCGCCGCAGCGGTTCGAGGAGTTCGTCGTCGGCGCCGATCAGCGCCGATTCGGTGACCTCCAGGCACAGGGCGCCCGGCGCCAGCCCGGAGGACTCCAGCACACGGACGGTGTCGGCGACGAGGCCGGGGTGGTGGAGCTGGGTCGGCGAGAGGTTGACGTTGACGCGCAGGGCGGCCCCGCCGTGCTGGCGCTGCCAGGTGCGGGCCTGGCGGACGGACTCCTCCAGGACCCAGCGGCCGAGCGGCACGATCAGCCCGGTCCGCTCGGCGAGCGGGATGAAGCGGTCCGGGCCGAGCACCCCGTACTGCGGGTGCGACCAGCGCACCAGCGCCTCCGCGCCGTGCACGCTGCCGTCGTGCATGTGCACCAGGGGCTGGTACTCGATGAAGAACTCGCCCCGCTCCAGCGCCGCCGGCAGGGCGTTGGTCAGGCCGTGCCGGGTGATCGCGCGGGCGTCCGCCTCCGCGTCGGCGAACTCGAAGCGGTTGCCGCCGGCCGCCTTTGCCCGGTACATGGTGATGTCGGCGCTGCGGAGCACCTCCGCCGGGGTGCGCTCGCCCGCCCGGCCCTCGACGATGCCGATGCTGCCGCGGACCGACAGCTCCCGGCCCTCCAGCCGGATGGGGGTGGACAGCGCCGACAGGATCCGCACCGCCAGGTCGGTGACCTTCTCCCCGGGCTCCTCGTCGGTGCCGGCGGCGGGGCCGGTGGTGAGGGCGACGAACTCGTCGCCGCCCAGCCGCGCGACGACCTCGCCGGGGCCGGTGGCGCAGCTCTGCAGCCGGTCGGCGACCTCGACGAGGAGCCGGTCGCCCGCCGAGTGGCCGAGGCTGTCGTTGACCGCCTTGAAGCCGTCGAGGTCGAGGTAGCACAAGCCGAAGCGGCTGCCGGGGGCTCCGCCCAGGGCCTTCTCCAGCCGTTCGAAGAACAGGGTGCGGTTGGGCAGCCCGGTCAGCGCGTCATGGGTGGCCTCGTAGCGCAGCCGCAGGTTGAGGAGCCGGCGTTCGGTGGTGTCCTCCATCAGGGCCAGCTGGTACTGGGGGACGCCGTCGGCGTCGCGCAGCAGGGACACCGTGAGGTTGGTCCACAGCACGGTGCCGTCGTGGCGGTAGTAGGGCTTTTCGACGCGGTAGTGCTCGCGTTCCCCGCGGACGAGTTCCCCGTACATCTTCCAGACGTGCGGGGTGTCGTCGGGGTGGCCCCATTCGCTGACGTTGCGGCTGCGGACGTGGCCCTCCAGGCCGCCGAACATCTTGAGCAGGGTGTCGTTGACCTCCAGGACGTTGCCCTCCAGGTCGGCGATGCCGATGCCGACGGCAGCCCCCTCGAAGACCGCCCGGAAGCGTTCCTCGCTGGCGTGCAGGGCCTGCTGGGCGTCGGTGCGGGCCGTCAGCGCGGAGCGGGCGATGGCCTCCTGCTCGCGCAGGGTGCGCTCGCGGAGCGCGCGGGCGAAGCCTGCGGCGATGCCGTGCTGGAGCCGGGCGCAGCGGGACCGGTACTCCTCGGTGCCCTCGGTTCCGGCGCCGTCGGGGCCGCAGTAGAGGACCAGGTAGGACTCGACCACCCCCAGGGTGCCGGCGAGGGCCTCGGGGTCGGTGCAGTGCACGGCGACGAGCTCCTCGCCGACGCGCTGGGCGACGCCCGCGTCGAAGGGGCGGGCGTGCAGGGCCTCGGTCAGGGTCCGGGTGAGCGGGACGAGGTGCCGTTCGAACTCGGGGCGGGTCAGGGAGGTCGCCGTGACGGGAAAGATGGCCCGGCCCCAGATGGTGGCGAAGCGGGCGATGCGGTCTTCGAGCCCGCTGCGCAGCTCGCGCACCGGCGACGGTCCCTGGTGCGGGCCGGGCTGTGCGACGGGGTCCGCCGGGCCCGTCCGCACGCGCGCGTCCGCCGGGCGGGGGTTCGCCGGGCCGGGCCGGGGCGTCGGCCGTCCGGCGGGCGCGGGCTCCGCGGGGCCGGCGGGCCGGGGAGCCGGAGCGGGGAGTCTCACGCCTTGCGCCCCACGCCGCCGTAGCCGGAGAAGGCGTACGGATCCTCCGGATCCTCGCCGTCCGCGAGGGGCCCGGAACGTTCGGGGCGCCAGTCGGGCATCGACACCAGGCCCGGCTCCAGCAGCTCGAACCCGTCGAAGAAGCCGGCGATCTCCTCGTGGCTGCGCATGACGAGCGGGTTGCGGATGTCCCGGTAGACGTCGACGACCCCGCCCGCGACCTCCTGGGTGAGGGGGATGCCCTCGTAGGAGGCGTGGGTGAGGATCAGCACGCTGCCCGGCGCCAGCGCGTCGCGCAGTTCGGCGACGGCCTCGTAGGGCCGGTCGGCGTCCTCCAGGAAGTGCAGTACGGCGACGAGCAGCAGGGCGACGGGCCGGTCGAAGTCCAGCAGCCGGCCGGCTTCGGGGGAACCGAGGATGTCCTTCGGCTTGCGCAGGTCGGCGGTGACGACCCCGGTGCGGTCGTCCCCGGCCAGGACGGCGCGGCTGTGGGCGACGGCGACCGGGTCGTGGTCCACGTACACGACGCGGGCCTCGGGAGTGGCGGCGCGGGCGATCTCGTGGACGTTGCCGAACGTCGGGATGCCGGAGCCGATGTCGAGGAACTGGGTGACGCCCTCGGTCACGGCGTGGCGGACGGCGCGGCGCATGAAGGCCCGGTTGGCCTGCATGATCTTGGGCAGGCCCGGCATGAACTCCATGGCGCGGCGGGCGGCCTGGCGGTCGACCTCGAAATTGTGGGAGCCGCCCAGGTAGTAATCGTAGATGCGGGACACACTGGGCACCGATATGTCGATGCCTGGCGGGGCCCAGGCGGGGCGTTCCATCGGGGTCTCCAAGCCTCGTCGTGCCGTGGTCGGGCGGGTTCCGTCCGGGGGGCGGGACGGTGGTCGGACTGCTGTCCGAGCCGAATGTACTGATCATTTCCCAACAGGGCGAGCAAAAGCGGAAATTGGCGGTCCGTTCTTGGTCACACACCAAAGGCACGTGCGGGCCCCGCTGCCTGCGGCAAGGAATCCGACAAATACCATTTGAGATTTCGACTTCGAACGATCAGAAGCAGTCCACAACGATCCGGAACTGGCTCAAACTTCTAGGCTCCACACTCCACCCGTTCAGGCGAACCGACGCCCGGCCTCGCGTGCGCGGGCGCGCGCGGGCCCATGCTCCCCGGGTGAACAGAGCCTGTGCCAGACGCCTGCTGGCGGTCCCGGTCCTGTTGTGGGCGGCACTCGCCACCACTCCGGCCGTGGCCGATAGCTGCGCCTACGCGACGATCGGCGCCGGGGACGGCGGTGCCTCCGTCGAGGTGTACGCGTTCGCCGGAAACGGCGGCGCCGGAGCCGGCCGGGGTGGCGGACATCACGGCGGCCACGGCCACGGGCACGCCTGCGGCAACCGCGGCAAGGGACACGCGCACCACTGCCCGCCGCCGCCCCCGCCGTGCCCGCCGAAGCCGACGCCCAAGCCGCCGCCCCCACCCACGCCACCGCCGAAACCGCCACCGCCCAAGCCCACACCGCCGCCGCCGAAGCCGGCGCCCGAGCCTCCCCCGCCGGCCCCCGCGCCGCCACCGCCACCCCAGCCGGCCCCCAAGCCGCCACCGCCACCGCCACCGCCCCCGGCGCCCCGGGTGTACGAGGCACCCGCCCCGCCACCGCCGAAGCCCGCACCCGAGCCGCCGCCCACCCCGGCGACGACTCCGGCCCCCGCGCCGAAGCCGGTCGCCCGTCCCGCCTACCACGCCCCGACCCGCAAACCGGTGGAGCGCCACATCTCACCGGTCACCTTCACCCTCATGACCGCCGCCCCGGCCGTGCTCGCGATCGTCGCGCTGCGCCCGCGCTAGGCCGCACGGCCCGCCCGGCCGCCCGGCCGCATCCACAGCTCATCGATTGGGAGTCATCTTGTCGGAATGGCTCGTCCTGTCCCTCGCGATGGCCGCGGCCTGTGCCGTGGTGCTGTCCATCGCCTTCTTCAACCACCGCAGGATCGGCGAGGACGACGATCCGAACGAGACCCCGGACGTCATCGAGTACATGACGATGATGATCGGGGTGATCTACGCGATCGTGCTGGGCCTGGCGATCGCGGGCGTATGGGAGGGCCGCGGCGCCGCCCAGGAGTACGTGCGCCAGGAAGCCCAGGCCCTGCACGAGATCAGTGTCCGCTCCGAGGTCTACCCGGCCGAGGTGCGGAGCAGGATCCGCTCCGACGTCGACGCGTACGTGACCTACGTCGTCGAGACGGAGTGGCGGAAGATGGCCGACAGCGGCGAGATCACCGGACGCGGCGGGGAGCTGCTGGAGAAGATCCGCCGCGACGTCACCGACTACGAGCCGCGGACCGACCACGAGGGGCAGGCCTACCAGCCGCTGGTCGACCAGGTCGCGCTCGTGGACGACGCCCGCAACTCACGCGGCCAGAGCGCCGGGGCCACCATGCCCGGCGTCGTGTGGTTCGGGCTGATCGCCGGAGCACTGGTGACGGTGGGTCTGATCTTCACCCTGCAGATCCGGCGCTCGTTCCGCGAGATGCTGCTCGCCGGGCTCTTCAGCGCGCTGATCGCCTTCCTGCTCTTCCTCATCTGGGATTTCGACTCACCCTTCGGGCGCGGAATCGCCGCTACCGCCGAACCGTTCCTCGTCCAGTTCCCGCACCTGGGACTGAAGGACTGAGCACCCGCCCGCCCCCGGGAAACCGGGGGCGGGCCTCCCTTCGCCGGTTCGGCCTACGGCCGTGCCCCATTCGCCCGCTCCTGATCGCGGGTCACCGCACCCGCGCCTAGCGTGGCGGACATCGAGGTGCACGACCCCCCACGTGCGGACATTCCGCGCGACTGCGCCTCGGGGATCCGGAGGACCCACCATGGGTGCGATACGCGGCTCCGTCACCGCCCTGCTGAGCGCCGGCGCCCTCCTCGCGCTCGGCGCGTCCTGCGCGCCCACGGCCATGACACCCGGGGCCGCTCCCGCCGCCCTGGCGCCCGAGGCCGCGCCCGTGACCTCCTTCGCCTTCGCCGTCATCCCCTCCACGGTCGCCCCCGGCGGCCAGGTGATCCTCTCGGTCAGCGACTGCGACGCCGCGTACGCCACCGCCTCCTCCGGCGTCTTCGACACCGTCAGCATCGCGCGCGGCCAGACCGTCCGGGTCACGGTGGACCGCGACGCCCGCCGCGGGGCCCTGTACTCCGTCACCTTCACCTGCAACGGGGAGAACGGCTCCGCCGACCTCACCATCGCCGGCGGCACGACGGCTCCCACCACCAGCTCCACCACAGGCGCCCGGCGCACCCCCTCAGCGGAGGCCACCACGGGTGCCCGCCCGCGCGCCACCACCGCCGCTCCCGTCGCCACCACCCCCGCTCCCGTCGCCCCGACCACCGCGCCCACCGCCGCCCGCACCACCCCGCCCGCCCGGATCACCCCGCCCGCCCGGATCACGCCCACCGCGCGCGGCTCCGCCGGAGCCTCCCGCAGCGCGGCGCCGGCCACCCTCGGGGTGCGGGGCGGCCTCGGCGGCAGCGTGGCCGGGCTGGACCCCGTGGAACTCGGGGTGGGCGCCGCGCTCTTCGTGACGGCCGCGAGCGGAACGGTGTACGCCCTGCGCCGGCGCCGCCCGGCCCGCGGCCACTGATCCCTCACCCGCAAACTCCCCCGGCCGGCCCCGGCCACCGCCGGTCGCCCCGGGTCCGGGACCCGGGGCCGGCCGCGGCGGCGGTCTGCGGGGGGTGTCAGCCCCGGGAACCGGCCGGACGGCGGCGACGGATCACGTGAGCGCCCGCGCCGAGCGCCGCGATGCCCACCAGACCCGCCCCGATGGCCGTCTCGGCGGTGGACGGGCCGAAGGAGCCGCCGATGCCGCCCTGGGCACCGTTGCCCGGCAGGATCGTGAACCGGTGCGTGGCGACGAGGCTGTTGTCGTGGCACTTGACCGACAGCGTGTGGTTGCCGGGCGAGGCGTGGTTGAAGATCCGGACGGTCGCGAAGCCGATGGAGCCGGCCGACAGGTTCGTCTGCGGAAAGTTCCCGTTCGACCAGACCGTGCCGCCGTGACCGCAGCCCGAGGCGCTGACCTGCATCGAGGCGCCCTGGTGCACGGAGTACGGGTTGACGGTGACGTTGCTGGGCCCGTTGCCGCCGCCCTGCGGCGAGTTCGCGTCGGCGAACGGGGCACTGAGACCGATCGCGGCGCAGGCGGCCGCGGTCACGGTGAGAGCGCGCAGAACACGCATGGTGGAACCTCCAGCGGGAAGCGCCCCGGAGCGGTGGCCCGGGCAGATCGACGAGAACGCCTCCCATCACGAACCCTCGGTGCGCCGCGCAACCAGCGCATTTCCGCCTTTGGGCCGCCCGGTTGAGCGACACGCCGAAGCGCGGACTGATCATCTGACGGATCCGCAGGTCATGAGGCGTCAGGCATTTATGTGACGAATACCTGGATGGACGCACCCCAACCGGACGCACCACCCGTTCGCCCTCCTCCGGATCGCCGTCGCGGGCGTGCACCCTTAGCGTGCGTGAAGAAGGGCGTACCGGGGAGGGACTGGAACGCGGGTCGGGACCCCCGCGTCGGGAAGGGAGAGCCATGACCGAGGACGAGTACGAGCAGCGGCCGAGGAGACGCTCCCCCTGGGGAGCGCTCGCGCTGGTCATGCTCAGCGGCCTCGCCATGATCAGGAACGGGGCGAACGCGGAGGCGGGCCCGCCGCAGCCCGCCGCGGCCGCTGCGGTCGCGCGCGCGGACGAGCTGCCGGCCCGGGCGCCCACGCCGCCGGCGGACCTGGAGGTGCTGGAGCACTCGTCGGTGCAGCGCATCCGGATCCCGGCGATCAACGTGGACGCGCCCGTGATGACGGTCGGGCTGGACGCCCAGGGCTGGATCGACGCCCCGCCCCCGCAGGACCGCAACCTGGCGGGCTGGTACCTCAACGGCATCTCGCCGGGCCAGCAGGGTTCCGCGGTGATCGTGGGGCACGTGGACAACGCGCAGGGCCCGGCGGTCTTCTACGGGCTGGGCTCGCTCAAGCCGGGCAGCCGCGTCGAGGTGGAGCGCTACGACGGACGGACCGCCGTGTTCGAGGTGTACGGCGTGGAGGTGTTCTCGAAGGAGGCCTTCCCCGGCTCGCGGGTGTACGGGGACACCGGGCACCCGGAGCTGCGGGTGATCACCTGCGGAGGCAGCTACTCCAAGGCCAAGGGGTACGACGGCAACGTGGTCGCCTTCGCCCGGATGGTGGCGACCCGCTGACGAAACGATTCACCACGCGGCCCGCTCCCCCGTCCCCCCGGTGGGAGCGGGCCGGGCCGGCGGCCTCAGCGGGCCGGCAGGGTCATCCGGTAGCCCTGCCCGAGCAGCTGGGGGAGGTACGCCTCCAGCGCCCGGACGGTCTGCGAGCGGTTGCCGCCGGCGTCGTGGTTCAGCACGATCACCCCGGGTCCGGCCCCCGACAGCACCCGGGAGATGATCGTGGCGCTCCCCGGCTCCTTCCAGTCGAGGGTGTCCACGGTCCAGGCGAAGGGCTCCATGTTCAGGTCGGCGCCGATCTCGAAGGCGGCCCGGTTCCACGCCCCGTAGGGCGCCCGGAACCACAGTGGGGCCTGCCCCACGGCCTGCTGCACGACCTCGCTCGTGCGCCCGATCTCGGCCTCCAGGGCGGACCTCGACAGGCTGGGGATGAGCGGGTGCGTCCAGGTGTGGTTGCCGATGACATGGCCCTCGGCGGTCATCCGGCGCAGCAGGTCGCGGTTCTCGGTGGCCATCTCCCCGCAGACGAAGAACATCGCGCGAACGCCGTAGCGGGCGAGGGTGTCGAGGATGGCCGGGGTGTAGCGGGGGTCGGGGCCGTCGTCGAAGGTGAGCACCATGGCGTTGCCGGTGTCCGCCCCGGAGGGCAGTTCCAGGATGGGCCGGGTGCGGACGGCGGGCTTGGCGACGGGCGGCCGGGCGGGCGCCTCGGCGGTCATGGGCCGCAGCCGGTAGGACTTGTCCGGGGGGCCTTCGGGGCGGAGCCCGGGGGCACCGGGGGCGGGGGCGGGGCCGCCGGGCGCGGGTGCGCCGGCGGTGGCGCCGCCCTGGGGGCCGCCCTCGCCGGCGCTGAGGAGTCCGGAGGCGGCGGCGATTCCGAGGAAGACGGCGGTACGCAGGAGCACGCGTCGCCCTACTGTCGGCTCGTCATTTTTCATTATTACTACGTATCAACGAGATCGCCGGAGATGTCGAGAGGCGCGGACGCGCCCCGTCCCCGTCACCCCCTCGGACCAGCCACCCCGTTGGTCAGCCCTGGCGCACCAGCGGGAACGGCAGCGTCTCGCGGATCGTCAGGCCCGTGAGGAACATGACCAGCCGGTCGACCCCGATGCCCAGTCCGCCGGTCGGCGGCATGGCGTACTCCAGGGCGTCCAGGAAGTCGTTGTCGAGCTCCATCGCCTCGGCGTCCCCGCCCGCCGCCAGCAGCGACTGGGCCGTCAGCCTGCGGCGCTGCTCGACCGGGTCGGTCAGCTCCGAGTAGGCGGTGCCCAGTTCGGTGCCGAAGGCCACCAGGTCCCAGCGCTCGGCCAGCCGGGGGTCCTTGCGGTGCTGCCGGGTGAGCGGGGAGACGTCGGTCGGGAAGTCCTTGTAGAAGGTGGGGAGTTTCGTCCGCTCCTCGACCAGCCTCTCGTACATCTCCAGCACCACGTCGCCCCGGGTGTCGTCGGGGGCGTGCGGGACGCCCGCGCGGTCGCACAGCACGCGCAGGACGTGCTCCTCGGTGTCGGCGTCGACCTCCTCACCGAGCGCTTCGCCGATGGCCCCGTACATCGTCTTGACCGGCCAGGGGCCCGAGATGTCGTGGACGACGAGCTTGCCGTCCGGGCCCGCCTTGTGCGCGACCGGCGAGCCGAAGGCGGCCGTCGCCGCGCCCTGGATCAGCTCCCGGGTGAGGTCGAGCATCACGTCGTAGTCCGCGAAGGCCTGGTAGGCCTCCAGCATCGTGAACTCGGGGTTGTGCTTGTAGGAGACGCCCTCGTTGCGGAAGGTGCGGCCCATCTCGAAGACCTTCTCCATGCCGCCGACGCACAGCCGCTTGAGGTACAGCTCGGGCGCGATGCGCAGGTACAGGTCGAGGTCGTAGGCGTTGATGTGGGTGCGGAAGGGCCGGGCGTTGGCGCCGCCGTGGATCTGCTGGAGCATCGGGGTCTCGACCTCCAGGTAGCCGCGGTCCAGCAGCCCCTGGCGCAGGGCCTGCACCGCACTGGAACGGGCCCGTACGACGTCCCGCGCCTCGGGGCTGGCGACCAGGTCGAGGTAGCGGCGCCGGACCCGGGCCTCCGGGTCGGCCAGGCCCTTGCGCTTGTCGGGGAGGGGGCGCAGGCACTTGCCGGTGAGCTGCCAGGAGGCGACCACGACGGACGGCTCGCCGCTGCGGCTGGCTCCGGCCTCGCCGGTGGCCACGACGTGGTCGCCGAAGTCGACCTGGGAGGTGAAGGCGTCCAGTACGTCCGGCCCGGACTCGTCCCGGGTGAACATCAGCTGGGTGTCGCCGGTCCAGTCGCGCAGTACGGCGAAGACCACGCCGCCGAGGTCGCGCACGACCATCACCCGTCCGGCGAGGGTGACCCGCTCGCCGCTGCGGCCGCCGGCGACCCGGCCGGGGTGGGCGGCCTTCAGGGCGGCGACGGTGTGGGTGCGCTGCGGGATCCCGACCGGGTAAGGGTCGGTACCGGCGGCCCGGATCCGCTCCAGCTTGGCGTGGCGCACCCGGACCTGCTCGGGCATCCGCTCGGCGGGGCCCCGGCCGCCGTCCTCCTCCCCGACGAGGTCCAGGCCCAGGGATTCGATGGAGGGCAGGTCGGCGGTGTTGGCGGGGGCGGTGAGGCCCTTGGCGTGTCCGTTGCCCCAGAGCTTGCGCATGCTCGGCACGGAGACGAAGCCCTCGGCGATGCCGGAGGCGAGGCTGACCCGGGCGAGGGAGCCGGCGTCCTGGTAACAGAGGAACCTCGGGTACCACTCGGGCCCGTACTTGACGTTGGAGCGGTACAGCGCCTCCAGCTGCCACCAGCGGGAGAAGAACAGCAGCAGCCTGCGCCACAGCTTCAGCACCGGGCCCGCGCCGATCCGCCCGCCCTCCTCGAAGGCCGAGCGGAACACGGCGAAGTTGAGGGAGATCCGGTGTACGCCCAGGCCGGGGGCGGCCGCGCAGAGCTGGGCCACCATGAACTCCATGACCCCGTTGGGGGCGGCGCGGTCGCGGCGCATCAGGTCGAGGGAGATCCCGTCCTTGCCCCAGGGAACGAAGGACAGCAACGCGATCAGCTCGCCGCCGGCGTCGAAGGCCTCGACGAGCAGGCAGTCCCCGTCGGCGGGGTCGCCGAGCCGGTCCAGGGCCATGGAGAAGCCGCGTTCGGTCTCGGTGTCCCGCCAGCGGTCGGCCCGGTCGACGATGGTCCGCATCTCCTCCTCGGTGAGGGCCGAGTGGCGGCGGATCACCGTGGTGGCCCCGGCCCGCTTGACCCGGTTGACGGCCTGCCGGGTGACCCGCATGTCGCGGCCGTCGAGGTCGAAGTGGGCGACGTGCAGGATGGCCTCGTCGCCGAGCTGGAGGGCGCTCAGCCCGGAGCGGGCGTACGCGGTCGCCCCGCCCTCGGAGGCGCCCATCACGGCCGGCTGCCAGCCGTGGCGGCGGGCGACGCCCAGCCAGGCGTCGATGGCGGGGGTCCAGGCTCCGGGGTCCCCCACCGGGTCACCGCTGGCCAGGCAGACCCCGGCCTCCACCCGGTAGGTGACGGCGGCCTTGCCGTTCGGGGCGAAGACGACGGCCTTGTCGCGCCGGGTGGCGAAGTAGCCGAGGGAGTCGGCCCGCCCGTAGGCGCCCAGCAGCGCGCGGATCCGGGGCTCCTCGTCCCCGTGCAGGGCGGCGGTCAGCCGCTGGGAACGGAAGAGGGTCGCGGCCGCGTTCAGCAGGGCGAGGGCGCCGAAGAGGCCCAGCAGGAAGTAGAGCGGGCGGGGCGGGCGGCCGTCGAACTGCCGGGCGGAGAAGAGGCCGCCGAAGACCTGCTTGGCGGACCAGTCCAGCCACTGCCCCTTGGGCAGGGTGCCGGGGAACAGCGCGACCAGGGCCCAGCCGAGGAAGACGGCGCCGAGCAGCCCGAGGCCGAGCACGAGCATGGCCCGCCAGATCGCGCCCGGGCGCGAGGCCGCGTAGAACTCCTTGCGGGCGGCGACGAGCACGCCGAGGGCGGCCACCGCGAGGACCATCGAGACGCCGCCGACCCAGAGGTCCCCGTCGGCGATGATCAGCAGGTCGACCAGGATCAGCAGGGCCAGATAGGTGACGACGATCCACCAGGCGATCTTCTTGCGGGTGCCGAGGGCCGCGGCGAGGAGGAAGAGGAAGACGGCGTACGCGAGGTTCTCGCTGACCGGCACCACGAAGTCGTCGAGGAAGCGCACCACGGGCCGCAGCAGCCTGCGCAGCGTCGGGGAGAGCGCCAGCAGGGCGCAGACCAGGCCCAGCGTTCCGAAGAACGCCCCGAAGGCGTCCGGGACCCGGTGCAGGAAGCGGTTGCGGGTCCCGCGGGTGTCCTCCAGCGTGGCACTCATGCTTGGCACTGTAGGGAGGGCCGCGCCGGTCCGCGCGCCGAACCGGATGGCCCCGGGAGGGTGAAGGAGCACGTGGACACGGGATGCGGGTGCGGCACCGACGGGCCGGAGGTGGTCCTCGCCGGGGTTGACGGCCCGGAGTCCTCGCTCCGGGCGGCGGCGTACGCGGCGGGGCCGGCGCGGCGCCGGAACGTGCTGCCGGCCCTGGTGGACGTCCGGCCGGTGACGGTCGTTCCGTGGCGCCGGCGGCCGTCACCCGGCCCGTTTCAGGCCGTCCTTGGCGGCGCCCCGGCCGAGCACGGCCTCGGTGACGGCCTCGTCGGCGCTCTCGTACGCTTCGTCGCCGGGGTCCTCGGCGAGGGCGGCGGGCAGGTTGACGACCCGGCCGATGGACAGGTCCATCATCTGCGGGACGAACTCGGCCTTCACCACCTGCCAGCGCTGCCCGGGGGCGGCGGGCGGGGCGAAGGCGAAGCGGGCGATGGAGCCGTAGTTGCCGCGCAGGTCGCGGGCGCCGGAGTGGTTGAACATCTCCCCGGCGACCTGGTCGCCCATCCCGTAGACGATCCAGGTGCCGTTGACCTTCTCGTAGGCCTGCGGGACGTGGGCGTGCGTTCCCAGGATCATGTCGATGTCCGGGCGTCCGCCGCTGGCGGAGGCGGTGAGCGCCTTGCCCAGCGACAGCTGCGTCCCGTCCGGTTCGGTCTGCCACTCGGTACCCCAGTGGATGCTGACCAGCACCACGTCGGCGCCGGCCTTCCGGGCGGCGCGCGCGTCCGCGACGATCTCGTCCTGCCGCATCAGGTTGACCGCCCAGGGCTGCCCGTCCGGCATGGGGTAGCCGTTGGTGCCGTAGGTGTACGCGAGGTGGGCGACCTTCGCGGAGCCCGCCGTGTAGAGGGTGGTCTTCGCCGCCTCGGCCGCCGTGCGGGCGGAGCCCGCGTGCCCGAGGCCGACCGCGTCGAAGCGGTCGAGGGTGCGCTTCAGCCCCTCGGCCCCGTCGTCCAGGGTGTGGTTGGAGGCGGTGGAGCAGCCGTCGTAGCCGGCGTCCTTGAGGGCGTCGGCGATGGTGGGCGGGGAGACGAAGGCGGGATAGCCGCTGAAGGGGCCGTCGTCCTCGCCGTAGATGGTCTCCATGTGGCACAGGGCCAGGTCGGCCGCCGAGACCACCGGTTTGACCTTCGAGAACATGGGGCGGAAGTCGTACCCCTCGCCGCCGGCGTCGGCCGCCGCCCTTTTGATCACCGAGGTGTGCGGCAGTACGTCGCCGCTCGCCACCAGGGTGAACCCCTTCGGGGCGGGGGCGGTGGCGGCGGGGGCGCCGGCCGCGCTGGAGCCGAGGCGGGCCGGGGTCCGGTCACCGGGAGCGGAGCAGCCGGCCGCCGCGGGAAGCAGCAGGGCCGACAGCAGGACGAGGACGTGCCGGGTGCGCTTGGTCATCTCTCCCAGCTCCCACTTCGTAGCACTGTCGGATGAGATGAAATCCATAGGAGAAGGGGTTCCGAGTCAAGGAGCGGCACCGGCCTCCGGCCGCTTCCCACCCCGACGGCCCATGGCCGTTCGCCGCGCCGTTCGACCGTTCGTCGCCCGGCGCGGCCGCCCACCGGACCACCCGGGGCCTTGGGCGCAACGCCCCCGCCGGACGGTTCCCGGGCGGCTCCGTGCAGGTGAGGGTGAGTGGGACGCCCACCGCCGGCCCCGCGGCCGGGCCCCTCGGCCGAGCCGCCGGCCCGGGCCCTCGTGCCCGGCCCGCGGCCCCGGCGCCCCAGCGGACCCCGGACCCGGAAGGAGCCACTCGTGTCGCCCTCCCCCACCCTCCAGCGCACGGAACCCGAGGCGCTCGCCGAACTCCAGCGAGACCACGGGCGGGCCCTGTTCGGCTTCCTGCTCGGCCTCACGGCCGGGGACGCCCAGCGCGCCGAGGACCTCGTCCAGGAGACCCTCGTCCGCGTCTGGCAGCACCCGGAGGTGCTGGCGAGCGGGCACGAGTCGATGCGGCCCTGGCTGTTCACGGTGGCCCGGCGGCTCGCGATCGACGCCCGGAGGGCGCGGCTCTCGCGGCCGCAGGAGGTCGACCCCGACGGTCTGGAGCAGGCGCCCGCCGCCGAGGACGCGGTGGCCGGCTCGGTCACGGCGATCGACGTCCGGCGGGCGGTGGGCAGCCTGGGACCGGAGCACCGGGCCGTGCTGATGCAGGTCTACTTCCAGGACCGCTCGGTGGCCGAGGCCGCGGCTGAGCTCGGGATCCCCGCCGGAACGGTCAAGTCCCGTACGTACTACGCCCTGCGCGCCCTGCGGAAGGGTCTCCAGGGGTACGGACTCGGCGCCTGAACGCCCCTCCGGGCCCTGGAGACGCGCCGCAGAGTCCCTCGGGAAACACTCAAGGAACGCCCTCGATGCACACGATCCGGACACGGAGCACACCGATATCGGCACCAGTCCGTGCAAGTTGAGTAAACATCCCCCGTTCCGCGAGCCGTCCGGTGAAGGCTCGGGGATGACGGCGGCAGGCTCGACGCGCGGGAGAGGTGGAACGGTGCAGCCCGAGGGTATGAACGGCACCAGTGACGGCGGACTGGCGGTGCCCATGGCGTGGCTCTACGCGGAGTACATCGCCGACGAACTGCTGCGCACGGGCCGGCTGATCCCGGTGAGCACGCTGGAGTTCCGGGCCGGACGCGACACGCTCGCGCTGACGATCTACCTCTCGGACGCGGCCGGGGAACTGTCGGGGATCCGGGTGGTGTCGCAGCTCGACGAGTGGCTCTCCCTGACGGCGTACGGGCACCCCTGGCGCGACTGGGTCCACACCCGGTTCCTCGCGCTGGGCGAGGAGGCCCGCGAGCGCGGCCGCGGCGAGGACCCCGACCTCGAACTGGCCCGGGCGGCGTGGCGGTGGCTGGACCGCACGGAGCTCTTCGCCACCAACCTCGACCCGGGCCGCTCCGGCCGCGGCGACACCCCGCCCGCCCTGGACGAGAACGTCCGCGTGTGGACCCCCGCGTGGCAGCTCGGCCTGCCGCTGGGACACCTGGCGATGCACCTCTTCTGAACCGCCCGACGGCCCGCCCACCGCACGGCCCGCCGGCCCGGACCCGCGCCGAGCCGGCCGGGGCGGCCCCGCGCCGGCTACCGCGCCGACTCCGCCGAGTCCGCCGAGTCCGTCACCAGGCCCGTGAAGTCGGCCTCGTTGCGCTCCGCCCGGCGCACGTACCAGCGGGCGATCAGCCACATCACCGGGTACGCCCCCAGCCCGAGGGCGAGCCACACGAGCGGGCCCGCGGCCGGCCGGGGCAGCAGGAAGCCCAGCGGCAGCAGCCCGAGCACGAGGGCCAGCACCGTGAGCGCGCCCAGCCCGGCGCGCAGCTGGCTGCGCATCAGGGCCCGTACGTAGGTCGCGCCGAGGCTGGTCTGCTCGGAGATCTCCGAGCGGGCGGGGGTGTGCGCGGGCGGGCGGCGGCGGGCGCCGCGCGGAACGCCGGTGACGGTCTCCCGCCGGGGCGGCGGCTGCTGCTCGGCCATGGAGCCGGAGTCTACGCAGCGCGCCGGCTACTTGAGGAGGCGGGAGAGCCTGCGGTCCGCGAGCGGCTTGCCGCCGGTCTGGCAGGTGGGGCAGTACTGGAGCGAGGAGTCCGCGAACGACACCGAGCGGACGGTGTCCCCGCACACCGGGCACGGCTCGCCGTCCCGCCCGTGGACCCGCATCCCGCTCTTCTTCTCGGCCTTCAGATCCTGGGCCGCCAGCCCGTGGGCCCGCTCGACGGCAGCCCGCAGGGTGTCCCGCACGGCCCCGTAGAGGTGGGTGACCTGCTCCTCGTCGAAGGAGGAGGCCAGCTTGAACGGCGACACGCGTGCGACGTGCAGGATCTCGTCGCTGTACGCGTTCCCGATCCCGGCGATCACGCCCTGGTCGCGCAGCACTCCCTTGATCTGCCGCCGCTCCCCCGCCAGCAGCGCCGCGAAGGCGTCCCGCCCGAAGCCCTCGGCGAGCGGGTCGGGGCCGAGGCGGGCGATGCCCGGCACCTCCCGGGGGTCGCGCACCACGTACACGGCCAGCCGCTTCTGCGTGCCCGCCTCGGTGAGGTCGAAGCCTCCGCCGCCCTCCAGTACGAGGCGCAGCGCGAGCGGCCCCTTGCCGGGGCGGGGCGGCCGGGCGGGGAATTCCTCGCGCCAGCGGAGCCAGCCGGCCCGGGCGAGGTGGGTGACCAGGTGGAGCCCGCCGGCGCGCAGGGCGAGGAACTTGCCGTACCGGGCGACGGGGCCGGCGGGCTGCCCTTCGAGGGCGGTGGGGGGAGGGTCGTACGTCTTGAGCACGCTGACCGCGAGCGGGAGGACGCGTTCGACCACCCGCCCGGCGAGGTGCTCGTCGAGGAACTCCCTCAGGGCCTCGACCTCCGGCAGCTCGGGCACCCTCCCAGCCTCCCGCCGCCCGCCGCCGCCCGCGACCGGAGCGGCACGGAACAGAACGGCACGCGGCGGAGCGGCCGGGGGTGCTCAGCCCATCACGAACTCGCACCACACGCACTTGCCGCTGCCCCTGGGCTCCACGCCCCAGACGTCCGCCAGCCGGTCCACCAGCATCAGGCCCCGCCCCGAGACCCCGGCCTCGCCCGCCTCGCGGCGGCGCGGGAGGGCGCTGGAGCGGTCCTCCACCTCCACCCGCAGCCGGCGCTCCGCGCCCGCCAGGACGCGCAGGGTCACGATCGCCGGGCCGTCGGTGTGCATCAGGGCGTTGACGATCAGCTCGTCCGCGACCAGTTCGATCTCGTCGGCCCGCTCCCGCGCGCCCCACGAACGGACCGCCGCGCCGATCATGTGCCGGGCGGCGACGAGCGCCTCGGGGTCCCCGGGGGCCACGTGCTGCTGGAGCCGGCCCGCGCCGGGCCGGGTGTCCTCGCCCTGGCGGCGCAGCAGGAGCAGGGCCATGTCGTCGTCGCCGCCCCGGTCGTCGACCACCTCGCACAGCCGGTCGGCGAGCCGCTGGAGGTCGTCGGGGCCGCCGCGGACCAGGGAGGTCAGCAGGCTGACGCCGTCGTCGAGGTCCGCGCCGGGCTGTTCCACCAGCCCGTCGGTGCACAGGACGAGCGTCTCCCCCGGGTCCAGCTCCACGGTGGTCACCGGATATTCGAGCCGGCCGAACTCCGCCGACAGGCCGAGCGGCATCCCGCCCTCCACCGGCAGCCTGCGGCACTCCCCGTCGAGGGTGCGCAGCAGCGGGTCGATGTGTCCGGCGCGCACGATCTGGAGGACTCCGGTGGAGAGGTCCGCCTCCACGTAGGTGCAGGTCGCGAAGCGGTCGGTGTCCAGTTCGTACAGGAACACCGAGGCCCGGGCCATCACGGTGCCCGGGGAGTGCCCTTCGGCGGCGTAGGCGCGCAGCACGATGCGGAGCTGGCCCATGACGGCCGCCGCGTGGGTGTCGTGGCCCTGGACGTCGCCGATGACGGCGCCGACCCGGCCGCCGGGGAGCTGGATCACGTCGTACCAGTCCCCGCCGATGTCCTGGCCCATCCGGGCCGACCGGTAGCGCACGGCGATCTGCGCCCCGGGGACCGCCGGGATCCGGCGGGGCAGCATGGCCTGCTGGAGGCCTTCGGCGAGGTCGTGCTCCTGTTCCAGCAGCATCGCCCGCTGGAGGCTCTGGGCGATGCTGCTGCCCAGGGCGACCAGCAGGTTCCGTTCGTCCTGGGTGAAGCCGTCCTTGTCCTGGTAGAGCAGCCCGATCGCGCCGATCGGCCGGGCCTGCGCGATGAGCGGCAGGTACGCGGCGGCCGATATCCGCATGGAGGAGATCTTCGACCAGAGGTCCGGGTACCCCTCGGCGAACTCCTCCGCGGAGTCGAGGAAGCGGGGCTGGAGCGAGCGGACGACCTCGCTCATCGGGTACTGCTCGTCGACGCGCGTGTAGCGGGTGCCGGGGACGAAGCTGTCGGCGGGGCCCTCGGCCACCAGGTGGATCCGGCCGGCCTCGACCAGGCCCATCACCATGCCCATGGAGCCGAGGCGCTCCAGCCCGTGGGCGTCGCCGATGACGTCGATGACGTCGCGTACGGTCCGGGCGTGCGCGAGGGCGGCGGTGGTGCTCTCCACGACGGAGGTCTGGCGCTGCCGCTCCTCGTCGAGCCCGAGGCGTTCCGCGGAGTGGCTGAGCTCCTCGGTCGCGTCGCGGACGATGCCGATGATCCGGTACGGGCGGCCGTCCGGGCCCCGCATGACGCGGCCCTGGGTGTGGGTCCAGCGCAGGGTCCCGTCGCGGCAGCGGATCCGGAAGTACGCGCCGTAGGTGTCCTCGCCGCTCTTGAGGGCGCTGGAGACGAGGGCGTCCAGCCGGGCCGACTCGGCGGCCGGGACGCGCGGGGACAGCGATCCCGGCCGTCCGTCGTACTCGTCCGGGGTCGTGTCGAATACCTCGAGGGCCGCCGTGTCCATGTGCATGAGCCCGGTGACCAGGTCCCAGTCGAAACTGCCCATCCGGTTCAGCGACAGGGAACGGTCGGCGTGTGCGGGCCAGTCCTCCGGCAGCGATACGGTGCTCGGCACCGGTCCACCATGACACAGCGGGGCGTCAGGCGCTCTCCAGGTACGGGGGCTCGTCCGTGGCCGGCAGCTGGTCCGGGTAGCCGTCCGGGGCGGCGGGATCGGCCGCGTCCGGGGGCAGGGCCGGGTCACCGCCGGTGCCCGGGCCGTCGTCCGGGGTCAGGGTGATGCCGGGGTCGGACGGGCCGGTGCCGGGCAGGTCGCCGGGCAGGTCCCCGTTCGGGTCGGCCGGGGCGGCGCCGGGGCCGTCGGACGGGGGCGGGTTGCCGCCGGGGGCGTCCTGCGGGGAGGCGGGCGCGCGGGGCACGGTGCCTGCCCCGGGCGGGCAGGGCACGGCCGAGGGGGTGCCCGGCGTGGGCGGGTCGGCGGGCACGGCTGAGGGGGCTCCGGAGGGCGCGGCCTGCGGGGGCTGCGGCGGGGTGGTCCGGGCCAGGCTGTCGGGGCCGGTGGGGGCGCAGGGGTCGGAGGGCGGGTCCTCGGCGGGGGTGGCGGGGGCGTTGGGGATGCCGTCGGCGGGGTCGTAGGGGGGCAGCGCCCTCGGGGGCTTGTCCTGGGCCCCGTCGTCACCGGCCTTGCGTTCGATCCAGGTGTTGTCGGCGATGTTGACGATGACGAGCCGTTTGATCACCTGGATGGTCGGCTCGATGACGATGACCTGGTGGGGCTGGTAGCCGTTCCACTGGTCGCCCTTGAGGACCGGGCTGCCCTTGGCGGAGCGGGGCGGTCCGAGGGGGTTCCCGCAGGCGCAGCGGACCCGGGGCATGCCGTGGTCGTCGACGAGGACGGCGCTGCCGGCCTGGAGCACGGCCTGGTAGCCGTCGGCCCGGCCGTCGCGGAAGCCGTGGTTGGTGACGCGGGTGTCGGCGCGCAAGACCACCGGGGTGAGGCCGCGCAGGAAGTCGGGGAGCTTCTCCGCTTCGATCCCGGAGGCCTGGGCGAAGGAGCGGGCCTTGGCGTCGTCCGAGGCGAGGAGGGCGACCTGGCGTTCGACGTCGCAGCTGCCGAGCCGGCTGGTCCCGCCGTACAGGCCGGGGGTGGCCGCGCCGACCGTGCGGATCCCCCGGCCGGTCGGGTTGGGGAGCGGGGGCTGTACGGGGGCCGATTCGGCGGTGGCGGAGGAGGGGGTGAAGGGGTCGGGGCCGGCGGCGCCGACGGGCTGGAGGGTGAGCGCCTGGCTTTCGGGGACGGGGCCGTTGGTCTGTTCGGGGCCGGTGCCGCCGCAGCCGGCGGCGATCAGGCCGAGGAGGGCCAAGACGGCCGTACGGGCCGGAGCGTGACGGCGCGGTGCCTGACGGCGCGCTGCCTGACGGGATGTCGGTGCGGGCACGTCGTTCAGGTCGTTCACGCTGCTCTCCCTTTTCGCCCCGGTTGCTCCCTCTTGTCTGCCGCATGTCCCCCGGGCCCGCAACCGGAGCGGCCGGCGGGGGCTGCGGGGGCGGCCGCCCGGACGCCCGAAGGGCCCCGCCGACGGCGAACCGTGACTTGAACGCATTCAAAGGCCGCCGGCTGCGCGCCCCGGCCGCCTCCGGCTGATACTGGAGGGGATGGACTGGTTTACGGCGCCCGGCTCCTGGCTCGCCCGGCTGGTCTTCCAGCGGGCCCTGGCCGGTGTCTACCTCTTCGCCTTCGTCGGAGCCGCCCTGCAGTTCCGGGCACTCATCGGGGCGAACGGCATGCTGCCCGTCCCGCGCTACGTGCGGTACGTGCCCTTCCGGCACGCCCCGAGCCTGTTCCAACTGCGCTACTCCGACCGGCTCTTCGCCTGCTGCGCCTGGACCGGGGCGGCCCTGGCGGCGGCGCTCGCCGCCGGGGTGGGGGACCTGGTGCCGCTGGGCGCCGCCATGGGGATGTGGGCGCTGCTGTGGCTGCTGTACCTGTCGATCGTCAACGTCGGCCAGACCTGGTACTCGTTCGGCTGGGAGTCGCTGCTGCTGGAGGTCGGCTTCCTCGCCGTCTTCCTCGGCAACGCCCGGGCCGGGCCGCCCGTGCTGGTGCTGTGGCTGCTGCGGTGGGTGCTGTTCCGGGTGGAGTTCGGCGCCGGGCTGATCAAGATGCGGGGCGACGCCTGCTGGCGCCGGCTGACGTGCCTGTACTACCACCACGAGACGCAGCCGATGCCGAACCCGCTGAGCTGGTTCTTCCACCACCTGCCGAAGCCGCTGCACAAGGCGGAGTGCGCGGCGAACCACTTCACGCAACTGGTGGTTCCGGTCCTGCTGTTCACCCCGCAGCCGGTGGCCTCGTACGCGGCCTGGGTCATGGTGGCCACCCAGCTGTGGCTGGTGCTGTCCGGGAACTTCGCCTGGCTGAACTGGCTGACGATCGCCCTCGCCCTCTCGGCCGTGGACTTCACGCGGATCGCGGGTCCGCCGCCCGCCGCCGCCTCCCGGGGCGCGCCGGTCTGGTACGTGGTCCTGGTGTGCGCGGCGACCGTGCTGGTGCTGGTGCTCAGCCGGCACCCCGTGGCCAACCTGGTCTCGCGCCGCCAGGTGATGAACCGCTCCTTCGACTCCCTGCACCTGGTCAACACGTACGGGGCCTTCGGCACCGTCGGCCGGATCCGCGACGAGGTGGTGGTCGAGGGGACCGCCGACCGCGTCCCCCACGAGGACGGCGACTGGCGCGAGTACGGCTTCAAGGGCAAGCCGACCGAACTCCGCCGGATCCCTCGCCAGTTCGCCCCCTACCACCTGCGGCTGGACTGGCTGATGTGGTTCGCGGCCCTCTCCCCCGGTTACGCCCGGGACTGGTTCGGGCCGTTCGTGGAGCGGCTGCTGGCGGGCGACCGGGACACGCTGCGGCTGATCCGCCACAACCCGTTCCCGGACGCCCCGCCGCGTTTCGTGCGGGCCAGGCTGTACCGCTACCGGTTCACCACCTGGCGGGAGCTGCGCGAGACGGGCGCCTGGTGGCACCGCCGGCTGCTGCGGGAGTACCTGCCGCCGACCCGGCTCGCGGAGGCCGCCTCGTCAGAGCCCGAGTAGGGCCGCCTCCTGCTCCGCGGTGATGCCCTTCCGCGGCCGGTCGGGGCGCTGCGGGGCGACGCCGCCGATCGAGCGGAGCCAGGCCCAGGTGTCGGCGACGGTCTCCTCGACCGGCCGGCAGGTGAGGCCCGCCCCCAGGGCCTTGGTGACGTCGCCGCCGAACATGTACGCGTGCAGCTCGCCCTCGGGGAGCCAGATCGGCAGTTCGGTCCAGGGTTCGATCCCGGCCTCCTGGATCACCGACGCGTCGGTCCAGCGCAGGTCCGGCCGGCCGCCGGTGGCGGCGGCACAGGCCTCCAGGAGGGCGCCCATGGTGGCGTGGCCGGGCGGGGAGACCAGGTCGTAGGGCCCGCCGAGGCCCGCCCGGGCCGCGTCCAGGGTCCATCGCGCGAGGTCGCGGACGTCGATGTACTGGAGCGGGAGGTCGCGGGGGCCGGGGGCGAGCATCGGGCCGCCCCGGGCGGTGCGGTCCAGCCACCAGGGCAGCCGGCCGACGTTCTCGTACGGGCCGAGGATCAGTCCGGCGCGTACGAGGAGGGCGCGGTCGCCGAAGGCGTCGAGGGCGGCGAGCTCGCCGCCGCGCTTGTCCTCGGCGTAGGCGGTGGAGCCGGCGTCGGGTGAGCCCTCGACCACCGGGGCGTCCTCGCCGCGCGCGGCGGAGGCGGGGTAGGTGTACACGGAGCGGCTGGAGACGTACGCGTACCCGCCGGCCCGGCCGGCGAGCAGCCGGGCGCTGTCGCGGACGGCGGTGGGAGCGCCGCTCCAGGTGTCGACGACCAGGTCCCACTCCCCCTCGGCGAGGGCCGCGAGGCCGCCGGGGGCGGTGCGGTCCCCGTGCAGCGCGGAGGTTCCGGGCGGGGGCGCGTGGTGCCCCCGGTGGAAGACGGTCACGTCCCAGCCGCGGTCCAGGGCGTCTTCGGTGATCGCGCGCCCGACGAATTCGGTGCCACCCAGCATCAGGAGTCTCATGCCCCGACCCTGCCGGGCGCGGCCCGGCGGCGGAAGGCGTGATCGCCGTCAGCGATGACGCTCACGGCGTACGCCCTGCGGGAACCGGGCCGGCGGTCCCGTCGCTCCGGGGGACCGGGCGGGCGGCTCGTCGCGCTCGTGCCGCGCCCCCGTCGCCGTGGGGCGCGGGGGCGCGGTTCCGACGGTGGGCCGGGGCCGGGGGCCGGCGGCCGTGCCGGGGTCAGTCGATGCCGGGCAGGATGTGCGGCTCCGCGAGGTCGTCCTCGTAGCCGGCCAGCCGGATGGGTGCGGAGCGGGCCCAGACCTCGAGGCTGCCGAGTTCGTCGGACCGCGTGCTCGCCTTCCGCCCCGTGAGCTCCATGGTCGGGTCTTGCTTCTTCGTCTCAGTCACCGCGCACTCCCTTGTGTCGCGTAACCCGGCGGGCGGGACCGCGCGCCGGAAAGGGGATTTGAGTAGCTTGTCCGGACGCGGTGGCGCCTTGTTGGAGCGGGGCCCGGGTGGGGCTCCTTGCGCCTTAGGGTACACATATGAGCGGGGGTCCGCTCGATGGAACGGTAAAATCCGCCCTGGACCGCTTGTTTTCGCCCCGAGTTCAGGAAGTCGTACGTCGGCGTGTCCGCCGGGGCTGATCTGCTCGACGGCGGTGGCGCGTGCGCGCGGACGACGGAGGGAGCCGCTGTGGCTATGTCGGGGTTGCCCACGATCGACAGTGTCGACGAACTGATGGAGCTCCTGCACGCGCAACGGAGCGGCATCGGCCTCCAGACGGCGGCCCTCCTGCGCCGCTCGCACCCCTTCGACAAGGAGCTCCAAGTGGCCGGTCTGGTCCACGGCCTGGGCCCGCTTCTGGCGGCCGGCGGGCGCGACGCGGCGGAGGCGGTCCGCCCGCTGCTGGGCGACCGCGTGGCCCGTCTGGTACGGCCTCACGGCCCCGGCGGGGACGGCGGAGCGGCCGCCGACGCGCTGCGGCAGGCGGTGCGTTCGGGCCCGGCGTCGGGCCTGGACGCCGGGGTCGTGGAGGACTGGCGGCCGGTGCTGGAACTGGTCGCCGCCGGGGCCTACGGAATCCCGGGCGGGGTTCGCCCGTACGAGTGAGGGGCCGGCCGTCTCGGGGAGACGGCCGGCCCCTCGGGGTGTCCGGTGCGGGACGGTTCGGCAGTTGACTGGTTCAGCAGTCGGCCGGTCTACCAGTTCGCGGGGGCGTAGTCCTTCAGGAAGACCCCGTAGAGGTCCTCGCCGGCCTCGCCCCGGACGATCGGGTCGTAGACGCGGGCGGCGCCGTCCACCAGGTCGAGGGGCGCGTGGAAGCCCTCCTCGGCGAGGCGCAGCTTGTCGAAGTGCGGGCGCTCGTCGGTGATCCAGCCGGTGTCGACGGAGGTCATCAGGATGCCGTCGCTCTGGAACATCTCCTGGCCGCTGGTCCGCGTCACCATGTTCATCGCGGCCTTGGCGGCGTTGGTGTTCGGGTGTCCCGCGCCCTTGTAGCCGCGGCTGAAGACGCCCTCCATCGCCGAGACGTTGACGACGTACGCGCGGCCGCTTGCCGCCTGCCGGGCGGCCGCGGCCATCGCCGGCCGCAGCGCGCTGATCAGGATGAACGGCGACGTGTAGTTGCAGAGCTGGGTCTCCAGGAGCTCCACCGGGGAGATCTGGTCGATGGTCTGGACCCAGGTGTTGGACTCGACGACGTCCGGCAGCAGGCCGCCCGCGTCGATGGCGGTGCCGGCGATGTGCCGTTCGAGGCTGGCGTTGCCGGCGACCAGGGCGAGGTCGGCGACCTTCTGTGCCTCCAGGCCGCTCACGCCGACGGGCAGCGCCGCCAGGCCGTCGACGGCGCCCGAGTTGAAGGCGCCGATGACGTGGTGGGCGGGGAGCTCGCCGGCCGGCAGCGGGGCGCTCTCGCCCTCGACCAGGGCCGCGTACGCGGTGGGCAGGCGGCGCACGGTCTGCGTGGCGTTGTTGACGAGGATGTCGAGCGGGCCGGCCTCGGCGACCTGGTCGGCGAGGGCCACGGCCTGCGCGGGGTCGCGCAGGTCGATGCCGACGACCTCCAGGCGGTGCATCCAGTCGGCCGAGTCCTCCATCGCCTTGAAGCGGCGGATGGCGTCCTTGGGGAAGCGGGTGGTGATCGTGGTGTGGGCGCCGTCGCGGAGCAGCCGCAGCGCGATGTACATGCCGATCTTGGCCCGGCCGCCGGTGAGCAGCGCGCGCTTGCCGGTGAGGTCGGCGCGGGCCTCGCGCTTGGCCCGGTTCTCGGCGGCGCACCTCGGGCAGAGCTGGTGGTAGAAGTAGTCGACCTCGACGTACCGCGTCTTGCAGACGTAGCAGGAGCGCGGGCGCTGGAGTATCCCGGCGATCCGGCCCGCCTCGGTGACGGAGGAGGGCAGCAGGCCCTCGGTCTCGTCGTCGATGCGCTCGGCGGAGCCGGTCGCGGTCGCCTCGGTGACGGCCTTGTCGTTGGCGGTCTTGGCGGCGCGGCGCTCCTGGCGGCGGCGCTGCTTGACCGTCCGGTAGATGCCGGCGGTGGCGCGGCGTACGGTGATGGCGTCCGGGTGGTCGACGTCGATCTTGTCGAGTTCGTCGAGCACGCTGAGGCAGACGGCGAGGCGCTCGGGGTCGATGCCCGGCCCGTATGCGTGGTTGTCTTCGGTCACCGTCATGGCCGCTGCCGTTCCTTGCTCGCTCGTCCGCGTCCGCCTGCTGCGGAAGTCCCCAAAACGGAAACTGTACGGATCCGACACGCCCGGGACCAAACCCGTCCCCGCCCGCTTCACGGACCGCGAGGACGCTGTCACGGTATGGAGGGGATCACGCCCCTTCGTCCCCGCCGCGCGGCTTGCGCGTACTCCCGCTGGTGTATGCCAGGAGGATGACTCGGCCCGTGATCAAGAGGTCTCCGGGCGGATGAGGAGCGCGTCCGGGTGGGGCATGGTGGATCACATGAGTGCCCTGGCCCTGTCGGTTCTGCTCTGCCTGGTCTCCGCCGTCGCCTACGCGGGCGGGGCGATCGTCCAGGAACGCGTCGCGGCGAGCACGCCGGACCGCCCCTACGCCCCGCTGCGCCGGGCCGGCTGGTGGGCGGCGGTCGCGCTGAACGGCCTCGGCGCCCTGCTGCACGTGGTGGCGCTGGCGTACGGGCCGTTGAGCCTGGTCCAGCCGCTGGGCGCGCTGACCATCGTCTTCGCGCTGCCGATGGCGGCCGTGTTCGTACACCGCCGGGCGGGCGCGGCGGCGTGGCGCGGGGCGCTGCCGGCGACGGCGGGCCTGGCCGGGCTGCTCGCCCTGACCGGCGGGGACGGGCGCGGGGGCCAGGCCCTGGCGGGCGGTGAGCGGACCCTGCTGCTGGCCGTGACGGCGGCCGGGGCGGCGGCGCTGTTCCTGGCGGCGCGGCGGGCGCGCCGGGCGGTGCTGCGCAGCGTGCTGCTGGCCGCGGCGGCCGGTACGGCCTTCGGGATGGGCTCGGTGTTCACCAAGTCGGTCGCCGAGGCCTTCTCCCAGGGTGCGCCGGGTGCCCCGGGGCCGGACCTGGCGGCGATCGCCGTACTGGCGGCCGCCGGGCTGCTGCTGTCGCAGGCCGCCTACCGGGGCGCGGGGCTGACCGCGCCGCTGGCCACGGTGACGGTGGTCAACCCGGTGGTCGCGGCGGCGGTCGGGATCTCGCTGTTCGACGAGGGCTTCCGGTACGGGACCGCCGGGGCGGTGGCGGCGCTGGCGAGCGGCGCACTGGCGGCGGCCGGCCTGGTCCTGCTCACGGCCGTGCCGCCGCACGTGCGGGGGTCAGATTCCGACGCCCTTGTTCCTGAGGTACTTCAGCGGGTCGATGTCGGAGCCGTAGCCGGGGGCGGTGCGCATCTCGAAGTGCAGGTGCGGGCCGCTGGAGTTGCCGGTCGAGCCGGAGCGGCCGATCCGCTGGCCGCCGGAGACCTGCTGGCCGGCCTTCACGCCGAGCGCGGACAGGTGGGCGTACTGGGAGTAGCGGCCGTCGGCGTGCTTGATGACGACCTGGTAGCCGTACGCCCCGGCCCAGCCGGCCGACTCGACCGTGCCGGGTCCGACCGCCTTGACGCTGGTGCCGGTCGGCACCGGGAAGTCGACGCCCGTGTGGTAGCCGCTGGACCAGGAGGACCCGGAGACGCGGTAGGCGGTGCCGATGCCGGAGTCGACGGGGGCGGTGAAGGCGCCGCCGCCCGAGGCGGGCTTCTGCTGCGCTGAGGCGGGCTTGCCGGCGGGCTTGGCGGCCTGCTCGGGCTTGGGCTTCTCGGCGGGCTTGGCCTGCTCGGGCTTGGGCTTCTCGGCGGGCTTGGCCTGCTCGGGCTTGGGCTGCTCGGCGGGCTTGGCCTGCTCGGGCTTCGGCTTCTCGGCCGGCTTGGCCTGCTCGGGCTTGGCCTGCTCCGGCTTGGGAGCGGCCGGTTCCACGGGCTTGACCGGCTCGGCGGTGCTCGGCGGCTTCTCGGGGTTCTGGGCGGGCGGGGCGGTGGTGATCCTGAGGGTGAGCCGCTGGCCCGGGAAGATCAGGTTGGGGTTTCCGCCGACGGTGGACCGGTTGGTCTCGTACAGGGCCTGCCAGCCGCCCTCCACCCGCTGCTCGGAGGCGATCGTCGAGAGGGAGTCCCCGGGCGCGACGACGTACGGGTTCGGCAGGACGGAGGTCCCGGTGGGGCGGGGCATGCTGACGGGCGCCGGGGTGGTGGCCTTGGTCGGCTGGATCCGGTCCATGGGGGCCTGCGCGGCCGGCTTCGCGGCCGGCTTCGCCGCCGGCTTGGGCGACGTCTTGGGCGACGCCTTGGTGTCGAGGACGGGCGCCGGCGCGCTGCGGCTGAGCCCGGACTGGGGGCCGCACGCGGGCCAGGCCTGCGGCCCCTGCCCCTTGAGGACCTTCTCGGCCACCGCGATCTGCTGGGCCTTGGTGGCGAGGTCGGCGCGCGGGGCGTAGGCGGTGCCGCCGAATTCGCGCCAGGTGCTCTGGCTGAACTGGAGCCCGCCGTAGTAGCCGTTGCCGGTGTTGATCTGCCAGTTGTTCGTCGATTCGCAGGCGGCGACCTTGTTCCAGGTGTCCACGGAGGCGGCCTGCGCGTCTCCGGCACCGATGAGGGGGAGCGCCAACCCGGCGCCACCCGCGGTGACGGCGAGCGAGGCCCGGTTGATGCTGCTCGGCTGGTACCGGCGATGCCGGCCCCGTACACCCATGGGAGCCCCCCTTGACGACATCAGTAACCGCACAACCTAACGGCGGCCCGATGACGTGACAAGGGCGACAACCAGCCGTCCCGCAGCCCCAGTTGACCCTCAGCTCAGCGGCCCCGGCTGCGGGATGGGCGCGGGTCCCGGGGGCGGGGGCACCGGGTCGGGCTCGGGGAAGGGCGGCGGCACCGGGGGTACCGGACGCGGTACGGGACCGGGGTCGGGCAGGGGCGGGAACGGGTCGGGGGCCGGTTCGGGGTCGGGGACCGGCGGCTGCGTCTGTTCTGGGTTTCGCACCATAGGCCCCACCTTCCCCCGATCTCAGCCGGTACGCCCCTCGGCGAGGGCGGCGGCCAGGCCCGGGGCGGGGCTGGACAGCACGGGGAGGCGGGTACGGGCGAGGCCGGCGGCGCCGGCCATGGAGGCCTGGGCCAGGACGATGACGTCAGCGTCCGTGACGGCGTCGACCGCCTCGGCCACCGCGGCCAGGTAGCGGCCCGTGTCACCGGCCTCGAAGCGCTCCCACGCGCCGGGCACGAGCCGCGTACGGACGGCCAGGGGCCGCCCGCCGGCCTCCTCGGCCAGCAGGGCCAGGGTCGGGGCGAAGGTCGACTCCACGGTGGCCAGTACGACGGCCCGCGGGCCCGTACGGACGGCCTCGGCCGCCATCGGCCGGTCCACCCGCAGCACCGGGAAGCCCAGGCCGGGGGCCAGGGCCTCCGCGGCCGCCCCGATCGTCGAGCAGGTGACCAGCACGGGGCCGCCGGCCTCCCGGAGCAGGCCGCGCAGCTCCGGGACCACCGACTCCGGACCCGCCTCCCGGGCCCGGTCCAGCAGGGCGGGGACGACCAGGTGGCGCAGTACGGCCCGCGGGTGGTCCCGGTCGCGGAGGGCGTCGAAGACCGGGACGTGGACCTGCGCGGTGTGGAGCAGCGTCAGCCGCTTCACCACAGGTCGGCGTCCCGCTCCAGCTGCGCCCTGGCGGCCTCGGTCACGGCCTCCGGAGCGGCGGGCGCCCTGTCGGGATGGCGGGCGGCCCAGGCGGCGGCGTACGGGCACAGCGGCACCACGGGCACGCCCTCGTCCGCGGCCATGCCGTAGAACCCCTTCACGAGGTCCCCGCCGATCCCCCGGCCCTCGTGGCCGGGCTCGACGACGGTGTGCACGGCCACCAGGGCGCGGGGCTCGGCGGAGAGCTCGAAGTACGCGATGAACCCGACCACCCGGCGGTCCTCGACCGCCAGCAGCCGCCCGGCCCTGCGCTCGTCGACCAGCTCGATCGCCATGACCCGCTCCCCCTCAGCTCAGACAGCCACCGCGTGGGGGCTGCGCTCCTGGTCCGTTCCGGGTACCGGGGCGGACGGGTCCGCGCCCAGTTCGATGATGCGGTTGTCACCGTCGACGTGCACCACGCGCGGCTTGAGCGCCCGCGCCTCGGCGTCCTCGACCTGCGCGTAGCTGATCAGGATGACCAGGTCCCCGGGGTGCACGAGGTGGGCCGCGGCCCCGTTGATCCCGATGACCCCGGAACCGCGCTCGCCCTCGATGACGTAGGTCTCCAGCCGGGCGCCGTTGGTGATGTCCACGATGTGGACGAGCTCCCCGGGCAGCAGATCGGCGGCGTCGAGCAGATCGGCGTCGATGGTCACGGAGCCGACGTAGTGCAGGTCGGCCTGCGTGACGGTGGCCCGGTGGATCTTGGACTTGAACATGGTACGCAACACGAGGTAACTCCCGTTTCGTCTGCTCCCTGCCTGCTCATTGCAGGTCAAGGGCGGTCCCGGCAGCGTACAACGATTCGCATGTCCGGTCAGCTGTCGCCCGGTCTTGCCGGACTCACGCCGACCGATGGCCGACCTCTCCGACACGCCATCAGGTGGGCGCCCGGAGCTCCGTCCGTTTGCCTGGCCCCACTGAGGGGCAAGGCCTGCCAGGCGGCTTCCTGAGGGCCCGCGTCCAGCACAGGCTGAGTTCCCGCTGCGCAGGACATTCAGCCCTGTGTGCGAGCGGCAGATGCCAGATGCCCGTTTTTTCGGCAAGGCATGCCGGAGGCGGCTTCGCGTGCGATTGAGTGGATGCCGTGACACATGCTCTGCGATTTACCGAGAAGGATCTGCGTCGGCTGGCGGGGGGACGCTCCTTCGAGCGGGGGCTCGGCTATCTGTCCGCGGTCGCGCGGCTCGAGGTCGGAGACCAGTCGATCACCGCCACCGTCGACGGCAGCGACGCCTACGAGGTGGAGCTGACCGAGGACGAGGACAGCGGGCTCACCGGCTGGTGCGACTGCCCGTACGGCCGGGAGGGCAATTTCTGCAAGCACTGCGTGGCGGTCGGCCTGACGGTCCTGGGGCAGGCCGGTTCCGTACCGGGGCAGCGGTCGGCCGCCGCCACGCGCACCCGGCTGCTGGACGGCTGGCTGGAGTCCCGCACCCGGGAGGAACTGCTCGCCTTGGTCCGCGAGCAGCTTGCCGACGACCGTGATCTGCGGCGCCGCCTGGAGCTGCGCGCGGCCGCCGCCGGTGAGGACACCGGCGTGGTCCGGGAGCGCGTCCTGCACCTCCTCGACACGCGCCCCTTCACCCGCTACGGCTACGTGGAGTACGCCGACGCCCACGCCTACGGCAGGCAGGCGGCAGAGGCCGTCACCGCATTGCGAGCACTGACGGCGAGCGGCCGGGCGGCGGACGCGGTCGAGGTGGCCCGCGAGGCCCTCCGCGCTCTGGGGCGCGCGTACGGGGAGATCGACGACTCGGACGGCCTGGTCGGGGACCTGACCGCAGAGTTGGCCGAAGCCCACCTCGAAGCCTGCCGGACTGCCCGGCCCGACCCGGCGGAGACCGCCGAGTGGCTGGTGGCACATCTGCTGGACCCGGCGAACGACGCCACCGACATCGATCTCTTCGCCTATCGGGACGTGCTCGGCGACCCGGGCTTGGCCCGGGCGCGCACGCTGGTCGTGGCCGCTTGGCGGGCCAACCCCAAGGGGTGGGCGGAGAAGTACCTCATGGAGAGCCTGCTGAAGGCCGACGGTGACGCCGTGGACGCGCTGGTCGAGGTCCACTCGGCGGACCTCGCCCCGAACGGCCACACCCACCTGGTGATCGCGAGACAGCTGGAGGCGGCGGGCCGTGCGCACGAAGCCATGGAGTGGGCGGAACGCGGCCTGCGCGAGACTGGAGCCGAGGGGGGCCCTGACAGCGATCTGGTCGCCTTCGTCTGCGAGCGCCATCAGCGGGCCGGTCGCCCGGCCGACGTGGTCGCGGTCCGCCGGGACGTGCTGCGTGCTCGTCCCTCGCTCTCGGCCTACCAACAGCTGCGTACGGCGGCTCGCGCCGCCGGCACGTGGGAGAGCAGCGAGCGCTCAGGAGCCCTGGAGGTGCTCAAGGCCGTCGCACGCCCCGAGCAGGGCCGCTGGTACGGCGGCTCCGTGCTGGTCGACGCCCTCCTCGACGACAACGACCTCCAGGCGGCCTGGCAGGCAGCCACCGACGGCTGCGCCGACCAGCGGCAGTGGCTCGCCCTGGCCGACCGGATCCGCGACCGGCAACCGGCCGACGCCCTGACCGTCTACCTCCGCTGGATCGAGCCGCTGCGCAAGCAGACCGGTGACGCGGCGTACGAACGCCTCGCGGAGCTGCTGCTCAGCGCCCGCGCCTGTCATCGCGCCCTGGGTGCCGAAGCCGAGTTCGCCACCTACCTCGCCGCCCTGCGCACCGACCAGAAGCGCAAGCGGAAACTGATGGCCGTCCTCGACCGGCACGGGCTGTGAACGCCCGCGCCGAGGCGGTGTGTCGAGGGCCCGCCGGGGACGGAGCGGCGGTCAGCCGGACCAGATGTCCAGGAGCTCGTCGGCCGCCCGGAAGTGGTCGGGGGCGTCCGTGTTGCACACGACGGTGACGGCGGTGTCGCGGTCCGGGCTCACCTTGAAGGTGCTGTGGAAGCCCTCCCAGTCGCCGCGGTGCACCAGGCTCTTGTCGGGGAGGAGGAGGATCCCGGCCCCGTAGCGGCCTTCTTCGATGCCGCGTTGGCGCAGGACGTCGCCCACGCTCACCGCGTCCTCGGTGACCGCGGTGAGCAGTGCCGTTCCGCCGACGCGGCCGGTGCGGTAGTTGTCGGCCCAGCGGACGAACTCCCCGGGGGTGGTCTGGACGGAGCCGTCCCCGTACTGCTTCCAGGGGGAGGAGTTGGCGGTGAAGCGGCCGTCCTTCTCGTCGTACGACTTCGCCTTGCCGGGGACGTCGGCGGCCGGGGACAGGACCATGCGCAGGTGCAGCGGGGTGAAGAACTCCTGCTGGAGGAAGGCCGGGAACGGCCGGCCGGTGACCTTCTCGACGACGTCCGCCAGGAGGATGTAGTTGGAGTTGGAGTAGGAGAAGCGTTTGCCCGGCGGTTCTTGCGGCTGTGAGGCGAGGATGGCGTCGATGGCCTCCTTCTGCCCGGCCGGGTCCGTCAGTGTGACGCCCTTGTCCTCCAGGAGGTCCTGGTAGTCGGCGATGCCGCTGGTGTGGCGCATCAGGTCGCCCAGGGTGACGTCGCGCGACCAGGCGGGCGGGTCGTCGAGGTAGTCGGACAGGGGGTCGTCCAGCGCCAGCCGGTGGCGGCCGGCCAGCAGGAGGACGGCGTCGGCGGTGAACTGCTTGGAGTTGGACGCCATGTCGAAGACCGTCTGCGGGGTGATGGCGCGTCCGGTGGCCAGGTCGGCCTTTCCCCGTCCCGCCTCCCAGACGACGTTCCCGCGTTCGCCGACCGCCGCCGCGCAGCCCGGGCCGTCGGCGGTGGGGACCAGTGCGCGCAGGACCTCGGCGCTGCGCTCCGCGCGGTCGTCGCCGGCCGCCGCGTGGGCCTGCGGGCCGGCGGCACCGGCCAGGACCGCGGCGAGCACGGCGCCTCCGGCGGTGCAGAGCGACAGCTTCCGCTTCAGGGCGGTTCGTACGCGTGGGTGTCGTGCCATCTGCTCTCCCCTTCGCACGTCATCGACGGTACGCCCCGGTCCGGGCGTGTGCACACGGGCGGACCGCTCCCTGGCCACGGCCTACGGGTCCCCGGCCTCGTGCCGGTCCACGAGGATGAGGGCCACGTCGTCGGCCAGGCGGCCGTCCGTGTGGCGCAGCAGGGCGTGGCGCAGGGCCTCCAGGAAGCCCTGGCGGGTGTGGTGGCGCAGGCTGGTCATGGTGGCGGCCGGGTCGAAGAAGGTGCCGTCGCGGTCGCGGGCCTCGCTCACGCCGTCGGTGTGGAGCAGGAGCCGGTCCCCCGGGGTGAAGGGGTGGGTGTCGGGGTGGCCTGTGGGTCCGGTGAGGAGGTCCTCCAGGCCGAGGGGCGGCAGCGGGGTGCCCGGCAGGAGGGGCCGGACGGTGCCGTCGTGCAGGAGCAGTGGCGGCGGGTGGCCCCGGTTGATCACCTCGACGCGGGGGCCGTCGGGGATCTGGGCCACGAGGGCGGTGACGAATCCCTCCAGGAGGGCGTCGTCACCGGCGTCGAGCTCCGTGCGGGCTCCGGAGCGGGGGAGGGCGGAGTCGCGTCTGAGGGCCGCCGCGCAGTGGTCGACGACCTCGGCGAGGTCCTCTTCGTAGTGCACGGACTCGCGGAACGCGCCGAGGACGACGGCGGCGGCGCGGACGGCGGGCAGTCCCTTGCCCCGGACGTCCCCGATGATCATCCGCACGCCGTAGCGGGTCTGGACGGCGTCGTACAGGTCGCCGCCGATCTGTGCGCCGGCTTCGGCGGCGAGGTACAGGCTGGCGGCCCGTACGGGGCCCAGCCGGTCCGGGACGGGCCGCAGGAGCACGTCCTGGGCGGCGGTGGCGATCCGTCTGAGCTGGTTGAGGCGGCTCTCGCGGCGGGCGCGGGCGGCGCGGCTGGTGATGAGGCTCGCGGCCGAGACCAGCGACAGCGCGAGGAAGTTGGTGTAGACCTGTTGGCCGCCCCAGGCCTGGTTGTGGGTGGCGGTGATCACGCTGACGACGACGGCCACGCCCACCGCCGCGAGCGTGCCCCGGGGGCCCATCGTCACCGCCGCCAGGGCGGGCGTCGCCACCAGCAGGGGGCCGGTGTAGACGACGTGCGCGGGCGTGAGCTCGATCAGGAGCACCAGCAGGGCGATCGCGAAGGGCACGCACTCCGCGAGGACGTAAAGAACCTGGTGGTGACCGCCGGCTCCCGGTCCCGGGGGCGAGCGCAAGGGCGCCCTCATGAGTACAGCCTGCCCCTCCCGCGGGCGCGGCCGCCACTCCGTTCCCCCCGGGCCCCGGCCACTCGAAGGGGCCACCGGGGAACCCGTCTGCCCCGCTCGGCACGACAGGGCCGCGCCCGTGCGGAACCGTCGAGGGGAGTGCGGGGTAGCCCCCTCCCCCTTCCGTCCCCTTGGTGAAGAGGCACGCATGGACGAGGTCGAGCGGTACGAGCGATACGCCGGCGGCAGCCCGGAAGCCGAGCGGCTGCTCTTCGAACGGCTGGCGGAGGAGCTCCTGCGCGTGCAGCTCAAGGTGAAGAGGCGCAGCGGCGCCGGCTCCCTGGAGCGGACCTTCCACGCCAAGGCGGTCCTGGGTGTGGAGAACGCCCGGCTGCGGTTCCGCGAGGACCTCCCCGAGTCCCTGCGGGCGGGTTTCGCCCGGCCCGGCGCCGAGTATCCCGTCACGGTCCGGCTGTCGAACGCCGGCGGGATCCGCCGCCCCGACTCGGCGCCCGATCTGCGGGGGGCGGCGCTGCGCGTCGAGGCGGGGCCCGGGGAGGCCCACGACCTGCTGATGACGAGCTTCCCGGTCTCCCACGCCCGCGACGCGCGCGAGTTCGTGGCCTTCGCGAAGGCCATGGCGGGCGCGACGTCGCGGCCCGCCCAGGGGTTCGCGCTGTACGTGAGGCTGCCGCTGGCGGTCGGCTGGTCCACGGCCGGCCGGATGCGGCGCAACGTCATGGCGGGGACCGGGCGCACCGTGTCCAGCCTGGCGCTGGAGACGTACTGGAGCCGGGGCGCGATCCTGTGGGGCGGCGCGGGACCGGTCCGCTACCAGCTGCGGCCCGCGCCGGACGCCGCCCCGGCCGCGACGCCCGCGCCGACGGGCCCCGACGGCCTGCGGCACGAGCTGGCGGGGCGGCTGCGGGAGGGGGACGTCGTCTTCGAGCTGTGCGTCCAGCGGTACGTGGACCCGCGGCGCACCCCGATCGAGGACGGGGCGGCGGAGTGGCACGAGCGGGACGCGCCCGTGGTGCCCGTGGCCACGCTGACCGTCCCGCGCCAGGACGTGCACACCGCCGAGGCGCGGGCCGCGGAGGCGCGGGTCGACCTGCTGGCCTTCAACCCGTGGCACACCTCGGCGGACTTCCGCCCCCTCGGCAACCTGAACCGCGCCCGCAAGGCCGCGTACGAGGCGAGCAGCGCGCACCGGCTGGGCCGCCGTTTCCTGACCGTGGAGCCGCGCCGCAACACCCTGCTGGGGACTCCGCTGCGGGCCGTCTTCCGCTCGGTGAACCGCGTCGTGCCCTGGCACCGTCTGCCCACCCCGGTCGCCCTGCTGAACCTGATGGCGTTCCGGCAGACGCTGAGGCGGCACAACCTCATCGACACGGAGGCGCACGAGGCTCCGCCCCAGGCCGGGCCGGTGGAGCCGCCGGTGGACGAGGAGCTGCTGGTCAGGCGCAGTTACGACGGGAGCCACAACGACCTGTCGGCGCCGCGGATGGGTGCCGTGGGCGCGACTTTCGGCCGCTCGATGCCGCCCGTGTACCGGCCGGAGTCCTTCGACGAGCCGAATCCGGTGACCGTGAGCCGGGAGCTGCTGCGGCGCGAGGCCTTCATCCCGGCGAGGTCGCTGAACCTGATCGCGGCCGCGTGGATCCAGTTCCAGGTGCACGACTGGGTCAACCACCGGCGGTTCCCGGTGGGCACCAAGAGCGTGGAGGTGCCCCTGCCGCCGGGGACGACCTGGCAGAACACTCCGGACGGGCCGTACGAGAAGGTGATGCGCTTCGGTGACGACGAGCCGCTGGACCAGGCCGGGAGCGGGCGGCCGCCGGTCGTGTTCGCGGGCGGCGTGTCGCACTGGTGGGACGGTTCGGAGGTCTACGGCGGCGACCAGGCCGTCGCGACGTCGCTGCGCGAGCCCGACGGCGGCGCGGGGCTGCGGCTGGAGCGGGGGCACCTGCCGACGAGCCCGGACGGGCTGCCGGTGACGGGGTTCAGCGACAACTGGTGGCTCGGTCTCAGTGCCGTGCACACCCTGTTCGCCCGGGAGCACAACGCGGTGTGCGAGGCGCTGCGGCACGAGTACCCGCACCTGGGTGAGGAGCGGATCTACCACACGGCGCGGCTGATCGTCTCGGCGCTGATCGCCAAGATCCACACGGTGGAGTGGACACCGGCGATCCTGGCCACCAAGACGCTCGACATCGGCATGAGGACGAACTGGCAGGGACCGCCGAAGAACTGGCTGGACCAGCTGGGGGTCTGGCTGCTGGAGGCCAACGGGAAGGACGGCATCCCGCGGACCCTGCCCGACCACCACGGGGCCCCGTACGCGCTGACGGAGGAGTTCGTCACCGTCTACCGGATGCACCCGCTGATCCCCGACGACTACGAGTTCGTCGACCACCGCTTCGGCCGCCGGCTGGACACCCTCGGCTTCACCGACCTCCAGGGAGCCGCCGCGGAGCCGCTCATCCGCAAGACCGGTCTGGTGAACTCCCTGTACTCGCTGGGCATCGCGCACCCGGGAGCCATCACCCTGCACAATTTCCCGCGCGCGCTCCAGGCCTTCCACCGCGACGGGGAGGTGATCGACCTGTCCGTGGTCGACCTGGTGCGCACCCGGCGGCGCGGCGTCCCCCGCTACAACGACTTCCGGGCCGGCCTGCACAAACCGCGGATCAAGCGGTTCGAGGACCTCTCGCAGGATCCGGAGACGGTGGCGCGGCTGCGGGACGTCTACCGCTCGGTGGACGACGTCGACACCGTGGTGGGGCTCTTCGCCGAGAACCCGCCCGCGGGCTTCGGGTTCAGCGACACCGCGTTCCGCGTCTTCATCCTGATGGCGAGCCGGCGGCTGCAGAGCGACCGCTTCCTCACCGTCGACTTCCGGCCCGAGATCTACACCCCGCTCGGCATGGACTGGATCGCCCGGAACGGCATGACGAGCGTCGTCCTGCGCCACTGCCCCGAGCTGGCGAGCGTCCTGCCGCGCGGGGCGAGCGCGTTCGCGCCCTGGCGGACGGTCCAGCCCGTCCGAAACCACGACGGCTCCGGCCGCGGCTGAGCGGAGGAACCCGTGCCCGCACCCGACGGACCCGGCCGCCGCCACGACGGCCTGGAGGAGCTGCTCGCCCGCCCGCTGCTGGAGTCGGTCTTCAAGCGGCGCACCCACCGGGTCAGCAGGGGAGCCTCCGTGCCCGCCGGCTCGATGAGCTACACCTCCCCGCACCCGCCGCGGCCGCTGGGCGAGCTGGAGGAGGCGGTGCTCATCGCGCTCACCGGCTCCTCGGGGCTCACCATGCCCGACCGGCCCTTCGAGGATCCGCGCGACCACAAGCCGATCATGGCCAAGCCCAACCTGAACATGACCGGGCGTACCGCCGGCAGCCCCGACAACGCGCAGGCCACCCACTTCTTCATGATCAACGACAGTGGCACGTACTTCCTGCGCAAGCTGCCCCCGGCGCCGGAGGCCGCCTTCGACCCGGAGACGCTGGTCGAGCGGGCGCGCCTGGCGAAGGTGCGGGTGCTGGACCACCGGCTGGACGTCGCGGAGGGCATGCGCGACTTCCCCGCGTACCTGGACTCCAACCGGTTCCTGTCCAACCTGCCCGGCACCACCCTGTTCCTGCCGGTGGTCGACCTCTCCCACCAGTACGTCAACGCGCTGATGTACCTGCTCACCCAGCCCGACGGGGCCCGGCCCACCCTCGTCGACGACCGCAACTTCCACCGCCCGGCCGGGGTGCGCACGTGGGTGCGGCGCGGCTTCCTCAACCCCGCCGTCAAGATGCCGCTCGGGGCCCTGGGCCCGATGCGCACCCAGATCGAGGCCGATCTCCTGCTGCAGAACATGATGCTGGTCGCGGACGCGATGGGCCTCGGTGCCTGGATCCACGCGACGATCAGCCCGCAGATCATGCTGGGCGACCCCAAGTTCTCCCGCGCCTACGGACGCATGCTGGGCTTCGACTTCGTCACCCCGAGGTTCCGCCCGGCCGACGTCCTGCGCTGGCAGGTGCCGCTGCCGAAGTACGCCGCCCTGCGCGCCCACCCCGTGGGGCTGCGGGCCGGCGGCGAACACCTCATCAAGGCCGCCTGCCCGCCCAACCACCCCTCGATGGCGGACGCCGTCGACTCGGTGGTGCGGTCGAAGTTCGGCCGGGACGGCATCTACGCGGACAAGGAACTCTTCTCCCGCATCTACAAGGACGACTACGCACGGCGCTACCTCGCCGAGGCGAGCGAGTACGACCGGCAGGTGATCGACTGCGCGCGCGACGTCTGCGTGTACATCCACGAGACCCACGGCCGGTTCCCGGCGCACACCGACGCCATCCACGTGCCCGGCGTCTGGCTCCAGGCGCACCACGTCGAAACCGAGTACTACGACCGGTTCTTCCGGGGCGGCCTGACCGACGCGCACCGCCGGCACGCCGCGCACTGGGACGCGTAGCGGTACCGACCGGGAGAGTCGGAGAGGCGGATGGGCGATGAGGGTCTACGAGGCCATCGTCAAGGGGCTGGAGGACGTCGGCGTCCGCGCGGCCTTCGGCGGGGCCGGGGAGAACGCCGCCGGCCTGATGGTGGCGCTGAAGCACTCGCGGCTGATCCGGCCCGTCATCACGCGCCACGAGCAGGCCGCCTCGTTCATGGCCTGCGGCTACGCCATGTACACGAACCGGCTGGGCTTCTGCTTCGCGACGGCCGGACCGGGGGCGTTCAACCTGTTCTCGGGACTGGCCGTGGCCATGTCGGACTCCTATCCGGTCCTGGCCGTCTCCGGGTACGCGTCGATGGAATGGCAGGGCTGGGGCTCGCTCAACGAGACCTCCGGCCTGAACGGCACACCGGACTCCCGGGCCATGTTCGCCGCCACGACGAAGAAGTCCTTCCTGCTCACGGACGCCGCCGACACCTGCGACGTACTGGAGGAGGCGGTCAACACCGCCCTCGGAGGACGGCCCGGACCCGTGCACATCCACGTGCCCGAGAACCTCACCCACCGGGGCGTCGAGGTCCGGGACTTCCGGCCGCCGAAGCTCGACGTGGCACCGGTCCGGCCCGACCCCGCGCGGGTCGAGGAGATCGCGGAGGTACTGGCGGACGCCCTCGCGCGGCGCAAGCGGATCGTCGCCCTCGTGGGCTTCGGCGCGGTGCGCAGCGGGGCGGGCCCGGAGATCAAGCGGCTGATCGAACGCTTCCGGATCCCGCTGCTCACCACCCTCGACGGCAAGGGCATCGTCTCCGAGAGCCATCCGCTCGCCGTCGGGGTCTTCGCGGACAGCGGCCACTCCAGCGCGTGGAAGGCCTTCCGCGAGGCGGACGTGGTGCTGTGCGTCGGCAACTCCCTCAACCAGCACGCCACGTTCAACTACCGTGCGGACCTCTTCGAGAACAAGGTGCTCATCCACGTGAACATCTCGGAGGGCGAGTTCCACAAGGCCTACCCGCCCGACCACGCGCTGCTGTCCGACGCGCGTCCGGCGGTGGCAGCGCTCGTCGAGGCGCTGGAGCGGAGGGTCGGCGAGGTGCCGCCGGCGGAGGTCCGCGGACGGGACTACGAGGCCCGGCACATCGTCCACCTGACGGACGGGATCCACCCCGGACAGCTCGCGCAGTCGATCGGCCGCATGCTGCCGCCCCGGGCGGTGCTCCTCGCCGACGCGGGCGCCCATCTGGCGTGGCTGGGGTACTACGTGGAGCTGGAGGAGGGCCAGAACTTCCGCAAGGCCGGCTCCTTCGGGCCGATGGCCGGGCACGTCAACGGGGCCATCGGCCTGAAGGTCGCCCACCCGGACCGGACCGTCGTCGTCGGCTGCGGCGACGGGTGCTACTCGCTGTCCGGCTTCGAGCTGATGACCGCCGTCGAGAACGAGATCCCCGTCATCTGGGTCGTCTTCAACGACGGCCAGTTCAAGCTGATCAAGCTCTTCCAGCTCGTCACGTACGGCGAGTCCGCGCTGGTGGAGTTCCGGAACCCGGACTTCGCCGCGTACGCGCGCGCGTGCGGCGCGGACGGCTACCGGGTCGAGACGCTGGAGGAGTTCGAGGAGGCGTTCCGCGCGGCCCTGTCCTCGGGCCGGCCCTCGCTGATCGACGCGCGCATCACGCGCTGGGCGGTTCCGCACTACAGCCCGTCGCCGGACGGGGTGATCGCGGGGCTCGTGGAGACGGTGGAGGAGCGGCTGCGGGACGCGGCGGACTGAGGGACGGGACGGGGGAGCTACTTCGGCGCGGACGGGCTGCCGGCCAGCGTGCGCCAGACGCCGACGACGATGGCCAGCTGCGCGGCGAGGTAGGCGACCTGGGTGGACAGGCCGCGCAGCTGGTAGACGGACAGGAGCAGCCCGACGCGGCTCGGCCAGAACCGCATCTCCTCGCTGAAGGTCGCCATGTCCATCCAGATGCTGGTGAGCGTGAGGACCAGCAGCATGAGCGCGACGTGGAGGAAGACGTAGCCGAGGTCGGTGTCGGTGATCTGGGTGATGAGGGCCCCGACGGAGATGGGGAGGGCGTGGGCGGCGGTCAGGACCAGCGCGCGCACCGGGCTGCGGCGTCCGGGCAGCAGGCGCCACAGCGCCCCGAGGGCCAGGCCGGCACCGGCCCACGCGACCTGCCAGGCGGCGAACTTCGCCGCGATCTCCAGCAGCCCGACGGGGCTCTGGAACGTGGCCGTCTGGGTGCGGGAGTCCCAGAGGTAGCTCTGCCAGACGAGGGCGAGGCTGGCCGGGAACCCGAAGCAGAAGGCGAGGCGTGCGCCGTGCCGGGCGTTGTCCCACCAGTCCTGGCCGGGGCCCCAGCTGAGAGCGGTGTCCAGCACGGAGATCTGGGGCGGCGGGTGCCCCCTCCCCCACCCGTCGAACAGCCATTGGTGGAGGCCGTCCAGCCTGCCCTCCAGCTCCTCGCGCGTCAGCCCCTCCTCTCCTCGGCCGCGGTCGAGGGAGTAGAGCTGGTGGTGCAGAGTGCGGAACTCGTGGGCCTTCGTCAGCAACGCGTTCCGGCGGCGCCTCGTGCCCAGCCTCCGGATGCAGAACTGTTCTCCCGTACGGCCGAGCACGGAGAACCGCCGGCCGGCCGCGACCACGGCGTACAGGGATCCGATCACCATCAGGAGCCAGAATCCGAACAGCACGTTGGAACCGGCGAATTCGACCTGCCTCAGTCCCACGGCGAGGGCGAAGACCGCGACCGTCAGGAAGAGGTCGACTCCGGCAGGCCCCAGCGAGACCCGCTGCTCCGCGCCGTCGGATGCGCGGCGCCGTGCCATGACGCGCGAGTGCAGCAGCGCGAGGAGCGCGATGCCCGCCAGCAGCCAGGCGTAGGCGTAGGCCCAGGTGAGTCCGATGTAGGCGAACTCCTGGAGGAATTGGACCCGTTTGAACTCCCGGGCGGCCCCCGACGGATCGGCGAGCCAGTAGGCGCGTTGCCAGTTGCGCTCGCGGGTCCACCAGCAGGAGGCGAACAGGGCCGCCGCGGCCGCCGCCAGCACGACCCCCACCCCCGCGGTGCAGCGGAGCGGCGTCCTGTCCCACGTGGCGTTCCAGGACCGCGGGACCAGTGCGCCCTCCCGCGCGAAGCGCCACGCCCACGCCGCCATCGCGGCGAACCACAGCCACAGTGCCGCCAGCGCCAGCAGCGCGAAACCGACGAGGTGGGCCGTGGTGGCCTGCGGCTGCGGCTGCGGAAGGGACGGGACCGGGACGGAATCCGGCACGGGAAGGGCCGCGACCAGCATGAAGCAGAACACGGCCACGACCGAGGCCGTCACGGTCACGGCCTGGACCTGACGGCGCTCGACCCGGGCGACCGCGAGGATCTCCTCGGCCGCGGGCTCACCCCCGGCGCGGGAAGAGGGGCTGTGGGACCACGGACGGGCCAGGAGCACCAGGGCCAGGCCCAGTGCGATGGTGACGACGTAGCGCCAGGACGGGCTGAGGGCCTCCGGGTACGAGATCGACAGGCGCAGCAGCACGGCGACCGCCGCACTGAGTGCGACCCAGAGCAGGACCGCCCGCGCGAGGACGCCCAGTCCCGGCTGCCCGGACGGCGCACCGGACGGCGCCCGCGCCGAACGGAGCACGGCCAGCACGATCACCGCCCAGGTGAGCACCCACCACGAGGCGACACCCGCCCATCCCAGGGACCACCATCGGTCGCCCACGTTGAAGGAGCGCTGCCAGGGCGGATCGACGTGGAGCCGCACGTCCCGGGGCTGGGGGGCGGACCACACCAGACGGACGGAGTCGGCGGTGAAGTCCCGGGGCGACACGTCGTGGGCTTCGAGCCCGTTCAGCTTCACCTCGACCGGTCCCCACGTGGCCTTCTCCAGCACCCTCGACGGCTCGAGCTTGACGATCCACCTGTCGCCCTTCGCGGGGACGTTGATCCTCCACGGCCCGACGCGGAAGGGCCTGCCCTGCTCGATCCAGGCGGTCGCCTCGTAGTCCACGATGACGACGTCCTCCCGCATGGTCACCAGCGGGTCCCGGTAGCGCCACTCGCGGTTCCGCGGTTTCTCCTCGTCCCCGCGCAGGAGACAGCGCATGGCCGTCCGGTACAGGGCGGCGCCCTCGCTGACGGCCAGATCCCTCGCCAGGGGCCAGCCCTTCACCGGAATGGTGATGGTCAATTTCGAAACGACCTGCGTATAAGTGCGGTCGTGATAGGCGAATTCCAGCGTGGCCCGCGCCCTGCTGTCCCTCATTTCCTCCATGCGACAGGGATCAGGTGTCACTCCCCGTGCCTCCGCCCCCACTCCGCCGCACCCCACCACGGCCGCGATCAGCAGCAGGAGCAGGCACCACCACCGGGATCTCACGATCGCGCCCCGTCCGCATCGACTCGTCCAGCCCGTCCTCGGACCCCTATCACGCGGGGCGCCCCGTCGCCCCGGGACGCGCGGCCGGGGGCCCCGTCCTCACCCTCCCGGCCGCCGCCGACCGGATTGCGGGGGAACGGTCCGCGGCCGATGATGGAATCGGGGGTTCCTGCCCACGATCCACGGGACATGCCATGACCCACACGACGGAATCCACCGCAAGGAAGCCGCTCCCCCGCTTCGAGGACGCCGAGGTACTCGGGCCGTCCGACGCCGCGTTCGTACGGGACCTCGTCGAGGTGCTCGAAAAGCACGGGAACCTGGACCGCTTCGGCCTGTGCCTGCTCCACGACCACTTCCCGCTCGCCCCGGACGAGGTCATGGTGGAGACCAACGACCCGTCGACGCGCACCCTGCACGCCCGCGTCGAGAAGAAGGAGCGGACGCGGCACGTCAAGCCCTCCCAGTGGAGGTTCGCGCCCCACGACGCCGAACGCCCCGAGGGCGGCCCCTACCAGGTCGTCATGCTGTGCGACCCGCTCGACCTCTGCCCGGGGTGCGAGGGTCACCAGGGCTGACGCACCGCACCACCCGGCGCCGGCGTACGGCGCCCTCCTCCGCGTACGTGACGGCCGTACGGCGGTCCGCGGTCCGCGGTCCGCGGTCCGCGGTCCGCGGTCCGCGGCAAGATAGCAGCCGTTCCGGGGCTCCCCCGGATGTTTGTCCGATGGTGATGGTCCTTCCGCGGCGGCCCCCGACGGGGCACTAGCGTCCCGTGGCACCCCAGGAGTGCCGGGGCGCGGCCCCCAGGGCGCCCGCCGCCGCTGCCGCTGCCACCCCGTGCCTCCTGCCTGCCCACGGAGCGAGGAGGCACTGTGCTGTCACTGCGACGGCGATCCGCCGGCGGCTTGTCGGTGGCCACGAGATACACGATCGGGAGCGCTCTGGTCATCACCGCCCTGGCGGTCACGCTCATCGCGCTGCTCATCCCCGTCTCGAAGTTCGGCGACCGGGCCTCGGCCGCCGCCTCGGGACCCGCCGCGAGCCCCGGCACGGAGGACGACGGCGCCGGGACCATGAGCACGGCGTACGGCCCGCTCACCGCCGCCGACCGGGACTTCGTCCGCAAGGTACGGCTCGCCGGGCTGTGGGAGCTGCCCGCGGGACGGCAGGCCCTGCAACGCGGGTCCCGCCCCTCGGTGCGCACGGCCGGCCAGCACCTGGTGGAGGGGCACACCGAGCTGGACCGGCAGGTCCTCCAGGTCGGCCAGGCCCTCGGCATGGACCTGCCCGGGCAGCCCAGCGCCCAGCAGCAGGCCTGGCTGAACCAGCTGACGAGCGCCCCCGACAACGAGTACGAGCGGCTGTTCATCCAGCTGCTGCGCCGCGCGCACGGCAAGGTGTTCGCGCTGCTGGCGCAGATCCGGGCGCAGACCCGCAACTCCATGGTGCGCGCCCTCGCCACCTCGGCCAACGCCACGGTGCTGGACCACATCACGGTCCTGGAGGAGAGCGGGCTGGTCGACTTCGACTCCGTCTCCGACGCCGGTCCGGCGCCCGCCTCCCCCGCCCCGGTCCACCACCGGGGGGCCGCGCCCCCTCAGATGTCCGACCGTCGAAACGAAGTGAAGTGATCGCATGAGTCACAAGGGCCACAGGCGCCCCCGGTTCAAGCTGCTCGCGGTGGTCTCCGCCCTGGTGCTGGGCGGCGGCGGGGTCGCCGTCGTCGCGGGCAGCGCGAACGCCGGACAGGACGGCCGTTCGGGACAGGTGACGGCCACCATCGACTGCCCGGACGTGGGCGACCGGCTCACGTCCGTCCCCGACCAGGCGAGGGGCGAGGTCGACGAGAACCTCGCCCAGCTGGACGTGCAGGTGGCCGACGCGTACCGGCAGCTCGCCTCCGGGCAGGTACGGGGCAAGGCGCAGCAGGACGCCCTCATCGGGCGGCTGCGCGACCAGCGCGCCACGACCATCAGCCGGGTCTCCGACGCGATAGGCCGCTCCTCCGGACGCCCGGAGGGGCTGGACCGGCTCAGCGGCTGCGAGATGAAGGAGGCGCCGGCCGCCCCGGACGAGGACGCGTCCGCCGCCGCGGCGTCCGGGGGCGGCCAGGACGCCGCCCGGAGCATCGGGCAGAAGGGCGGCCCCGCCAGGAGCGACTTCACGGACATCACCAAGGTGAAGCCGAACGTACGCAACCCCGCGCCCTCGGGGGGCGCGTCCAAGGGCTCGTTCAGCTCGGAGTGCGGCCGCAACGAGAACGGCCACTTCAACCCGGACAACGTCATCGTGGCCCCGGGCGTCTCCAACGGCGCGCACCACATGCACGACTACGTGGGCAACAAGACCACCGACGCCTTCTCCACCAACGACAGCCTCGCCGCCTCCGGGACCACCTGCCGCAACGGCGACCAGTCCACGCACTACTGGCCCGTGCTGCGGCTGCGCGACGGCCGGGCGGAGAAGGACGCCAACGCCCCCGGCGGCGGGCAGGACGCCAACGTCGGCACGATCCTGCGGCCCAAGCAGGTCTCGATCACCTTCAAGGGCAGCCCCGTCGGCCAGGTCAAGGCCATGCCCCGCTTCCTGCGGATCATCACCGGTGACGCCAAGGCGTTCAGCAACGGCACGGGGAACGCCAACGCCTCCTGGAGCTGCACCGGTTTCGAGGACCGCCAGCTGAAGGACAAGTACCCGATCTGCCCGAAGGGCAGCGACGTGGTGCGCACCTTCACCTTCCAGAGCTGCTGGGACGGCCGCAACACCGACAGCGCCAACCACCGCACGCACGTGGACTTCGCGGACCGCAACGGCCGCTGCAAGAAGGGCTTCACGGCGATCCCGCAGCTGGTGCAGCGGATCACGTACGGGGTGGCACCGGGTGCGCGGATCGCGGTGGACAGCTTCCCCGAGCAGCTGCACAAGCCGGTGACCGACCACGGCGACTTCATCAACGTCATGTCGGACGGCCTGATGTCCAGGGCCGTGGGCTGCATCAACAGCGGGCGCACCTGCCGCTGACCGGCGGGGACGGCACGCAGAGGGCGGTGGGGGGGGGGGGGGGGGGGGGGGGGGGGGGAGAGGGGGAGAAGGGGGGGGGGGGGGGGGGGGGGGGGGGGGGGGGGGGGGGGGGGGGGGGGGGGGGGGAAGGGGACC